>NZ_OZ309106.1:946416-1261888 GCF_968048975.1 Vreelandella xerophytica | reverse complement strand
TACAATAACCGTAAATGACCGATGAAAAGTGAGCATAGATTGGCGACAGACGAGTTTTTACCCGACGCGCTTCAGTTTCGCCCTCGCGAGGCGTTGGTGGATATTGGCGCCAACCTCACCCACGAAAGCTTCGAGCGCGACCTGGAAGCGGTAATTGCCCGTGCGCGAGCCGCCAACGTGACGACCATGATCGTCACCGGCACTGATGTGGCCCACGCCGAGCAGGCGATGGCCATGGCCGAGCGCTTTCCGGGGCTTTACGCCACCGCCGGCGTCCACCCCCATGACGCCAGCCGCTGGAATCAGGATATTGCCCGGCAGATGGCAACGCTGCATAAAGCACCCGCCGTGGTGGCGGTTGGCGAATGCGGTCTCGACTTCAACCGCAACGTCTCCACGCCCATGGCTCAGGAAAAAGCCTTCGAGGCCCAGCTCGGGCTCGCCGCCGAGAGCGGGTTGCCACTTTTCCTGCACGAGCGGGATGCCGGCCCGCGCATGCGCGAGATTCTGAAAGCGTGGCGTGACGATATCAGCCAGGCGGTCATTCACTGCTTCACCGGCGATGCCGCCACGCTTTACGGTTATCTGGATCTGGACCTGCATATCGGCCTGACCGGCTGGATCTGCGACGAGCGCCGGGGTCATCATCTACAGCCACTGGTGAAGGACATTCCACTCAACCGGCTGATGGTCGAGACCGACTGCCCGTATCTGCTGCCGCGCAACCTGCCGGCCAAGCTTAAAGGCCGCCGCCACGAGCCGGCGCTTCTGCCCTGGATCGTCACGGAGATAGCCAGATGGCACGGCGTCAGCGATGACACTCTGGGGCTTGAAACCACCCGCACCGCGCAGCGTTTTTTCCAACTCGATAACGCCTTGAAGGAGGCTTGATTTGGCTGATTACCCGGGATTTATTGCCATTGAAACCGGCGACGATGACGGTCTGCCCCTGGCGATCGCCTGGTCGCTGCCCGATGGGCGCGTCAAGGAGACGCTGATTCAGCCGGACGACAGCTGGATCAAGGAAGATACCAACGCTCTGGGCGCTTACAGCATCGAAGAGCTCGAGAGCCTCGGTGTAAGCCCCCTCGAGGTGATTCGCGAGCTCGAGAACGACCACTTTTCCGCCACGCTCTACACAAGCGATAACGGCGATGAAGAGGCGGCACTGGCGCGCCTGTTTGATACCTACGGGCTGGATCCGTTTGTCGAACTCGCCCCGGCGCCGGTGCTCTACCCTTCGCTTGCGCCCGGCGAATGGCATCGTCAGCGGCGCGAAACCTTCGGCGAACTGGGCCTTGAACCCTTGCGCCCGGAACACGAGCTTGAAGTAATGCTCTCGCTGCATCAGCGTTTGACCGAGCCGGATTAGCCGTTCGCCGTTGCGGGCGCCCGCTTCAGGGTTTTACGGCCCTTGGCGACGGCCGCGACCAAAGGTTCGTTACGCTGATAAAACGCCGTCAATGCCTCATGTAAGGCGTTGGCGCGCAGGGGCAGCCCCTCGCGCTGATAGCGCTTCGCGCGCTCGTTCACCTTACAAGCAAACGTCTCGCGGTCCACCTCCACATCGCCGCCGAGGTTGTCCACGCTGACGTGAAATGCTCGTCCGCAGGCCTGGGTGAAAAGTGATTCCAGCGCCTGCGGGGCGATCTCCGCCTGTTCGAACGCCTGCTGCTGCTCGTTGTTGCGTCCATCGGGCAGATACCAGTAGCCATAATCTTCTTGTTCTCGCCGTCTGGCGCCGGCAATACACCAATGGCTGATTTCATGCAGCGCACTGGCATAAAAGCCCCGTGCGAAAATCACCTGATGGTAAGACGTCTGCGCATTCCATGGCAGGTATAAAGGTTCATCCCCCCCTTTGATCAGCCGGGTGTGGTAGGTATGTGCAAAAAGGCCGTCAAACAGCGCCGTGATATCTTCAAGCGTCCAACGCTCAGGGTTATGTGTCACTATCGCTTCGCTTTCATCATCAAGACAAAGGCACCTTGGCACGCTGCCAGGACATCTGTGTCAGGGTTTAAGAGTGTGGTTCGAGGTATGTGGCTTTAAGCGCAAATTCAAGCGGAGTTTGCTACGCTAGCGCCCTTTCATCGACCCTCTCATGTCACAGGAGCCTTCCCGTGGGCGCCGCTTCTCATCGTATCAAAACCACCTACTGGCCTGAAACACGCATGCTGGTGACACTGGCGCTGCCCATCTTCGGGGCACAGCTTGCCCAGGCCGCCATCGGTGTCGTCGACACCATGATGACCGGACGCTTTAGTGCCACCTCGCTTGCCGCCGTTTCGGTGGGGGCAAGCCTCTGGACGCCGCTGATGCTCTTCATGACCGGTACGCTGATGGGACTGACGCCAATTGTAGCGCATCTGTTGGGCGGCCAGCGCAATCAGGACATTCCCAGGGCGGTGCATCAAGCGCTTTGGGTGGGCCTGGCGTTGGGTATCATCGCCGCGCTTTTGCTGCGCACTGCGGTCATGCCGATTTTCGAACTGATGAACGTGCCCGAGGACGTGGCTGCCGAATCCAGTGCATACCTGGGGGCCGTTGCCTTCGGTATGCCGGGCATTGCCCTTTTCCAGGCGCTCCGGGCCTTTTCCGACGGGATGAACCATACCCGACCGGCGCTCTGGATCAGTCTCATAGGCTTGGCCATCAATATCCCCAGCAATTATGTGCTGATCTACGGCGGTGATGGCCTGGTCACTCTCTTCGGGTCTTGGCTTCCAAGTCCCTTGAGCGAACTTCCAGCGTTAGGTGCACTTGGGTGCGGCATCGCCACGGCGGTCTCCATGTGGGCCATGGCATTTGCCATGGCCTACTACACGACCTGGGGCCGGAGCTACCAAAACGTCTCGCTCTGGCAGCGCTTTCATCTCCCTCAAGGGCCGGGTATCGCGGAGCTCATTGTGGTGGGCATGCCGATCGGGGTGGCCATTTTTGTCGAGGTCACGCTGTTCACCTTGATCGCGCTTTTCGTGGCAAGTCTTGGGGAAGTGACCGTAGGCGCTCACCAGATTGCGTTAAGCTATACCTCCCTTCTGTTCATGCTGCCCTTATCGCTAAGCATGGCGCTGACCGTTCGTGTGGGCAATACGTTAGGCCAGAAACGCCTTGACCACGCACGCCGGGTGGCGTGGAACGGGATTGCGATCAGCGTGATGGTGGCCGCGCTGAACAGTGCGTTTTTATGGGTGAGCGCAAGGCCCGTGATTGCGCTTTATACCGCCAACCCGGAAATCCAGACGCTGACACTGAGCATCATTTCGCTGGCAGTCGTCTTTCAGCTTTCGGATTCGCTGCAGGTGAACCTGGCCGGCGCCCTGCGTGGCTACAAGGATACCCGTATCGTGATGGTGATTACCGTACTTTCCTATTGGATCGTCGGGCTGGGTGGCGGCCATTGGCTGGGTACACAAGGTGCCGGCGAACTGACCGGACCACTTGGTGTGCACGGTTACTGGATGGGCCTGATCGCGGGCTTGAGCACAGCCGCCGTCCTGCTGGGCTGGCGGTTGAAGTGGATCAGCCGATAGGAGCGTCTATGGAGCGCATTCTCATCAGGGTCTTGCTGACACTGCTTTCGCTTGGCCTGCTGGCCGGGTGCGGCAACGCCGACGATTCCGCCTGGGTCGACTATCACCAGGAACTCGAAGACGCCCTGAACGCCCCTCCGATCGAACGCCGTGCCCCTGACAATATCGGTGCCTTCGTACCCCGCCGCGAGCGGCTCATCGATATTCCCGAAGTACGCGAGAGCATGCTCAATATCTATGCGCTGCGTGTGTGCGATATCACTTCACTGGTGGCCGCGCGCAACAACCAGCTGGGCCGGGTTGCGCCTCCCAGTCAGCACTGGCTGTACGAGCGCGAGCTGTGGCAGCGTCTAAGCCTGTGTGTGAATGGCGATACCAGCAAGTCGCTCAGCGAGAACGACCGGGCGCGCCTGGAAACCCTGACCGAGCTCAAAACCGCTCAGTTACCCGCTGTGGGCTGGAATGCCCTGTTCGATTCTGATGAGTGGGAAAAAAGCTTCTCTCGGGCCAGCGATCCCTGGAGTGCGCGATCACTTCCGGATATCCAAAAGGATCTTGGCGCGCTCGATTATCTTCAACAAATGGTCGAGCAGACCTATAGTCTCGAGTGGCGGGCAAGCTCCTCCCAGCTTGAAAATCATTTAAAAACCCTGCAGGCACGTCCCACGACCGCCGAGGCGATGCGCACACTGTTGCTGGCCGCCAGGCGCCTTGGTGAAGCCAACGGCTTGCTGGCCGAAAACCTCGAAAGCGGACGCTGCCTTCCTCATTGGGAACATGGCTGGCTTGACGAGCTGGAACGAAACGCCTACCGCTGGCTGGTCGCAATCAACGCGCTGATCGAGGCCCATCAGGTTGACCCGCCCCCTGCGGTGACCGACTACCAACGCCAGTGGCTCTCTCTAGAGAGTGCTGAGGCGCCCTGGCAGCGGTTCAAAACCGCCCAGCTCGAGCACCTGGCGCTTCGCACGCTTTATTCACCCTGCGCTTTTGCTCCAGGCGACGACTAAAAAATACTTTAGACCTCTTAACCTTCAACCCAACCTGTGCTATTGGTTGAATTACGCGGTAGGTAAAACCTATCAATGTCGTGACCACGCAGCACCAGGAGGGACATCATGGGTAAACCCCAGTCACCCCACTCTGCCCAGGTCATCGACCTGGAAACCGCGCGTCAGCGTCAGCAGGCGCGAAAGTGCGTGATTCGTCTGGCTCCAGAGCTTGACGGTCTCGAAATGGTTTACCAGCTCGCTGCGAGTCCCGACACCTACTATGGCCTGCCGATTCTGGCGTGGGGGCTTCGCGGCGACGGCGAGGTCATCGGTATGGTGCCCTGGATGGATGGTCTGAGCGCGTGCAATGAGCTCAATAGCCAGGAGAACGGCCATTTCATCGGCTACCGCGATCCGGAAACCGAAGAGATTTTCGATACACCGCCAGAACATAAACATGCCGAGCTTGACGCGGCGGCTGAGTACTTCGAGTACGAACCCTCCACCGATGTCACGCTGATCCAGCAGCTGCCCGACACCCTGGGCACCCATGCGCTTTGCATGAACCATCCCGACGCCCCGTGGTGCATGAAACCGGTATTTGGCTGGCGCCTTTACAGCAATGGACGTGTGGAAGCGCTACTCGCCGATGAAGAGAAGGCACGGATGACGCCGATCATTCTGGGTGACGAGTGTTTATACGACGCTCACACACGCCATCAAACGGTTTACTTCTTTCAGCGCCATATCGCCAACCGCATTCAAGAGGAGGATCCGGCAACGCTTGAGGCGCTCGCCATGATGGTCGTGCCTAACGATGCAAGACACTAAAGGATGGAAAGCGCTGGATGATCAGCTTGCTGAACGTTAGGCCAGACGAATGAAGTAAAGGTATTCGTCTTCATGTTCCTGGTGAGCCAGCAGTTCATGGCCCAGGAACTGGCAAAACTTGGGTACATCGCGGGTAGTGGCCGGGTCCGTGGCAATCACTTTCAAGGTCTGCCCCGAGTCCATATCCCTTACTTTATTATGCATAAGCATAATGGGCTCCGGGCAGTAGAGGCCTGTAGTATCCAAGGTGTCGTCAAACGCTGGCAAGGTATCGGTCATCACTGGTCTCGGCAAGGAAACTGGTCTTGGTAAGGAAGTAGACACATGGTTAAAGTTATCATCGAACGACGCATCATGCCCGGCCTGGAAGAAGAGTACGAGTTGGCCGCCCGCGAGGCCATGCGAGTCTCTCTGGGTGTACGTGGCTTTGTAAGTGGCGAGACGCTCGTAAAGCTCGGCCACCCTGACCGCCGTCTGATGATCACGAAATGGCGGGATCTTCGCGCCTGGAAGGAGTGGCACCAAAGCGAGGCACGGGCGCAAGCCATGGAGCGCATTTTACCCCTTCTGACCGAAGATGAAACCGTTCAAATTTTCGAACCGGTTTACTAACGCTTTCCCTAGGACAGAAGCCTTACGTGTACGGTGACTTCCTCCCGATCATGGTAGAGGTGGCGACACCGGATTTCAGCGCGTACGCCCGCCTTTGCAAGCGACTCCTCCAGCACACCCAGGCAGCGAGTCACTTCATCCCAGCGTTTTTTCATGGGAAGCTTCAGATTGAATATCGCCTCGCGGCACCATTTTCGTGTCAGCCAGCGTTCCACCATCGTCAGCACTCTTATGGGTTTATCGACAATATCACACACCAGCCAGTCCAGGCGCCTGTCCGGCGCCCAGACAAAGCCATCCTCCTTGAGGTGGTCGATTTGACCAGTAGCCATCAACGCTTTATCCATGGGCCCATTGTCAATGGCGTAGACATACATGC
The DNA here is from genome assembly GCF_968048975.1 of Vreelandella xerophytica. The sequence goes on along the minus strand of NZ_OZ309106.1, from coordinate 1,255,538 downwards.
CCCGCTGCACCAACTGCCAGGTCCAACCGCCGGGAGCGGCGCCCAGGTCGGCGGCCTGCATGTGTTCGGCCAACCGGTCGTCCCACTCTTCGCGCGGGATAAACTCGTGCCACGCCTCTTCGAGCTTGAGCGTCGAGCGGCTGGGCGCTCGTGAAGGAAAACGTAACCGACGAATGCCGTTTTTCAGCTCGCTGCGATTACCCGGAAAGCTGATACCCAGCTGTACGTGATCGCCGCTTGTCCAGAAAACATGCAACCGCCTCCCCCCGGCTTTGCGCCTCAGCGCACCGCGTTTTTTCAGCAGGCTTTCCAGCGGTTTGGTCAGCGCCTTGATCAATCCTGCCAATGCCTTGCCGTCGTTGGTATCCGGCGTTTCGTGCCAGATCTCTTCAAAGCTCCAGCGGCTTTGCTTGACCTGCTCCAGCATGGGCGTAAGCCGATCCTCTCGCGCAAGGGTCAGCGGCGCCAAGGCAGCCAGGCTCTGACGAGCGAAAATGAGTCTTTCAAACCTGGCCTCACGGTGTAACTCATTGATGGGCTCACCGTCGTTACGCGTCAGGCTCACCCACCCCTCCCCCAGCGTCGGCGTACAGGTCGTAGTGTTTTGCACGGCGTGATGCTGCATCTCGGCTAATGCATCGTTCTCGAAACCAGGGCGGCAATACACCAGCCACGTTGTGGGGGCTATCTCACTCACGATTGACTCTACCTTCGCTTCGTCGCTTTAAATTCGTGGCGCATCATACCACCACCCAGGATGCTTATTGGCAATGAGCAGAAAATCTGAAGAAAACATGAGGTCGGTAGATGATGAAAAGAAAATATTGCGCATAAAAAAAGCCCCGAACACAGGGTGCTCGGGGCTTTTTCGAATAGGGGCCTGACGATGACCTACTCTCGCATGGGGAGACCCCACACTACCATCGGCGCGTTGCGGTTTCACTTCCGAGTTCGGCAAGGGATCGGGTGGTTCACGCAGGCTATGGTCGTCAGGCGTAACTTTCAATGTATATCGGCTGACGGTCTTGTGATCGTTCTTTCTTGCGTATCCGGTGCTCTATCGAGCGTCGTTGTCACTGCAGGACCAGACCCCTTGGGTGTTATAGGGTCAAGCCTCACGGGCCATTAGTACACGTTAGCTCAACACCTTGCAGTGCGTCCACACCGTGCCTATCAACCAGCTGGTCTCGCTGGGCCCTTCAGGAGGCTCGAGGCCTCGGGGATGTCTCATCTTGAAGGGGGCTTCCCGCTTAGATGCTTTCAGCGGTTATCCCGTCCGCACATAGCTACCCGGCAATGCCACTGGCGTGACAACCGGAACACCAGAGGTGCGTCCACTCCGGTCCTCTCGTACTAGGAGCAGCCCTTCTCAAACATCCAACGCCCACGGCAGATAGGGACCGAACTGTCTCACGACGTTCTAAACCCAGCTCGCGTACCACTTTAAATGGCGAACAGCCATACCCTTGGGACCGACTTCAGCCCCAGGATGTGATGAGCCGACATCGAGGTGCCAAACACCGCCGTCGATGTGAACTCTTGGGCGGTATCAGCCTGTTATCCCCGGAGTACCTTTTATCCGTTGAGCGATGGCCCTTCCATACAGAACCACCGGATCACTAGAACCTGCTTTCGCACCTGCTCGACGTGTCTGTCTCGCAGTCAAGCACCCTTATGCTCTTGCACTCATTGCACGATGTCCGACCGTGCTGAGGGTACCTTCGTGCTCCTCCGTTACTCTTTGGGAGGAGACCGCCCCAGTCAAACTACCCACCACACACTGTCCTCGATCCGGATAACGGACCTGAGTGAGAACACCGATGATGCCAGGCTGGTATTTCAAGGTTGGCTCCACCCGAACTGGCGTCCGGGTTTCCAAGCCTCCCAGCTATCCTACACAGGCAACATCAGTATCCAGTGTGAAGCTATAGTAAAGGTTCACGGGGTCTTTCCGTCTAGCCGCGGGTACACCGCATCTTCACGGCGATTTCAATTTCACTGAGTCTCGGGTGGAGACAGCGTGGCCATCATTACGCCATTCGTGCAGGTCGGAACTTACCCGACAAGGAATTTCGCTACCTTAGGACCGTTATAGTTACGGCCGCCGTTTACCGGGGCTTCAATCAAGAGCTTCGCCTTGCGGCTAACACCATCATTTAACCTTCCGGCACCGGGCAGGCGTCACACCCTATACGTCCGCTTGCGCGTTAGCAGAGTGCTGTGTTTTTACTAAACAGTTGCAGCCACCTGGTATCTTCGACCGGTTCGGGCTTAGGAAGCGAGTTCCATCACCCTACGCCGGCGTGCCTTCTCCCGAAGTTACGGCACCATTTTGCCTAGTTCCTTCACCCGAGTTCTCTCAAGCGCCTTGGGATTCTCACCCTGACCACCTGTGTCGGTTTGGGGTACGGTCGCACATGATCTGAAGCTTAGAGGCTTTTCCTGGAAGCGTGGCATCAGTGACTTCCTGACCGTGGTCAGTTCGTCTCGTCTCTCGGCCTTGAAAGATCCCGGATTTACCTAGGATCTCAGCCTACCGACTTTCACCAGGACAACCAACGCCTGGCTCACCTAGCCTTCTCCGTCCCCCCATCGCAATCATGTCCGGTACGGGAATATTAGCCCGTTTCCCATCGACTACGCGTTTCCGCCTCGCCTTAGGGGCCGACTCACTCTGCTCTGATTAGCATCGAACAGAAAACCTTGGTCTTCCGGCGAGGGAGTTTTTCACTCCCTTTATCGTTACTCATGTCAGCATTCGCACTCGTGATACCTCCAGCAAGCTTCTCAACTCACCTTCATTGGCTTACACGACGCTCCTCTACCGCTCATCCCTAAGGATGAACCCGTAGCTTCGGTACCTGGTTTAGCCCCGTTACATCTTCCGCGCAGGCCGACTCGACTAGTGAGCTATTACGCTTTCTTTAAAGGATGGCTGCTTCTAAGCCAACCTCCTAGCTGTCTGAGCCTTCCCACATCGTTTCCCACTTAACCAGGATTTGGGGACCTTAGCTGACGGTCTGGGTTGTTTCCCTTTTCACGACGGACGTTAGCACCCGCCGTGTGTCTCCCACGCTGGCACTCACCGGTATTCGGAGTTTGCCTCGGGTTGGTAAGTCGGGATGACCCCCTAGCCGAAACAGTGCTCTACCCCCGGTGGTGATACGTGAGGCGCTACCTAAATAGCTTTCGAGGAGAACCAGCTATCTCCGGGCTTGATTAGCCTTTCACTCCGATCCACAAGTCATCCAAATCTTTTTCAACAGATCCTGGTTCGGGCCTCCAGTTGATGTTACTCAACCTTCACCCTGCTCATGGATAGATCGCCCGGTTTCGGGTCTATATCCAGCGACTGGTCGCCCAGTTAAGACTCGCTTTCGCTACGCCTCCCCTAATCGGTTAAGCTCGCCACTGAATATAAGTCGCTGACCCATTATACAAAAGGTACGCAGTCACCCAACAAGTGGGCTCCTACTGCTTGTACGCACACGGTTTCAGGATCTATTTCACTCCCCTCGCCGGGGTTCTTTTCGCCTTTCCCTCACGGTACTGGTTCACTATCGGTCAGCCAGGAGTATTTAGCCTTGGAGGATGGTCCCCCCGTCTTCAGTCAAGGTTTCTCGTGCCCCGACCTACTCGATTTCACGTGATCAGATTTTCGACTACGGGGCTATCACCCGCTCTGGCCGGACTTCCCAATCCGTTCGTCTAATCAGTCACACGCTTAAGGGCTGGTCCCCGTTCGCTCGCCGCTACTGGGGGAATCTCGGTTGATTTCTTTTCCTCGGGGTACTTAGATGTTTCAGTTCCCCCGGTTCGCTTCCTGGCCCTATAGATTCAGGACAGGATACTGACCTTGTGGTCAGTGGGTTTCCCCATTCAGAGATGTCCGGGTCACAGGTTGTTTGCCACCTCACCGAACCTTATCGCAGGCTACCACGTCTTTCATCGCCTCTGGCTGCCTAGGCATCCACCGTGTGCGCTTCATTGCTTGACCCTATAACCCGAAGGAGTCTGGATCTCGCAATGACAACGATTGCCGGATACGCAAAAACGTATCACAAAACAATTGCATATCGAGATGCGACGATAAAAACAGCGAACTGTCTTCCTATCGTCATTCGATATTGTCAGCATGATATACATTGTTAAAGAGCGACTGCTATAAGCAGTGATAAGGCACCGCCGAAGGCGATTGGCTTATCACTGCTCATTTAACAGCATTCTGATCAGGTAATTCATTGTGAGCGCTTGCCGGGAGGATGACGCATCGTTTAAGGAGGTGATCCAGCCGCAGGTTCCCCTACGGCTACCTTGTTACGACTTCACCCCAGTCATGAACCACACCGTGGTGATCGCCCTCTTGCGTTAGGCTAACCACTTCTGGTGCAGTCCACTCCCATGGTGTGACGGGCGGTGTGTACAAGGCCCGGGAACGTATTCACCGTAGCATTCTGATCTACGATTACTAGCGATTCCGACTTCACGGAGTCGAGTTGCAGACTCCGATCCGGACTGAGACCGGCTTTTCGGGATTCGCTTACTCTCGCGAGTTTGCAGCCCTTTGTACCGGCCATTGTAGCACGTGTGTAGCCCTACCCGTAAGGGCCATGATGACTTGACGTCGTCCCCACCTTCCTCCGGTTTGTCACCGGCAGTCTCCTTAGAGTTCCCACCATTACGTGCTGGCAAATAAGGACAAGGGTTGCGCTCGTTACGGGACTTAACCCAACATTTCACAACACGAGCTGACGACAGCCATGCAGCACCTGTCTCTGCGTTCCCGAAGGCACCCCGGAATCTCTTCCGGGTTCGCAGGATGTCAAGGGTAGGTAAGGTTCTTCGCGTTGCATCGAATTAAACCACATGCTCCACCGCTTGTGCGGGCCCCCGTCAATTCATTTGAGTTTTAACCTTGCGGCCGTACTCCCCAGGCGGTCGACTTATCGCGTTAACTTCGCCACAAAGTGCACAAGGCACCCAACGGCTGGTCGACATCGTTTACGGCGTGGACTACCAGGGTATCTAATCCTGTTTGCTACCCACGCTTTCGCACCTCAGTGTCAGTGTCAGTCCAGAAGGCCGCCTTCGCCACTGGTATTCCTCCCGATCTCTACGCATTTCACCGCTACACCGGGAATTCCACCTTCCTCTCCTGCACTCTAGCCTGACAGTTCCGGATGCCGTTCCCAGGTTGAGCCCGGGGCTTTCACAACCGGCTTGTCAAGCCACCTACGCGCGCTTTACGCCCAGTAATTCCGATTAACGCTTGCACCCTCCGTATTACCGCGGCTGCTGGCACGGAGTTAGCCGGTGCTTCTTCTGCGAGTGATGTCTTTCCTGGCGGGTATTAACCGCCAGGCGTTCTTCCTCGCTGAAAGTGCTTTACAACCCGAAAGCCTTCTTCACACACGCGGCATGGCTGGATCAGGCTTGCGCCCATTGTCCAATATTCCCCACTGCTGCCTCCCGTAGGAGTTCGGGCCGTGTCTCAGTCCCGATGTGGCTGATCATCCTCTCAGACCAGCTACGGATCGTTGCCTTGGTGAGCCGTTACCTCACCAACCAGCTAATCCGACATAGGCTCATCCGATAGCGGGAGCCAAGGCCCCCTTTCTCCCGTAGGACGTATGCGGTATTAGCCTGGGTTTCCCCAGGTTATCCCCCACTACCGGGTAGATTCCTATGCATTACTCACCCGTCCGCCGCTCGTCGGCATCCAGCAAGCTGGACCCGTTACCGCTCGACTTGCATGTGTTAAGCCTGCCGCCAGCGTTCAATCTGAGCCATGATCAAACTCTTCAGTTTAAAATCATTGTGATCCTTGCCTGTCGCTCGAAAGCAACAGAGGCGAATCAATCCTGGCTCAAGGTTCAAACGAATTTGAAGAGTTCGAAAACTCTCCCACATGTCGCTTGCCTTGATATTAGGTGACTTGTCACCCTCATCGGCAAACGCCCACATGAATTACCTGATCAAATTGTTAAAGAGCGGTTTCGCTGGACTCAGACGCTGGCTCGATGACCGGAGCCGCTTGCCTCAGCGAGGAAGGCGTATTCTACGCATTTCCTGGTGGTTGTCAACCGCTGTTTTCAGCGAGTGGAGCAAGCGATCAAGACTTCGCTAACCTCCTGACAAACCGAGAGTTTTCACTCTCATTCACCGCTGGCAACGCCTTGCGTCCCCGGCAGCGGATGCGTACTTTACGGATTCTCCGCCGCCTTGGCAAGGGCTTTTTTTCAAAAAAAGTTTAGTAGCCCGGGCCCGGCGTCATAAGACGCAAACCTGAAGACGAAAGCGCCGGACAACCTGAAGCTGTCCGACACAGTAGGGATCAAGGCGAGCTAAGCTGGGGCCGCTACTTTGGCGGATTTACTAGATTTCAAAACCCAGCCCGAAGTCTTCGCTCGAGATCGCCATCAGACTTGAAGCTCCTGCCTGAATCATCTGAGCGTGAGCGCGGGTGCGTGGCAAAAGCCGCTGATAATAAAAGCGGGCGGTGTTGATCTTAGCTTCATAGAAGGCCTTGTCATTTCCTTCGAGCCCGGTGGCTGCCGTCTTGGCCGCCAGGGCGAACAGGTAAGCAAGCGCAACGTAACCCGAGTACATCAAGTAATCCACGCTGGCCGCGCCCACCTCTTCGCGGTCCTGCATCGCCTTCATGCCAACACCCATGGTGAGTTCGCCCCACTCGGCATTGAGCTTGGCAAGCGGTGCGACAAATTCCTTGAGCGCGGGGTTGTCGGCTTCGGTTTTGCAGAACTTGTGAATCTCCTTGGTGAAAACCTTCAGTGACTCACCCTGGCTCATCAAGACCTTGCGCCCGAGAAGATCCAGCGCCTGGATACCGGTGGTACCTTCATAAAGAAGGGTGATACGCGAATCGCGTACCAGCTGCTCCATGCCCCACTCTTTAATGAAGCCATGGCCACCGAAGACCTGTACGCCTTCGTTGGTGCTCTCGAAACCGACTTCGGTCAGAAACGCCTTGACGATAGGCGTCAATAATCCCAGCAGCGTTTCAGCCCGCTCCTTCTCTTCACCGGGCTTGCCGTGCTCGACCGTATCCAGCAGCTTGGCCGCGTAAAGCACCAGCATGCGCCCGCCTTCGGCAAACGCCTTTTGCGTCAAGAGCATGCGACGCACGTCCGGGTGAACGATGATCGGATCGGCGGGTTTTTCCGGAGCCTGCTTGCCGGAAAGGCCACGCATCTGCAACCGGTCACGAGCGTAGGCCAACGAGTTTTGAAAGCCTGCCTCGATCAGCCCAAGCCCCTGGATGCCGACGCCAAGCCGGGCAGCGTTCATCATGGTAAACATGCACGCCAGACCTTTATGAGGCGGGCCCACCAAGTACCCCGTGGCACCATCAAAATTCATCACACAGGTGGCGTTACCGTGAATACCCATCTTGTGCTCAAGAGAGCCACAGACCACACCGTTGCGCTCGCCAGGATTGCCATCGTTATCGGGCAAGAACTTGGGCACCACGAAAAGTGAAATACCCTTGGAGCCTTCCGGGGCGTCGGGCAGCTTGGCCAGCACCAGATGAACGATGTTCTCGGCCAGATCGTGCTCTCCAGCCGAAATGAAGATCTTGGTACCGGTAACCGTATAGGCGTTACCGGCCGGCACGGCGCGGGTCTTGATAAGCCCCAGGTCAGTGCCACAGTGGGGTTCGGTAAGACACATCGTGCCCGTCCATACGCCCTCGACCAGCTTGGTAAGGTAAGTGGCTTTCTGTTCATCGGTACCATGATGGCGCAGGGCGTCGGCGGCACCGTGCGAAAGACCGGGATACATGCCCCAAGCCAGGTTGCTGGCACAAATCATCTCCGAAAGCGCCATGGCCAGCGAATGCGGAAGGCCCTGACCGCCGTGCTCGGGCTCAGCGGCAAGACTTGGCCAGCCACCTTCCACGTACTGCTGGTAGGCCTCCTTGAAGCCCCGAGGGGCTTTTACGTCGCCATTTTCAAGTCGCTGACAGCCCTCTTCATCGCCGCTTTGATTAAGGGGCAAGAGCACCTCGCGTGCAAAGCGACCGCCCTCTTCCAGAATGGCGCTGACCACATCCGGCGAAGCGTCTTCGTCCTTGGAGATCGCAGTATAATGGGCAGAATAATCGAACATTTCGTCCATGACGAAACGCAGATCACGCAGGGGAGCTTGATAACTAGGCATGACAGGTCTCCTGAAAAGGGGCTGAAAGCCAAGGCGTGAACGGTGGCTTTCAAACACTTGTTTGAAATTAGCGCGCAGGTCTTCCGGAGTCAAGCGGACGTTTGAATTTAATCCCCCAAGACGCGCCTTCTTTAGTCGAACAAGTGTTTGAACAGCACATGAGGCGAGAAGACTTGATAGCGCCAAGAGAGACAACAAAAAGCCCGCAGACGGTCACTGCGGGCTTTTATGCGTGAGACTTCGTTACTGCATGCGAATACCGCCATCCAGACGAATCACCTCGCCGTTGAGCATGGGATTGGCAATGATCTGCTCGGCCAATTGCGCAAACTCTTCGGCCTTGCCAAGGCGCTTGGGAAACGGCACGGCGGCGACCAGGGCGTCATAAGCATCGCGAGGGATCTCGCTCATCATGGGGGTCTCGAACACTCCCGGGGCGATCGCCATGACGCGGATGCCGTGGCGGGAAAGCTCCCGGGCAGCGGGAAGACTCATACCCACCACCCCGGCCTTGGAGGCGCTGTAGGCACATTGCCCCACCTGACCGTCGAACGCGGCGACGGATGCAGTATTGATGATTACCCCGCGCTCGCCGCTCTCCAGCGGGACGTTTTTCGCCATGGCAGCAGCAGCCAGGCGCATGACGTTGAAAGTGCCGATCAAGTTGATCTGAACCGTCCTGGCGTAGCCGTCCAGGTCGGCGGGATTGCCTTCGCGGTCGATAAGCTTCCCGACGCTGACCACCCCTGCGCAGTGAATCACACCGGCAAGCCCGTGTTTGCCGCCCGTGACCACCGCGGCATCGACCACCTCCAGCATCTGCTCGCTTGACGTTATATTGCAGGTCATGGCGCTGGCATAATCACCCAGCGCTCTGGCCTGCTCAAAAACGCCTTCGCTCACATCGCACAGCACCACCTTGGCACCCAGGCTGACCAGCCGTTCGGCGCTAGCCGCACCGAGCCCCGAGGCGGCTCCGGTAATCAAGAACGTCCGCTCCTTTATCTGCACATCAGTATCCTCTCACAGTGTCTGAATCACCCGATGTCGGGCTGGCTGCCTGAGCGCGCAGCTTGAAGCGCTGGATCTTGCCGCTGGGGGTCTTGGGCAACTCCTCCACGAATTCGATTTCCCGCGGGAACGCGTGGGTCGAAAGCCGCTCGCGTACCAGCGTGCGGATCTCCTCGGCCAGCGTCTCGCCTGGCTCGAAACCCGCGCGCAGGACCACGTAGGACTTGATGATTTCGCCGCGAATCTCATCGGGCTTGCCCACCGCCGCCGACTCCGCCACGCCGGGATGAATCATCACGCTGTTCTCCACGTCGGTAGGACCCACCCGATACCCGGCGGTCGTAATGATGTCGTCGTCGCGGCCGGCGAACTGGAACGTGCCATCCTCGTTACGAATCACCACATCGCCGGTCAGGTAGTAGCCTTTCACGAAAGGATCCTTCTCCTGCCAGGTGTAGCCCAAAAAGAAGTGAACCGGGGAATTCTCGAGGTCCACCGCCAGTACCCCAGGCTCGTTGGGGGGCAGCTCATTATACTCGGCGTCGAGTACCGCCAGACGATAACCGGGCAGCGGTACCCCCATGCCACCCACGTGGCTGGGATGGCGAAGTGCATGGTGATTGCAGCAGGTCATGCCGGTTTCGGTCTGGCCGTAGTGGTCCATGACCGCGCAACCAAGTGACCTTTCCACCCAGTTGACCACCTCGGTATTGAGTGGCTCCCCCGCCGAGCTTGCCGCGCGCAGGTTCAACGTCTGCGAGGCGTCGTCAAAAAGCCCCGAGGCCTTCATCAGCCGATAAGCGGTGGGAGCCGCGGCGAAGTTGGTGATGGCGTGGCGCTTCATGAAGCCAAGCGCCCCTTCGGCGCTGAAGCCGGCCTCGCAGAAATGCGTGGTGGCGCCCAGCAACAGCGGCCCGGCAATGGCGTAATAGAGCCCATAGGCCCAGCCGGGGTCCGCCATGTTCCAGAAGCGGTCCTCGCGACGAAGGTCGACGGCAAGCTCCATGTAAAGGGCGAACGCGGTCATCGCCTTGAGCGGTACCGCCACCCCTTTGGGCTTGCCTACCGTACCCGAGGTAAACATCTGCAAGAAGGGTGCGTCGGGATCAAGCCGGGGTGGTTCACCCTCGACAGGCGGATGCTCGAGGGCCGTCTGCCAATCATGATCCTCTGCATGCCGGGAACTCGGCCCGCCCACGGCCAGCACCGGCGGGCTGGGACCCTCGAACTTGTGACGATTGGCATGATCGGTTACCACCAGCCGGGTAGCCGCGCGGCCGAGGCGGTAATCCACCGCATCCGACCCGAACGCGGTAAAAAGTGGTTGGTACACCGCGCCGATACGCCAGGTGGCCAGTACCGTGACCATAAGAGCCGCCGAACGAGGCAGCATGCACGCCACCCGATCGCCCTGTTCAACGCCCTGCTGGCTCAGCCAGCCGGCAAGCCGCGCACTCTGTGCAGCAAGCTCTTCATAGGTAAGCGTATGACGCTTTTGTTGCTGGTCTTCATGCACCAGGGCAAGCGTACTCCCCCGCCCTTCTCGCAGGTGACGCGCACAACATGCCTCGAAAGCGTTGAGTCGGCCGTCCTGATGGGCATCAAGCGTTGTGATCACATCACCTGGCGAAAAGCCTGCGAGATACTCGGCGTACCCGGGTAGCGAGGAAGAAACAGTCATGGCGGCTCTCTTTTATTGTTGTGTAGCAGCGTTATTGTTGATAGCAGCGTTTTACAAGCCAAGCGGCCTGCTGCGCGCCAGCAGCCGTTTACGTTAACGGAAGCTTTTGTTTGCACCAACGCTAAAAGGATTTATCGCCTAGCGCAAGCGGGCAATGCGCTATAAAGGGTTAGACGTTGGTCGTGGCGACCAGAAAGGGATCACCGTGCGGTGATCATCGTCACCAACTCATCGGCCAGCTCGTCAGGAGTGCGCGCGCCGTCAGGATCATACCAGCGCACTGTCCAGTTAAGAGCGCCCAGCACAAAGCGGGACACCAAAAAGCGTTCCCCGCGAATCAGCCCCGCCGCCAAGGCGTCATCGATCACTTCGATCCAGAGCGCTTCATAGGCGTCACGAAGGTGGCGAAGGTGGGCGCTGGCTGCAACGTCGAGCCGGCGCCACTCGAAGAGCGCCACCACGTGGGCGTTGCGATCGGCAAAAAGCGTTTGCAGGTGCGCCCGCGCCATGGCGTTCAGTCGAGCGTGCGGGTCGGCTTCGCAACTGCCGAGCGCGGTCCGGGCGACTGCCAGGGCGTTTTGGGTGCCCTCCTCGATGACCGCTGCGAGAATTTCCTGCTTATCCTTGAAGTGATGAAAAAGACTCCCCGACTTGATACCCATCTCCTGGGCCAGCATGCGTACGGTGGTACGGTCGAACCCTTCTTGAACGAAAAGCGACGCTGCAAGACGCGTCAACTCCTTGCGGCGCGGAGAGGCATTCATTACATTCATGATATTCACACTAGCGCTTGCTTGGTTAGCTGAAAGCAGACCATACCCCTGCCCGGCGGGTCAACGCATTGCCCGGCAAATCCGTTCAACCATGGCATGAGCACGACCACCGCCATGATCACAATCACAATAAAACCCTCAGGAGCGATTCCATGAGTCACACCACCGACGTTGTCTTTCTAGCCGCCACCCGCACGCCCATGGGTGCGATGATGGGCAGCCTTTCCAGCTTGAGCGCGCCGGCACTGGCAGCCGAAGCCATTCGTGCGGCCATCGAGCGCGCCGGCATTCAACCCCATGCCATCGAAGAGGGGATCCTGGGCTGCGTACTGCCCGGCGGCGTGAAACAGGGCCCGGCGCGCCAGGCCATGCGTCAGGCCGGCATTCCCGATGCCATCGGCGCCACCACCATCAACAAGCTCTGTGGCTCGGGCATGAAAGCGGCGATGTTCTCGCATGATCTTATCAAGGCGGGTACCAATACGGTGATGCTCGCCGGTGGCATGGAGTCGATGTCAAATGCCCCCCACCTGCTGACCAAAGCGCGCAGCGGTTACAGGCTGGGCCATGGCGAACTCAGGGATCATATGTTTCACGACGGTCTGGAAGACGCCGAGACCGGCAAGCTGATGGGCGTATTTGCACAAGAGGTCGCCACCGGGCGCGGCTACACCCGAGAACGCCTGGATGACTTCGCCATTGCCTCGCTCGAGCGGGCGATGGCTGCCAATGACGGCGGCAGCCTTGATGCTGAAATGACGCCGGTCACGGTGACTACCCGTCAGGGCGAAAGCGTGATCGAACACGACGAGCAGCCCTTCCAGGCCAGACTCGACAAGATCCGAACCCTGCGCCCCGCCTTCGCCCAGGACGGTACCATCACCGCCGCCAACGCCAGCTCGATTTCCGACGGCGCCTCGGCGCTGATCCTGGCAAGCCTTGAGGGCAGTGAGCGCCTGGGCGTGAAGCCCCTGGCTCGGATGCTGGGCCACGCCACCCACTCCCGTCACCCCAGCGAATTCACCATTGCCCCGGTGGGCGCGATTGAAAAGCTGATGAAGAAGGTAGGCTGGAAGGTCTCCGATGTGGATCTTTTCGAGATCAACGAAGCGTTTGCGGTCGTCACGCTGATCGCGATGGACGATCTGGGGCTGGATCACGCCAAGGTCAATATCTTCGGCGGCGCCTGCGCCCAGGGCCATCCGATAGGCTCCACGGGTTCGCGCATCATCGTCACCCTTATTCACGCCCTGCGCGCCACGGGTGGGCGGCGCGGTGTGGCAAGCCTGTGCATCGGCGGCGGCGAGGCCACGGCAGTGGCAATAGAGCTGATCGACTAGCCAATCGAGCTCTCTTCCTCACCTACGTCAAAGGCACGTATTCTTGCAACACGTGCCTTAAACCCTTCCGGCCAGTGTGGCCTTCAAGCAGCCTTGCTCAGCCGAAGCGCCCGGTGATGTAATCGTGGGTACGCTGATCCTGAGGATTGGTGAAGATATTGTCGGTGGTGTCGACCTCGACCAGATCGCCCATATGGAAAAACGCCGTGCGATCGGCCACGCGGGCAGCCTGCTGCATATTGTGCGTCACCATCACGATGGTATAGCTCTCGCTGAGTTCGTCGATCAACTGCTCCACCTTGGCGGTCGCGATAGGGTCAAGGGCCGAGCAGGGTTCGTCCATTAAAATGACGTCCGGGCTCACCGCCACCGTACGGGCGATGCAAAGCCGCTGCTGCTGACCACCGGAGAGCCCCGTGCCGGGCTGATCCAGGCGATCTTTCACCTCGTTCCAGAGCCCCGCGCGGCGAAGGCTGCTCTCGACGATATCGTCCAGTTCTGCCTTGCGCTTGGCCAGGCCGTGAAGGCGGGGGCCGTAGGCGATGTTTTCGTAGATTGATTTCGGAAACGGGTTGGGCTTTTGAAAGACGATACCCACCTGAGCCCGCAGCAGCACTACATCGCGGTCGGGGGCGTAGATATCCTTGTCATCGAGGGTAATCTTGCCCTCTACCCGACAGATGTCGATGGTATCGTTCATGCGATTCAGACAGCGCAGAAACGTCGACTTGCCACACCCGGAGGGGCCGATGAATGCCAGCACCTCGTTTTCATAGATATCCAGATCGATACCATTGATCGCCTGGGTGTTCCCGTAGAAGACGTTAACGCCCTCGGCTTTCAGCTTTAGCTTGTCCTTGGCTTTGCTCACTCGGCTCTCGCCGCCGCCCACGCTGACGTTGGACATGCTCGGCGATACAGAGGGCGTTGCCGAAGACTGGGTCGTTGCCGGAGAATGCGCAGAAGTATTCACTTACCACCTCGTCTCGAATTTTTTACGCAGCCAGATGGCCAGCGCGTTCAAGCTGAGCATCAGGCCCAATAGCACCATAATGGCGGCTGACGTTCGCGCTTCAAAGAAATTACGCAGTTCGTTGCCCTGCCATAGATAGATCTGTACGGGCAGCGCGGTGGATTGATCCATCGGCGAGCTTGGCACGTTGGCCACGAAGGCATTCATGCCGATCAACAGAAGCGGCGCCGTCTCGCCCAAGGCCTGCGCCACACCGAGAATCGAGCCTGTCAATATACCCGGCAGCGCCAGCGGCAGCACGTGATGGAATACCGTCTGCACGCGGGATGCCCCGATACCCAGTGCCGCCTGGCGGATGGAGGGCGGAATCGAACGCAGCGAGGCCCGGGTGGCGATAATGATGGTAGGCAGCGTCATCAACGTCAGCACCAGGCCACCGACCAGCGGCGCCGACAGCGGCAGACGCAGGTAACCGATGAAGATGGACGCCCCCAGCAGGCCAAACACGATGGAGGGTACCGCCGCCAGGTTATTGATGTTGATCTCGATCAGATCCGTCAGACGGTTCTTGGGCGCGAACTCCTCAAGATAGATCGCGCTGGAGACCCCGATGGGCACCGACAGCGCAATCACCACCATCATCATGAAAAGTGACCCCATGAAAGCCCCGGCAAGCCCCGCTGAGGCCAGCGAGCTTCGAGAATCGGTATTCATGAAAATCGAGGTGCTGAACGACTGCTGCAAGGCGCCCCGCTCCTCCAGCTGGTCGATCCACACCCGCGTCTGAGGCGTCAGCTGCTGGCGTGCATCCGGCAGATCACGGTTGATATTGCCTTTCATCCAGACATCCACATTGGCACTGGCAAGCATCTTGATCGTGACCGTTTCACCCAATAGCGACGGGTCTTCGGTAAACCGGTTACGCAGCGCGTAGCGTTCGCCCGAGGCCACCAGGGCGCGCAGGTCGCGTAACTGGCGCGACTCCACCTCTTCGCCCAGCGCCTGCTCGAGCGAGGTATCGATCAGTGATTGCCAGTTTACAAGCCCCGCCTGGGTAAGCCACTGGGTAGTACGCTCCTCGAACGCGAACTGGCTTTCACCGCTTTGCTGCTCGGGCCTGGGCGGCAGGTCGATCACCTCAGGGTCGAAGTAGACCTCGGTATAAAACGTCGCCTGCCAGAATGCCGGAATCCCCTTGGTCAGAATGCTGGCAAACAAGATAGTGACCAGGGTCATGCCCGTCAGGACCGCGACCAGCCCCATTCGCCGGAAACCGTTCTCCTTGCGATGCCGTTTCGCCAGCGACTTCTCAATCGTCATCAGCCGGTGCTGTCGGCGCTGTTCAATCGATATAGACATGGTCACCTACTCATATTGCTGGCGATATTTGCGCACCACGACCAGTGCAATGACGTTCAATCCCAGCGTAATCACAAACAACGTCAAACCGAGCGCGAAGGCGACCAGCGACTGCGGGCTTGCAAAGTCCATATCGCCGGTCAACTGATTGACGATCGTCACGGTAATGGTGGAGACCGCTTCAAACGGATTGGCATGGAGTACCGGATTGTTACCGGCGGCCAGCACCACGATCATGGTCTCCCCGATCGCGCGGCTCGCCGCCAGCAAAAAGGCGCCCACGATGCCCGGAAGGGCTGCTGGCAGTACTACCTGACGAATGGTTTCCGACTTGGTGGCACCAAGCCCCAGCGCACCGTCGCGAAGCGACTTGGGCACCTGGGTAATGATGTCGTCGGAAAGCGATGACACGAACGGGATGATCATGATGCCCATCGCGATACCCGCCGTCAGAGCGCTGGTGGTTCGAATATTGATACCGATCAGATCACCCAGACCTGACAGAAAAGGCCCAATTACCGTCAGGGCAAAGAAACCGTACACAATGGTAGGGATGCCGGCCAGAATCTCGATGACCGGCTTGGCAATGCTGCGCAGCCAGGGCGGCGCGTACTCGGCCATGTAGATCGCCGTCATCAGCCCTACGGGAATGGCCACCAATAGCGCAATGGCGCTCACCATCAACGTACCCCAGAGCAGCGGTAGAAGACCGAACTCGCCCTGAGCGCTGGTGCCTGACGTGCTGAAGCGCGGATTCCACGTGGTGCCCAGGAAAAAGTCTGCCGGGTGAATGAAGCTGAAAAAGCGCAGCGCCTCGCCCAGCATCGAAAGCACGATGCCGATCGTGGTAAAGATCGCCACCGCCGAGCTTGCGGCCAGGGCGATCATGATGACGCGCTCCACCTGATTACGCGCCCGCCAGCCCGGCGAGATGCGCCGACGGGCATACACCAGTCCCGCCACCGCGAGCACCGCCATGAGGGCAATCAAACTGACGTTTTGAAGGGTATTGAGCCTTGCCATGTGAGAAGCGGCGGCCAGCTCTTCGGGGGTTCCTCCCCCGGATACGCCACGCCCTTCGGCCAGAGCGGCCACGCGGCGCATCAGTGTCTGCAGCTCCCGGTCACTCAGGGAAGCCACGAGATCCGTGGGTAACTGCTGGGTCACCAGCATGTCGACAAGCTGAGGCGCAAGAAACGACCATAAAAGAAAAATGACCAGCGCAGGCAGGCCGCACCAAAGCGCTACCAGCGTACCGTAATAACCGGGGCGGGAATGCATGCGCACATCGCGGCTAGCGGCTACCGCGCGGCTACGCGTCAAACCCAGATGATATGCCAAGGCCATCAGCATGAGGAGCGTGGCTATCAAGGCAAGATTGCTCATTATGTCTTCGCCTTTTACTCTCTACGTTTAAGCGCCGACATCAACACGTTGATGTCGGCGCGATCTGTTGCTCAAACCACCGCAGTAATCTGGCGCGGGATTACTCGGCGCTTACCACGGTGCGCGATTCAAACTGATCCATTGCCTCGGTGCGCTCGTCCTCGTCCATCGGGATCAAGCCAGCGTCTTCCAGCGGGCTGCCATATCCGGAGATCATGTCGTTCAGGAAGAACTCGGTGTACTCAGCCAGACCGGGGATGACGTCCAGATGCTCGCCCTTGACGTAGAAGTACAGCGGACGCGACACCGGGTACTCACCGGAGCCGATGGTCTCAAGGCTGGGCGTGATGCCGTCCATGGTCGCGACCTGCAGACGGTCACGGTTCTGATCGTAGAAACTCAGACCGAATACGCCCACCGCGTCTTCCTGAGCGTCCAGGCGCGCCAGGGTTTCGGTGTAATCACCGGCGATTTCGACGATACGACCGTCACCGCGCAGACTGTTACAGGCGTCTTCTTCGACCTCGGCCACGGTTTCGCAGCCAGCGTGCAGAACGCGCTCTTCGAAGACTTCACGCGTGCCGTGATTGGAGGCAGGAATCACCAGCGTGATTTCCTGGTCGGGCAGGCTGTCGTCGATTTCAGACCAGTTGGTGTAGGGGTTATCGACCAGTTCACCGTCCTGGGGCAGTTGCGCCGCCGCGGCCTTGAAAACGAACTCGGGCGTCAGTTCGAACTCGTTACGGTCAAGGCGCGAGGCGAACACGATACCGTCGTAGCCGAACTTGATCTCGAGGATTTCGTTGACGCCATTCTGGCCACAGCTTTCGACTTCACTTGAGCGGATGGGGCGCGACGCGTTGGCGATATCGATGGTGTTTTCACCCACGCCCTGACAGAACTGGCGCAGACCGCCGCTGGAGCCGCCGGAGCCAACCACTGGCGTGTTGAACTGGGAATAGGTGTTGCCGAACTCTTCAGCGACGATACTGGCAAACGGCAGTACGGTCGAAGAACCCGCGATTTGAATGGTATCGCGGGCCATGGCAGCGGTGGATACGCCGGTGGCCAGAGCGGCTACTACGGCAACACTTAGCGTCTTCTTGGTTACGTTCATCGTCGCGTTCCCCTCGAGTGTGAAACCCAGCTCGCAGCTGGAAAAGTGGCCCAGAGGCCTTCAACACCGAGGAGTCTGCCGCGTTATGATTGCAGAAATATGACAGCGCTGTCTGAAGGCTGCTTTTTTATAGTGAACTTAGCTTTCAGCCAGCCTGACGTTCAACCGTGCGGGGGGTGAGCACCCTGACCCCCACGTTGCCCAGCAACGCCACCGCCAGCATGGTGAGCACCATGGGCCAGAGATGTTCTACCTGAAAAAGCCCCACCATGACACCGGCCAGCGCCCCGCAGGTGAACTGTATGCCGCCCAGGAGTGCGGTGGCGGTGGCACTGATGTGGCCAAAATGATCCAGCAGCGACGAGATCGCATTCGGCGTGATCAGCCCGATCATGCCGGTAAACAGCATGATCAACGGTACCACCACAAAAAGTGAGGCCACATTCAAAGCGGTGGCCATTACAAGACCAATCGCCGCCACCAGCTGCACCGCCAGCCCCAGGCGCAGGTTCTGCTGAGGCGTGCGGTAGCGCAAAAGATGGATGTTGACCCGGTTGGAGAGCGCAATCACCACCACATTCACCCCGAACACCAGCGGGTAGATGCTCGGTGAAAGCGCAAAATATTCCAGATAGAGAAACGGCGAGGCGGTCACGAACGCAAAAAGCCCGGCAAAGGAGGCGGCCACCGCACAGATATATCCCATGCCCTCGCGGTGGCGTAAAACGCTTGCGTAGTTGCGCAGCACCTGACGCGGCGAGGCGGCAGGCAGGCTCATGTCACGGGTTTCGGGAAGCTTCGTGCCCAGCAGCCAGAGCAGAAAGCCAGCGTAGACGGCCAGAAACACGAAGATCAACCACCAATCCGCCACGTGAAGCAGCACGCTGCCTACCGCGGGCGCTACCAGCGGAGCAAGCATCATGATCATCGCCATGGTCGACATCACCTTCGCTGCCTCGCGTCCGCTGAAGCAGTCGCGCACAATCGCTGCCGAATTCACAACGCAAGCCCCGCCACCCAGCGCCTGAACAAAGCGCCATGTCAGAAGCGACCCCAGGCTATCCACGGTGGTAATCATCAAGCTTGCCAGCATGAACACGACCAGCCCGCCCAGCAGCACCGGCTTGCGCCCTACCCTGTCGGAAAGCGGTCCAAAGCAGAGCTGGCCAAACGCGAAGCCGAAAAGAAACATGCTGATGGAGAGTTCGGTGCGATGAATACTGGCATCAATGGCCTCGGCCAGAATACCGATGGCCGGCAGATACGCATCGATGGCAAAAGGGGCCAACGCTGTATTGGCGGCCACCAGGAGCGCCACCCGGCGAGAATTGAGTTCCATTAAGATCCCTTTGGTGTGTTTCCAGCGAGCAAACGGCAAAAAATAGCCCGCTCATGGTACAGCACCCGTGCAGGCGGCGAGTTAAAAGTCGAAAAACTGAAACAAACGTCTTTTAACCTTGGCGTGATTCAACCGATGCCCGACCCGGGGACACCATGACACTCAAACCGCTTCAACATGTTTCGCTTCGCACGCTGGCCATGGCGGCACTCTCGCTTATCTCGCTGTGCGTGCTGGCCTTTGCGCTGCTCACCTGGAGCGTGATCAAGCAAAGCCAGAACGACTTGACCCTGCTTGAGCGGGTCAACGTACAGCAGGCTTCGTCCTTGAACCGCCTGCACATCGCAGGCCTTGAAGGCCTCCACCGCCTCGATCGCGCCCTCGAGCGCCAGCTTCGTCCCTCCCTTGGCGACCCGGTGGAAGCGCTGGAGGCCGTGGAACACGAGCTGGACGAGATGACGCATGCCTTGGCAACGTTTCTGGCCGCGACACGGGATTACCCCGGACGCGATGCGATAGAAGCACGCGCCACCGCGCTGATTGACACCATGACACGGCAACTGGAGGCGGTGCGCACCGGCGACCGGGGCGGGTATCGTCAACTCACCGTCGAGGCGTTACTGCTGAGTCAGGCGTTTACCCTGGAGGCCCGCGCCTTTTACCAGCTGGCAAACCGACAAGGCACCTATCTGTTGAGCCAGGCCCAGCAGCGTGCAGGCACCCTCGGGCAGTGGCTGGTGGCAGGCGTGGGGGCTGCCATCGGTCTTTTGCTACTGATCGCCTATGTCGGCCAGCGCTTTTTCCTGCGCCCGGTCAAAAAACTGGCACTGCATTTTCAAACTCTTGCCCAGGGCGATTTAAGCACCGCCATAGAACGCCCCGGACGCAACGAGATCGGTCGGCTCTACGCTGAGCTTGAGACCATGCGCCACGCCTTTATCGACACCATTACAAACCTTCACGACCAGAGCCGGGCGATGTTTGAAAGCGCCCAGCGCCTGGCACTGGGTAACGAAGATCTGGCCATCCGTACTCGCCAGCAGCACGCCTTCCATGAAACCACCACGGCCAATCTGGAGGAGCTGACGACCCATACCGCTTCCACCGCCCGGTACGCCACGGACGCTGAAGATTTGACCACCACCGCCAGCACGCAAACGACCCAGGCCAATCGAGTGATGGACAATTTTCTCGCCACCATGGAGCGCATTCACGAGCGCGCCAACGAAGTGGACGGCATCGTCGGCACCATTGACGCCATTGCCTTTCAGACCAATATTCTTGCCCTCAACGCGTCGGTAGAGGCCGCCCGGGCCGGCGTCCAGGGCAAGGGATTCACGGTGGTGGCCCAGGAAGTGCGCGGGCTCGCCACTCGGAGCGCCGAGGCGGCCCAGCAAATCAAGACGCTTCTGGCCGACTCGACCCGTCAGATTCAGCACGGTCACGCGCTGTCGGGCCAGGCAAGCGCCACCCTGTGCGACATTGCCGAGACCACGGACAAGGCCAACCGCCTGATGGCGCATATCGCCGAGGCCGCCAAGGAGCAGCACCGTCATATCGAGCGCCTCAATACCACCCTTGTCGAACAGACCCAGGTCAACCGCGCCAACAAGGAGCAGGTGGAAAGCAGCGCCCAGGACGCGCTGGCCCTCGAGAGGATCGCCGAGCAGCTTCGCGAGGCAGCCAGCCGCTTCCGGATCGAGCCCGCCACGCAGCGCCCCTATACCTGGCAGCACGACCCGACACTTGGCCCATCGATGCCAGGTAATATCCACACGCCCCAAGCCTTGTTAGAGTAGAGCTCATTTGAAAAAGGAGCCCTACATGAATAACAGTTTACTGGCGCAGTTGAAGGCAATGACCAAAGTAGTGGCCGATACCGGCGATCTGGAGGCGATTCGTCGCTTTCGCCCCGAAGATGCCACCACCAACCCGTCGCTGATTCTGCAGGCCGCCCAACAGGAGGATCGCCGCGCGCGGCTGGCCGCTATCGCCCAGGAGAGCGCCGATATCGACGAGGCGGTGGACCGGGTCGCGGTGGACATTGGCTGCGAGATCAGCGAGCTGGTACCCGGCTACGTTTCCACCGAGGTCAGCTCACGGCTCTCGTTTGACCGTGACGCGACCATTGCCAAGGCTCACTCGCTGATCGAGCGCTACGCCAAGCAAGGGGTTGCGGCCGAGCGTATCCTGATCAAGACGGCCTCTACCTGGGAGGGCATCCAGGCTGCCCGCCAGCTCGAGCGCGACGGTATTCGTACCAACCTGACGCTGCTGTTCGGTTTCGCCCAGGCCCAGGCCTGCGCCGACGCCGGCGCCACACTGATCTCCCCTTTCGTGGGGCGTATTCTGGACTGGCACAAGACCCGCAACCCCGAAGGCGACTTCAGCGGCAACAACGATCCAGGGGTCCAGTCGGTCAAGCGGATTTACGAGTACTACAAGGACCACGGCTACGCCACCATCGTGATGGGGGCAAGCTTTCGCAACGTGGAGGAGATCAAGGCGCTGGCCGGGTGCGATCGTCTGACCATTTCACCGGCGCTCTTGAACGAGCTTGACGGACAACAAGGGGAACTTGCTCGGAAACTGAGCCCGGCAGATGCCAGCAGCGCTGTCGGTGAGCCACTCTCCCAGGCGGATTTTCGCTGGGCAATGAACGACGACGAGATGACCCACGACAAGCTCGCCGAGGGCATTCGCAAGTTCATGACTGACCAGAAACAACTCGAAGAGCTTTTGAGCAAGCTGCGTCAGCAGTAGGCCTGGTCACCCCGGACGCCAGGTCAATGGTGCCCGGGGCAGGCAAGTCATGACTTCAGCGTGTCTAGTGAACCGGCGTGTCCTGAGCTTCCAGCATATCCACCAGCGGCTGAAACTGCTCTCGGTTATGTTCGTTCATGTGCATCAAGATGCGGTGCGCTTCGAGAATCCGGTCGCGCAGGCCCTCTTCATCGGAAGGAACCTCGGGCAACTCGGTCAGTGTCTCGTTCAGCGCAGCAGCCCCCTGAAGCGGCGCCTCGATCAACGTGAAAAAGCGATCGAAGCCCATCACGTCGAGCATTTTTTGAATATCGGGGTTGTTGGCGATAATCGTCGGTGGATGCGCCAGGCGCCCTTTCACTGCCATGGCCACCTTGGCCAGAAAGCCCAGGGCGCTGGAGTCGACGTTGCTCGCCTCGCGCAGGTCGATCATTACCGTATGCAGCCCCGGCGTATCAGCCAGGCGCTGGGCTTGAACGTCCAGCGTCGCGCAGAGCGTCAGGCGCACATCGCCACAGAGTTTCAAGATAAAAACACCGGAATCGAATGCCGCTTTGATACGGCCTTCTTCAATCAGCATGACCAAATCCGCTCACCATCATGATTGTCAGGTCATCGAGTAAAGCATCGCGGTCCTGGTCGGCCTCATCGTCCGCCACCCCGTTCAGCAGCAGGGTGTTGGTCTGGGCTAGTCGGTCGCGCAACTGCTCAAGTGTGCCACTCTCGCTTACTAATTGCTCAAGCTCCATGAGCCGCGTGTCGAGCGTCTTACCCGGCAGGCATTCCAATACGCCGTCTGAACAGAGCCAAAGGCGGAAGTCAGGCGGAAGTTCACAGCTAAGCGAGGGGTATTCGATATCGGGAAAAAGCCCGACCGGCATCCCCTCGCCCTCCAGACGCACCAGGGCGTCACTGGTTACCAGTAATGGCATCGGCAGCTGTGCACCGAGCGAATAGTGAAGGGTCTTGGTCTCGCGGTCAATCACCCCGACAAAAAGGGTGGCGTGCTTGCCGATGTTGGTGTCTTGCAACTCACGGTTCAGGGCGCCCAGCCACTTGGCGGCAAGTGTATCGGGGTTCTGGCCGTTCCACTCGTTGAGCCAGCGATTGAACAGATACTTGAGCAGCACCGTGACAAACGCCGAGGAGGCGCCATGCCCGGAGACATCGGCAAAATAGAAAGCGCTGAAGCGCTCGTTGTAGCGCTGGTAATCGAGAAAATCGCCGGATAGATAGAGCGACGGTGCAAACCAGTAATCAAAGCGGGCGCCGTTGATCACCTTGGGATGAACCGGCAGCAGCCGGCGCTGGATATGCCCACCGCTTTGCTGATCCATGCGCAAAAGCGCCAGATGGGTTTCAAGACTTTCGTTGAGTTCCTCGAGCCTTTCGTGATCACGCTCGCGCTCGCGGGCCAGGGTGTGAAGCTCCACGGCCTTGCGAATCATCCGTCGTAGAAGCTCGGTATGGCGCAAGGGGTCGACGATATGGTCTAAAAGCCCGCTCTCCACAGCCTGGATGAGTCCGGCATCCTCCCGGGAATCACTGACCACCAGGGTCGGCACGCGCGCCGCCAGCAACGCCCACTGATCGGTCGGCACCACCCCGGCCTTGGCCACCACCAGGGCGGTCTCATCGGGCAGACGTTCGATATCCCGGGAGGCCAGCACCGCCATGTCGTGGCAGGCGATGGCCCGAGTCAGCGCTTCGCGCTCGCTTCCCGGCTCATCGATGACCGCGATGAGATATTTGGAATGATCCATGCTAAGCCTCAGTCGGCGAAATCGTCGTCACCAAAATCTGCATCGTCGAACTCGAAACTGTCCATGGCGAAGGGATCGTCACCGAGCTCACCGTCGTTGATCAAGAACTGGCGACGCTGAAGATAGGCATCGCGGATAAACCGGTAGCGATCTCCGCTGATCAACGACTCCTGATCCAGAAGCCCGGCGCGGGTGTCCACGATATTGAGCGCCGCCAGACTGATGCGTACCGCGTCGTCTTCGACGTAGGTGTTGGGGTGCGCGGCGATGTCCGCCGGAAGGCCGGTGGTATCGCGAAGAGTGCTGGGTCCGAGAAGCGGCAGCACCAGGTAACGCGAATCTTCCCAGCCCCATACCGCCAGGGTCTGACCAAAATCCTCATCGTCGGCGGTGATCTGCATATGGGTAGCGTAATCCAGAAGACCACCGATACCTACCGTCGTGTTGATCAAAAAGCGCGAGGTGGCAAGACCTGCGTTGGCGGGCTTGCCCTGCAGGATACTGTTGAGTGCGGTGCGAATCTCGCCCAGGTTGGAGAAGAAGTTACCCACACCTGTCTGCACCGGGTCCGGCGTAACGGTGCGATACCCGGTGGCTACCGGCTTCAGGGCGTAGCGGTCCAGTACATCGTTGAAGGCAAAGACACGCCGATTGAAGCCTTCCCAGGGGTCATCCGGGTGGGCCTGCTCTGATGAGGTGCCGGTGCTGGCACAACCTGACATACCTAGTGCAGCTAACAGCACCACTGGCAACATCCCTTTCAACGCCTTCTCTTTAGGCGCCTTGGTGGTTAACGACCTTAGCATGATAAATCCCTCGTTTTTTTAGGTATGTCCCGCTGTTTAGCGTCTTGCCACTAGCGCTACGGATCACCGGCAGCGTAGCACGACGCTACCGGCGCTATAACCCGCCCCGAACGAGCAGATCAGCCCGATATCTCCCGAAGCCAGGTCTTCCCGATGCAGGTGGAAGGCGATGATGGACCCGGCAGAACTCGTATTAGCGTAGCGATCGAGAATGATCGGTGCCTGAGTTTCGCTGGGTTCATACCCCAGTACTTTACGCCCGATCAGATCGTTCATGTGGCGGTTCGCCTGATGAAGCCATAGCCGCTTGACGTCGTCGCCCCTTAGCTCGAGCGATTCCAGGTGCGAGACGATCAGCCTGGCGACCATGGGGCACACCTCCTTGAAGACGCGCCGCCCTTCCTGTACGAAAAGCTTGTCGACGGCGAGCGGGTCGCTGTCCGTCACCCGGTTCAAGAAGCCTGCGTTATTGCGAATGGCGTTGGAGAACTGGGTCTCCAGACGCGTGCCCAGCACCTCGAAACGCTGCTTGGCCACCGCGATATCGCTTTGCTCGAGTACCACGGCGGTGCACGCATCGCCAAAGATGAAGTGGCTGTCACGGTCGGTGAAATTGAGATGCGCCGAGCAGATTTCAGGGCTTACGACCAGGGCCCGCTTCACGCTCTTAGCGGCGATGGCGTTGGCGGCGGTCTCGATGGCGAAGGTCGCGGAACTGCAGGCCACGTTCATGTCAAACCCGTAGCCCGCAGTACCCAGTGCATTTTGCACCTCGACGGCCACCGATGGATAGGCGCGCTCCAGATTCGAGCAGGCCACGATCACCAGCTCGATATCGCCGGGCTGGATACCGGCGGCCTCCAGTGCCTGCCGGGCGGCGTGGGTCGCCATCTCGCACTGAATCGAGGGCTCGTCATTGGCGCGGTCGGGAAGCCTTGGGCGCATCCGCTCGGGGTCGAGAATGCCCTCAGCGTCCAGCACGTAACGGCTTTTGATGCCCGAGGCCTTTTCGATGAACTCACGGCTGGAATGGGCAAGTGGCGTCCGCGTGCCTGCCTCGATGTCCTCGGCAAAACGGGCGTTTTGCCGGTCCACGTAGTTATTGAACGCCGCCACCAGGGCCTCGTTATCGATGGCGTGTTCCGGTGTATAGAGTCCTGTGCCGGTAATGACCACGTCACTCATGCTTGTTCTCCTGTTTGCGGCCTGGGGATGGCGTGTGTTGGCTGGGGCGCCGAATCAAGGGCGCGTGATCTCTTCCCAGTGTTTTTCAAGGCGCTTGGCCGATACGGGCATGCGGGTGCCTAGCTGCTGGGCGAACAGCGAGACGCGAAGCTCCTGAATCCACCAGCCAAACGCTACCAGCGCCGGATCTTCAACCTGGCCTCGCCGCTCGTTTTCACGTCGAGCGTCAAAGCGCGTTTCAAGCGCCTGGACATCGTTCATCATCATTTGGTCGCGGCCGCGCTCGCGGGGGGCTTTCTCAAGGCGAATCAGTGCGGCCTCGAAGTAACGGGGGTACTCCGAAAGCCATTCGCCTGCATCGCGGATGAAGCCAGAATAGACCAAACGCTGCATCTGCGCGCGCACATCGCTGTAAACCAGCGCCAGGGCAAAATTCAAGTTTCCCTTGAGGCGCTTGCTGACCTCCAGATGCCCTTTCAGCGCGGCCTCTACTTCCTTCAAGAGTTCGCGGGCGTGATCGAGAAGCGCACCCTCGACCTTGCCAAGGCGAACCTCAAGCTCCCCGGCCGAGCGCGGCAGCGGCGCTTGGGCCACCACCTGGGTAAACACGGCCAGCAGCACGTCGTCGATAAATGCCTGCTTGCTGCCCACGTTGGTAAAGAGCAGCGCGCACTTCTCCAGCGCCGGGAGGGCCTTGATCGCCTTGACCTGCTCAGGGCACTTGGTAATCGCCAGACGCGCAACACCCTCTTGATGGGCGGCCTCGGCCTTCGCCGGATGATCGAACAGGGCTACCTTGAACGCCCCGCCCTCGACGCTGAGCGCGGGGTAGGCTTGTACGCGAATACCCGCCTGGGTCGTCACGCGCGAAGCCGGCAGCGGGCTTTCAGGCAGCTCGTCAAGCACTGGCGCCTGGGACGCCTCCTTGGCCAGCGCCTGGGCGCCGGCGCTGGCCGCCTGCTCGAAACGTTTCTCGAGCGCGCGCACGTCGCGCCCCTGGCCGAGCGTTTCGCCTGCGTGATCCACCACGCGCACGTTCATGACAAGGTGGGGCTCGAGCAGATCAAGACGCCAGTCGTCCGGATGTACCCGGGTACCGGTACGCTGTCGGAGAAACTCGCCCAGCGCTTCGGTGAGCGGACGTTCGCCGGGAGTCAGCGTTTGCAGCGCCGCATCCACCCAGTCGGGAATAGGGACCACCTGACGACGAATACTCTTGGGCAGCGATTTCAAGAGCGCAATGCATTTCTCGCGCAAAAGCCCCGGCACCAGCCACTCCAGTGCGTGTATTGGCAACTGCGGCAGCATCGCGGCGGGTACCATAAGCGTGACACCGTCGTCTTCGGCGTGAGGCTCGAAGTGGTAACTCACCGGATACGCCACGCCGGAAAGGGTTAAATGATCCGGGTACTGGGCCTGGGTAACGTCTTCAGCGTCACGGGCCTTGAGGGTATCGATATCGAACTTCAAAAGCTCGGGGGTTTCGCGTTCGGCCTGCTTGCGCCAATGCTCGAACCCTTTGCCATTGACGATATCCGCTGGAATACGCTCGTCGTAGAAGGCGTAGAGGGTCTCTTCATCGACCAGGATATCCCGGCGGCGGGCCCGATCCTCGAGCGCTTCCACCTCATCGACCAGCGCCCGGTTATGAGCGAAGAACTCGCCCCTGGTCTGGAACTCCCCCTCCACGAGCGCCCGGCGGATAAAGATCTCCCGGGATTCTTCAGGGGCGATGGCCCCGTAATTGATGCGCCGGCGCGCAACGATAGGCAGGCCAAACAGAGTGACCTGTTCAAAGGCCACCACCTGGGCGCGCTTCATCTCCCAGTGGGGCTCGCTGTAGCTGCGCTTGACCAGGTGCTCGGCCTGGGGCTCGATCCACGCCGGGTCGATTCTTGCCACCGTGCGGGCGTAGAGCTTGGTGGTTTCCACAAGCTCGAAGGCCATGAGCCACTTGGGCGTTTTCTTGGCCAGTCCGGAGCCTGGATGAATCATGAACTTACGATTGCGCGCGCCCAGGTACTCCCGGTTTTCCAAGAGGTTGCCCAAGTTGGACAAGAGTCCCGAAAGCAGCGCCTGATGCAGCTTGTCGGAGGTCTTGCGGCGTGCCTGGCGCGCCTGCTCTTCGCTTTCATCCTCAGTGGCAGGCAGCGATGCGGGTACCTCGATATCCATATCACGCAGAAGCTGTCTGAGCTGACGGAAGGTATCGTGCCACTCGCGCATGCGCAGATAGTTGATGTAATGCTCGCGACACCAGCGGCGCAGCTGATTGCCGGATAGGGAGCTGCGGGCGTTTTCGATGCCATGCCACAGGTTCAAGAGCGCGACGACATCGGAGTCCGGGTCGTGCCAGCGCTGATGAGCCTGATCCGCCGCCTGGCGTTTATCCGCCGGGCGCTCGCGGGGGTCCTGAATGGCCAGTGCCGACACTACGATGAGCACATCGCGCAGGCTTTGCCGGGCCGCCCCTTCAAGCACCATCCGCGCCAGACGCGGGTCGATGGGTAGTCTTGCCAACTTGCGGCCAAGTTCGCTGATCTGCTCTTTGTGATCCACCGCGCCCAGCTCGAACAAAAGTCGGAAGCCGTCCTTGACAAAGCGGCTATCCGGCGGATCGACAAAGGGGAACTCTTCGATATTGCCAAGCTTGAGCGAGAGCATCGAGAGAATGACCGAGGCAAGATTGGTACGCTGAATTTCCGGGTCGGTGAACGCCGGGCGCGAGAGGAAATCGTCCTCGTCAAAAAGGCGGATACACACGCCCTCGGCGATACGCCCACAGCGGCCCTTGCGCTGGTTGGCGCTGGCCTGGCTGACGGGTTCGATCGGCAGGCGCTGGATTTTCGCCCGATAGCTGTAGCGGCTGATGCGCACAAGCCCCGGGTCGATGACGTAGCGGATACCCGGTACGGTAAGCGAGGTTTCCGCCACGTTGGTGGCCAATACTATGCGGCGCCCTCGGTGGGGCGCGAACACCCGGTTCTGCTCTTCATTGGAAAGCCGGGCGTAAAGCGGCAGAATCTCGGTGCCCTTGAAATCTGCGCGGCGCAGCGTATCTGCGGTTTCACGAATTTCACGCTCGCCGGGCAGAAAGATCAGGACATCCCGCGGGCCGTGCAGCCATCCCCTTTCGCGCTCGATGGTCTCGATCTCGGCCACCGCCTGGGTGATGCCTTCCTGTAGCGTGCGGTCTTCTTCGTCGTCTTCGCTTCTCGAAAGCGGCCGGTACAACACGTCCACGTCATAGGTACGTCCGGAAACCTCCACCACAGGGGCCGGCTGATCGTCCTGGCCAAAGTGGGCGGCGAAACGCTCGACGTCGATCGTCGCCGAGGTAATGATGACCTTGAGATCCGGGCGCCTGGGCAGCAGGCGCTTCAAGTAGCCGAGCAGAAAATCGATATTCAGGCTGCGCTCGTGGGCCTCGTCGATGATCAGCGTATCGTAGCGCCAGAGCATCGGGTCGTGCTGGGTTTCGGCCAGCAGTATGCCGTCGGTCATCAGCTTGACCAGCGTGGTGGGGGTGCTTTGATCGTTGAAGCGCACCTGATAGCCCACCTGCTCGCCAAGGGAGACATCCAGCTCCTCGGAAAGCCGGGTAGCCACACTGCGCGCGGCCAGCCGGCGCGGCTGGGTATGGCCGATCAAGCCCCGCCGACCGCGCCCGAGCTCCAGACAGATCTTTGGCAACTGGGTGGTTTTACCCGAACCGGTTTCACCGGCCACCACGACAACCTGATGATCGCGAATGGCGTTGTATATATCCTCGCGCCGCTCTACCACGGGAAGCTCGGGAGGATACTGTAGCGTTACCGGCGTCGATACCCGGCTGACGTAGTGGCGTCGGGCTTTTTCGAGTTCGCGACTGACCTCATCAAGGCCACGATCGATGGGCTTGTCATCCTGCAGACGACGCTTGAGCCCACCGATGCGTCGCGCCAAGCGGTGGCTGTCGCGAAGGGTCACCTCGGCTAGCGCCTGCTCAAGCTGCGTCACCTGCTGGGCATGGGTCAAGGAGTGCGTCTGGGTGGTCACGTTAGGCTCAAATCCCGTCCAAAAAATAAAAATTCGGCCCACCTGTCAAAGGAGGGCCGAACATTATAGCGCTTTCGTTAAAGGTAGGGCTAACCCACAGAGCCGCTCTAACCTTTCGAGCGGATTTCAGGACCTATTCTGTTCTTCACTCTGTTTTTCCTCAGCGCCCTGTCTTGTTGCATCGCTCTGCTTTTCCTCATCGCGCAGTTCGCGCCTTAATACCTTGCCTACGTTGGTCTTGGGCAGCTCGTCCCGGAACTCGATGTACTTGGGCACCTTGTAGGCGGTCAACTCTTTCTTGCACCAGCTGCGCAGCGTCTGCGCATCCAGGTCGCTGTTTTTGGACACCACGAAGAGCTTGATCGCCTCGCCGGCATTTTCATCCGGCACGCCCACGGCGGCTGCCTCGACGATATCTGGATGCCCGGTAACCACATCCTCGATCTCGTTGGGATATACGTTGAAACCCGAGATCAGGATCATGTCCTTCTTGCGATCCACGATGCGGATATAGCCATCGTCCTGTAGCACGGCGATATCACCGGTGTGAAACCAGCCGCCTGCATCGATCGACTTTTGCGTCTCGTCGTCGCGCTGCCAGTAGCCTTTCATCACCTGGGGGCCCTTGACACAAAGCTCGCCGGGCTCGCCGAGCGCGACGTCATGACCGTCGGCGTCCACCCCTTTCACCGAGGTGCCGGCCACTGGCTTGCCGATCGTGCCCAGTTGAATGGCATCGGTCGGGTTGAAGCTGACGACCGGTGAGGTTTCGGTCAGTCCATAGCCTTCCGCGATGGGGCAGCCGGTTACCTCTTCCCACCGATGGGCGGCGGCCTGGGTGAGCGCCATGCCGCCGGAAATGGTGAGCTTCAGGCGGGAAAAATCGAGCGAACGGAAATCGTCACGTTGGCAAAGCGCGTTGAAAAGCGTATTCAGCCCAATGAAGCTGGTGAACTCAAGACGCTTGAGCTCCTTGACGAAAGCAGGCAGATCACGCGGATTGGTGATCAGCACCGAGTGATTGCCCGTCTCCATCAAGAACAGGCAGTTCACCGTGAAGGTATAGATGTGGTACACCGGCAGCGGCGCAATGACCAGCTCCTTGCCGTTTTCCAGGTGCGTGCCGATCGCCATGCGTGCCTGCAACATGTTGGCAATCAGGTTGGTGTGGGTCAGCATCGCCCCCTTGGGCCGGCCGGTGGTGCCACCGGTGTACTGAAGCGCGGCCACATCGTCCGGGGCTCGCTTGACCGGTGTGAACTCATGCCGGGCCCCGGCTTTCATCACCTGGCGAAAACCGATAGCGCCCGGTAACCGGTAGGTCGGCACCATCTTCTTGACGTACTTGACCACCCCATTGACCACCCAACGCTTGGGAGCGTTGTGAAGATCGGCAAGCTCGGTGACCAGAACGTGGGAGATATCGGTTTTATCCAGTATCTTGTCAAGCTTGTGGGCCATATTCGCCAGGATGAGAATCGCCTTGGCGCCGGCGTCCTTGAACTGGTGGGCCATTTCACGCTCGGTGTAGAGCGGGTTGGTATTGACCACAACAAGACCCGCCCGCAGCGCACCGAACACGGCTACAGGAAACTGCAGGACGTTGGGAAGCTGGATGGCGATGCGGTCGCCCGGCTCAAGATCGGTTTCGTTCTGGATCCAGGCGGCAAACCGTGACGCATAGTCATCGAGTTCGGCAAAGGTAAGGGTTTTCCCCATGCAACTGAACGCGGGTTTATCGCTATAGCGTTTTACCGCCGTATCGAAGACGTCAGTGACTGAATTGTATTGATCCAGGCCTTCAAGCGCTGGGCCCTGTAGCATGGGAGCATCGGCGTGTTCGCTCATGGTGCAATCTCCGCTGTCCGTGTCGATATATGGACCGACCTTGTTGTTTTGGCGTTCTGTGAGACGAGCCTAAACGCCTAAGATATACGAGGGGCGTAACGCTGTAAAACGCCTGATTGAAACTCCTGTTTCAACGCGGCTGGTCCCAGGCACTCTACCATCATGTCGTCACATCAAATACTTACCGAAAAACCCCTCGATGAATCTAGTCAGTATGGTTCGTAACACGCTTTTATGCTCCCCTCCTGCCATACCAGAAGTTCACCGGGTGCCATGGTCTTCCATACCTCGTTATGGGTCAGCGGCTGAGTGGCAATGACCGATACGACATCACAGGCGGTGGTGTGCTCGCTGAAGTTCACCGTCATTTCGGCATCCGAAAGCTCCGCTTCGCCAAACGGCGCCTTACGGGTAATGTGGGACAACTTGGTGGAGCAGTAGCTGTAAAGTGACTCGCCATCACTGAGCAGCAGGTTGAAAACGCCAAGGCCGCGAAGCTTTTCGCACAGCGTGTGAAGCAGCTCGCCGACAGGCTCGAAAGAAGCGGGCGGGGTGGGAAATGCACGGCGTAGCTCGCCCAAAAGCCAGCAAAAGGCGTGTTCGCTATCGGTGGTGCCCACCGGGGTATACACATCCAGCGGCAATGCCTGCCAGCCGCTGAGCTGACCGTTATGGGCGTAGCACCAGGGCCGACCCCACATCTCCCGGGTGAACGGATGGGTATTATCCAGACGCACCCCGCCTACGTTGGCCTGGCGGATATGGCTGATCACCACGTGGGACTTGATGGGGTAGTCGCATATCAGGCGTGCAATGGGTGAGTCTATGGAGGGGTGCGGGTCGCGAAATTCTCGATACCCGCCCTGTTCGTAAAAGGCGATCCCCCACCCGTCGCGGTGAGGGCCGGTGCCCCCGCCGCGGTGCAGGAAGCCGGAAAAGCTGAAACAGATATCGGTTGGCACATTGGCGCTCATGCCCAGCAGTTCGCACATACGCCCTCCCGGGTCTAGTTGATCACGGGCTCGCGGCGGCGCGGCTCACCACTGCCACTACCGCTACGAGGTTTAGCGGCTGTGCGCTTGTTATTCGGCGGGCGCCTGTCGCTGGGTGGACGCTTGTCTTCCGAGGAGCGCCTGGCCGGGGCGCGCTCGACCGGGCGGCGTAGCCACCAAAGCGCCACGCCCACCAGAGCACCCAGCGCAATCCCCAGCAGCAGCCAGAACAGGCCGCCGCGAAGCGCCGCGCCACTACGCTCCATGAAGCTCACTGCCGAAACCATGGCCGCCGGGGCCCAACCGGTATAAAACTCGTTCTCCTCGATCAGTGGCAAGCTATAGCGCGCGGGCATCCACATGGCCCCCGCCACACACCAGGTAATCACCAGCCTTGGCAGACGCGGCAAGAGCGCCAGCGCAAAATAGACCGCAACGAGCACCACCAGCGAAACGCCGTAATAACTTAGCCATAGCAGTGACATTGAGCTTGTAAACAGCATAATACCCCTCGTGTGGGTGAACGCACCCGCGGTTGATTTCCCGTTATGGTACCTGTCAATTTATGAAAGCACAGCCCGGCATGCCCAAAGACTCTCCAGCGGCGCGCTATTATCGCGCCGATGACCCGGATTGGCACTGGTTAGAGCAACGCGACGCCCCCGAGGTAAGCGCATTCCTGACCAGTACCAACGAGGAGCACGCCCGCTGGTTCAGCCCTCTCGCCCCCTTTGCCGAGTCGCTTTATCAAAGCCACCTGGCCCGGCGCGAACTGGCGGTCAAAAGTCTCGAGACACCGCTTGACGTCTTTACGTTCTGGAGCGAAACCGACAAACATGACGACTACCCTCGCTGGTGGCGCAGGCCCCTTGACAGCACTGCCCCGCCCGAGTGCTTCTTCGACGTGGTGGCCAGAGCAGGTGACAGCGATTTTTTCGATATCGGCGACATGGCGCTTACTCCGGACGAGCAGTGGCTTGCCTGGAGCGAAGACACCCAGGGCGATGAACGCTACACGCTATGGCTTAAGGCGCTGCCCGACGGCGAGCCACGAAAGCTTGCCAGTGATATCGGCCCGGCACTTTGCTGGGCAGAAGACCAGACCCCGCAGGGCGCCACGCTTTTCTTCACCCGCTTCGATGCCACTCAGCGACCGGACAGCCTGTGGCGCTGTGACGTGAATTTCATAGCTTTCGAGCTCGATGCTCCTGCCACGCTGGTGTTTCGTGAAAACGACCCCGAGTTCTGGCTGGGGGTGGGAAAAACCCGCTCAAAGGCATGGCTTTTCATCGAGACCAGCGCCAAGGACACCACCGAGATTCTGGCGGTACCGGCCGCGTCGCCCAACACGCCCCCGCGCTGTCTGCATCGGCGATCAAAAGGGGTAGAGGTCAGCATCGACCACCGTCCCGGGACATTTTACCGGCTGCAGAACCAGGATGGCCCCCATTTCGCCCTCGACGTGCTGCCTGAACGCGCGCTGGGTGAAGATGCTGACTGGCAGCCGCTGATTCCCCATGACGCCGAACAGACTCTGGAAGGAATGGATGCCTTTGCCTGGGGGCTGATAATCGCCCAGCGACATCATGACGACGCCCAAACGAGGCTAAGACGCCTGGTACTGGACGATGACGGCGTCATCGAAAGCGAGGAACTGATCGCTCTGAATGAGACACCCAGCTCGCAACTTCTGGAGGACTCCCCTCACTTTGACGCCCAGGTGGTGCGATTGAGAGAAGAGTCGTTTACCAGACCCGCCAGCTGGTACGAGCTGGACCTTGAAAGCGGCGAACGCCGGCTACTGAAAACCCTGCCGGTTCACGGCGCACTCACGCCCGAGGCGCTTATCAGCAGACGCATCTGGGCGACAAGCCACGATGGCGAACAGGTACCTGTCTCGGTCGTGATGCGCGCAGACCTCGAAGGCCAGGCGCTGCCGACGCTTTTATATGGCTACGGGGCCTATGGCGAGCCGCTGGACCCCTGGTTTTCCATCGCCCGGCTGGAGCTTCTCGAGCGCGGTGTCGCGTTTGCCGTGGCCCACGTACGCGGCGGCGGCGAGCGCGGCGAACCCTGGTACCTCGATGGCAAGATGGCGCACAAGGAGAACAGCTTCAACGATTTTCTGAGCGCGCGTCAGGCCCTGGTGGACGAAGGCTTGAGCGATGCGAAAAGGATCGTGGCTTACGGTGCCAGCGCCGGCGGGCTTCTAGTCGGAACCTGCATCAATCGTGCGCCCGAGGCATTCTGCGCCGCCGTGCTGGATGTCCCCTTTCTCGATGTGTTGCGCACCATGCAGAACCCGGAACTGCCGCTGACCACCGCCGAGTACAGCGAGTGGGGCAACCCCGAAGACCCGGAGGTGGCGGCGCGCATTCAGGGCTACTCGCCGGTGGACAACATCCAGGCACAAGCCTATCCGGCGCTCTGGATCGAAGGGAGCTGGTTCGACACCCGGGTAAGCTACTGGGAGCCCGCCAAGTTCTATGCCCGCGTTGCCCAGGCCCAGAAGGCCAGCGCTCCGGTACTGCTGTATACCGACATGGACAGCGGCCACGGCGGCGCCTCCGGACGCTTCAAGGCCTGGAAGGATGGCGCCCGTCAGGACGCGTTCATTCTCTGGGCATTAGGCCTTGGCGAGAGAGGCCCCGAAAAAGCCGAGGTGTCAGCCCTCTGAAGGGGCATTGACCCCGCATTCAAACATACAAGCAGTAAAAGAAAGCACCCGTGGCCCTGCTGCCGGGTGCTTTTTATTTTTATGAAAAACCTTTCCATAAAAATTTTAATGCGCCATAATAGCCGTTAGTTGCATAGACCAAAGTCTATGCTTGCTGATTCAGAGCCACTGTATATCGATAGCGCTTGAAGCGCCGGAGAAAATCATGAAATACCAAGAGCGGTTTTTAACCATCTGGGATACGCCGACCAAGCAACCCGCCAAACCCGCCAAGGCGCGCATCTCCCTGACCAAAAGTCTGGCGCTGTTTGCCGCATTCAAGCGCTAAACTGCCTACTCGATGGGCAGTATGGCGATGATGTGCTCCTCCCACTCCCGTTCGGGCACAGCGTCTTGCGAAACGGCAAAGCTTCGTACGCTCACGCCTTTACGGTGAACCCGCTCGGCGTCGTTGCTTAAAAGCGGATGCCATCCGGCCAGCTTGCGCCCTTCTGCCACGCGGCGGTAGCCGCAGGTAGCGGGCAGCCAGGTAAATTCCCGTACCAGGGCCGGGGTAAGCTGGGTACAGTCGGGGACGCTGTCAAAACGGTTTTCGTAATCGCTGCACTGACAGCTATGGGTATCCAGCAAACGACACGATACGCCCAGTACCGCAAGCTCCTGGGTCTCGTCATCGTGTAGCTTCAACAAACAGCATTGGCCGCAGCCGTCACAAAGCGCCTCCCACTCCTCGGAGGTGAGCTCTTCCAACGGATACTTTTCCCAGAAGCGTTCGCGCATCGCGCCCTCGTCTTGTGATACTCGTCTTCGGTTTGCACCTGTGTGCGCCTCTTCAGAAGTCATCTTTACAAGGTTCGACCTCCAGGCCGTGCCTTCAAAGTACGGCTCTTCAGATACTGCCCTTCAGATACCGTCAGCCCGTGTCAGCTGATCGGTGCATTCGGACCAGAGGATCTGAAAGTGCTCCTCAAGCCAGCCATAGTCGCGCCCCAGCCAGGGGATGAGCGCCTTGAGCCGGTTGGGCCCTGAAAGCCGCTGCCCTACCCCTTCGATGGCTCGACAGGTGAAATCAAAATCGGCGTAGTTTCTTAACCAGTCATGCTTGACCAGCGCCGGCATCATCTGTGCCAGCCGGTTCGGGGCCGGCTCTCTGGACAGGAGCGCGTACAGGCGCTCCACCAGCGCCTCGAATTCGGCCGTATGAAGCAACTCCCGAGCCAGAAAGTGATCCCACAGGATATCCAGGGCAATACCGGCGTAGCGGCGCTGGCCCTGCGGGGCACGCTCCTTGGCGCGCTTGATGATTTCATGAGCGTCCACCCAGGCATCCACTCGCCGGTGGTGGCGAATGCCCTGGGCGACCGCGGTCGGCCAGGGCGTCAAATCCTGCCCTTTGACGCCATCGGCAATCACGTTCCCCAGCAAGAACGCATTGGAGCCCTGGCGAGCAAGCCAGGCATGGGCAAGAAAGTTCATGAAATGCGGTTGACGTGGGCCCGATGAATATCCAGCAGATAAGCCTCTTTGGCCGGTGGCATCTGAAGGTAAAAGCCTTGTTCGTCAATCGCCGCGATGACGTCTTCGGCCTTCACCCGCGCAAGCGTCTTGTCTGGCGTCAAGATCATGGTCAACACCGGCACGGGCTTGCCGAAGGTCTCCATGAGCGCTGCGGGCACCGGGTCACAACCGCGGCGTTTATCCACGTAGAGATACATCTCGTCCTTACGCGAACTTTTCAAAATCTCGCACAAGAGTTTATCGCTCATGCCGCGCTCTCCTTGAGGGTCTCACGTAAGGCATCGTTTAAACTTTCACCCCGCCAGCCACCCGGTAACGCCAGGGGCTCGCAAGCCAGGTGCTGCATCACTAGAGCTTCGATATCACGACGACGCATGAGTACCTCGGGAGCGATCTCGAGCGCGGCCGCCTTGGCGGTAATCACTTTCTTGAGCGCTTTCAAATGGCGCTTGAATGCGGGTTCAGCGGGGTCGGGCCAGGCGGCGGGCAGCGCCTGCTCG
Source organism: Vreelandella xerophytica (assembly GCF_968048975.1). Next base: position 1,218,288 of record NZ_OZ309106.1, on the reverse strand, counting down.
GGGCAGTGCTGAGCTTGCCTGACAAACTCCAGCAGTGCATCGCCCTCCTTTTTGACCAGCGAGGGTTTTACCCCCTCCACTGCCGCCAGCTCATAGCGGTTCTGGGGCATCGTCTCGGCAATGGCGAACAGAAGCTTGTCGCTGACCAGCCAGTTGCGCGGCAGGTCACGTCGACGGGTTTCGCCCTCCCGCCAGGCGGTCATCAGCTGGTACGCTTTCAGCGGGCGGGGGGCAAGCCGCCAGAGCTGGCGCTGGCGGGTGTACCAAAGCGCGTCACTCTGCGCGTTTCTATCCGCCTGATCAATCTGTAGAGCGCACTCTTCATTTAGCCATGCCCGGCGCCCCAGCATCTCGAGCTTGCCTGCCTGCAGCGCCCAGACCTGAAGCAGGTAGATCACGTCCAGGGCAGCGTACTCGCACTGCCCGGGCGTCAACGGCCGCGTCAACCAGTTCGACCGGGTCTCCTCCTTGGGCAATATTTCACCCACCCAGAACTCGACGAGTTTCTGATATCCCATGGCGGGCACCTCGCCCAACAGGGCCTGGGCAACCTGAGTATCCACCAGCGGCGTGGGCAGTACTCCCGCCCAGAGCTGGAAGACTTCCAGGTCCTCGCTGCAGGCGTGAAGCAGTTTGAGGGCCTGGTTCTGCATCAGCGCTTTAAACGCCGGGGTGCAGGGGGTGGCCAGCGGGTCGATCAGATAGGCCTGCTCCCCTGCTGAAAACTGAATCAGGGCCGGAATGGGGAAGAAGGTGTTTTCACGGAAAAACTCCGTATCCAGAGCGAGCACGCTGGCATCGATCACCTCCAGACAGGCGGCGTCGAGCTGTTCGGCGGTCTCTATCCAACGATAGTTCGGGGCAGTTAAGGCGGACACGGTAGACTTCCCTGTGAATACAACCGTCAAGCGGTTGCGACAGTGATATAAAAACGCAGCGGGGTAATACTATTCAAGACCGAACGGCAGACGGCCGTTGAACGCACGGCTCAGGGTGCCGCCATCCACGTACTCGAGCTCGCCGCCCATGGGCACGCCATAGGCAAGACGCGAAAACGCCACGCCATAGCGGGCAAGCTGGGAGGCGATATAATGCGCCGTCGCCTCACCCTCGACGGTCGGATTGGTCGCCAGCACGACCTCCTTGACGAGACCTTCACTGACCCGGGCTTCGAGCAGCTCCAGCCCTATCGCTTCCGGCCCGATCCCGTCCAGCGGCGACAAATGACCATGCAGCACGAAATAACGTCCCTGAAAGCCTCCCGCCTCTTCAATGGCGAGCTGGTCCGCAGGGGACTCCACCACGCACAGAAGCGAGTCGTCACGCCGCGCGCTTTCGCACAGCGCGCATATGTCGGCCTCGGTCAGGGTACGGCAGCGCTGGCAGTAGCCCACCTCTTCAATGGCCTGCTCGATCACGCCGGCCAGGCGTTTGCCGCCTTCGCGCTCGCGCTCCAGGAGGTGCATGGCCATACGCTGGGCCGTCTTGGGCCCAACGCCTGGGAGCACGCGAAACGCTTCGATGAGCTGCTCGATTAACGGCGAAAAGCGCATCGCTTAAAACGGCATCTTGAAGCCAGGCGGCAGGTTAAGACCCGCGGTGGCTTCTTCCATTTTCGCCTTGGAGTTGGCTTCGACCTTGCGCACGGCGTCGTTGACCGCCGCGGCCAGCAGATCTTCCAGAAGTTCCTTGTCTTCTTCCAGGACGCTTGGGTCGATGGTGACGTCGCTGACGTCGTGTCGGCCGTTCATGGTGACCTTGACCATACCCGCGCCGGCTTCACCGAACACCTCGGCCTTGGCCGCCTCTTCCTGAACCTGCTGCATCTTTTCCTGCATTTCCTGAGCCTGCTTCATCAGGTTGCCCATTCCACCTTTGAACATGGTCGTCTCTCCTTGGGTAATCGATCAATGCGTATTGCTGAAGGTAAGCGTATGCCGTGAATGCCCGGCTGTCATGAGGCATCGAACGCCGTGGGCTTCACGCTGGATTCGTTAAGCGTTGCCCCGAAGGCTTGCTGCAACTTTTGTATATTGGGGTCGCGGTGCAATAGATCAACGGCTTTGGCGTGGCGCTCGCGCTGAAAGCGAAGATCCTGCTCCCGGGGCGTTTCGACGCCGGTATCGAGCTCGGCCACCTCGAAGGTGATCCTGCGCGTCAGGCCCTGTCCATCCAGCGCCTTTTCGATACGCGTTTGATGAACATCGGCCTGCATCGCCGATTGGCTAGGGTCGAGCATCAGCACGATCGTATGCCCGTCATCGCTTGCCAGCTGGCAGTGCGCGGCCAGATTCCGGGTTAGCCCGCCAAGGCCCAGCGCATTGAAAAGACTCAGCCAGCGGGCGTGGTCGAGCCGCGTATCCGGCCCGACTGACGCCTGATCAGTCACAGGCGTGGACGCGCCACCGGCGGCGGGGGTTGGCTCAGGCACTTCGGGCTCAAGCACTTCGGATTCGGGCGTTTCGGGTTCCAAAACGCCTTCGCTTTTCTCGGGCACGGCGTCTTGTTCGGTCTGCCGCTCAAGCGGAGCGTCACCGTCGAGCGCGGGTTCGCGAAAGGCGGGCTCGTTCGGCGGCGCCTCAAGGACGGACTGCCCCGCGAAATCGTCGGCGTCCGATGAGTCAGGCCCGAGCGGTGCGGCGTCATCGGAAAGCGGCTCGTCCATCGCCCAGGGGGGCGGCTCGCTGTCGGCAAGGCCTGGGGAAGTCGCCTGCACCGGGGCGGGCGCTTCTGGCGGCGCAGGTGCAGGCTTAGGCTTTTTTGGTTCGGACTCGGCTGCACCGGGCGCGCTTGGCTCGAGTGCTGGCGGCTCGGCGTTTGCCGGACTAGGCGACGAGGCAGGCGCCTCTTGCCGGGAAGCGGGCTCCGGACGAAGGGGCAGCGGCGTGCGCGGCGGCTTGGGTACCCCCTGAGGGCGAAACGCCAGCATACGCAGAAGCGTCATTTCCAGCGCGCTGCGCAAATCCGGCGCGTGCTCCATATCGCCTCGGCCCTGAATACCGATCTGATAGTAAAGCTGGATATCCTCGGCGGTGAAGCGCCCGGCAAGGGCGAGAATCGTCTCCCGGTCGCCGTGGCTGTTGTCCACCGCGCCAGGCACCATCTGTGCTACCGCAAGACGGTGCAGAATCGTTGTCAGCTCATCGAGTACGGCGGCAAAGTCAGGGCCCTGTTCGGCAAGCGTGGCCACCTCGGCCAGAAGGGCCTGAACGTCCACTTCCGCCAGCGCTTCGACCAGCGCCATGATGTGGCGATGATCCAGCGTTCCCAGCATCGCGGCGACGTCGGCGTAGTGTACCGCTCCCTGGCCGAAGGCAATCGCCTGATCCGTCAGACTCATGGCATCGCGCATGGAGCCTTCGGCGGCCTTGCCAAGCAGCCAGAGCGCGCGCTCTTCAAATTCCACACCTTCCTCGCCAAGGACAAACGTCAGGTGCTCGACCACCCGCTCGGGGGGCATATGCTTGAGCGTGAACTGCAGACAGCGAGAGAGCACCGTGGGCGGCAGCTTCTGCGGGTCGGTGGTGGCCAGCAGGAATTTCACATGGGGCGGCGGTTCTTCCAGGGTTTTCAGCAGGGCGTTGAAACTGCTGGTCGAGAGCATATGCACCTCATCGATGAGGTACACCTTGTAACGCCCCTGGGTGGGGGCATACTGGACGTTGTCCAGAAGCTCCCGGGTATCTTCCACCTTGGTGCGTGAGGCGGCGTCCACCTCGATGAGATCGACAAAGCGCCCTTCATCGATGGCGCGACAGCTATCGCACTGACCGCAAGGAGTCGAGGTAATCCCTTCATCGCCGCGCCCGCCCGCCGTACAGTTCAAGCACTTGGCGAGTATGCGCGCAAGGGTGGTCTTGCCCACCCCGCGGGTTCCGGTAAACAGGTAAGCGTGATGAAGGCGCCCCTGGTCAAGGGCGTTGACCAGGGCGCGCTGAACATGGGTCTGCCCCACCAGCTCGTGAAATGTACGCGGGCGCCATTTGCGGGCCAGAACCTGATAGCTCATTGAGCACTACTTCCTTTGGCGGGCTAACCCGCCCGATGACCCTTGGTGGGGCCACCGGGCGGGTGAACGTCAAATAACAATCTAGATGGCAAGCTAGATGGCAAGGCGCCATTCTAGCGGCTGGGTGCGTGCCCGCCAACCGCTGGTCACGAGGCGTTATTCGCTCGGGGTGTCGTTGCCATCCGTCGCGCTGGCGCGTTGGCCGGCTTCTTTGACGAGCTTTTCAAGCTCGCCACTCTGGTGCATTTCCATCACGATATCGCACCCCCCGACCAGCTCACCTTCCACCCACAGCTGGGGAAAGGTCGGCCAGTTGGCCACCTTGGGCAGTTCACTTCGAATGTCCGGGTTATCCAGCACGTTGACAAAGGCAAAGCGCTCGCCGCAGCTCATCAATGCCTGAACGGTCTGCGCCGAAAAGCCGCACTGGGGCAGTTGGGGCGTACCCTTCATGTAGATGAGAATCGGATTTTCGCTGATCTGGCGCTGAATGTTCTCAACCGTCGTGCTCATGACTTGCTCCTTCAATCAGTGATGGGGCTTGTTAGTTTACGCAACTCGTCAAGCGCATTTAACCCCACCTCAACGTATGTCGATACCTGAGTAAACCACTCGGCTTTATCGGGTAGCCCTATTCTACGCGCGCCGATTGCGTTGCGCATCCCCTGCGCCCTCGCTAGGATGGGGTATTTACGTGGAGAGACGTGACCATGGCGACCCGCCATTTCCTGACCCTTCTGGATTTAAGCCAAGATGAGCTCACTTATCTGATTCAGCGCGCCATTACGATCAAGACCGAGCTGAAGGCCGAGGGCCCCATCTACACACCGTTCCAGAACCGAACGCTTGCGATGATTTTCGAAAAATCCTCCACCCGTACCCGTGTATCCTTTGAAACCGGCATGACGCAGTTTGGCGGTCACGCTTTGTTTCTCTCCCCCCGGGACACGCAGCTCGGCCGCGGCGAGCCCATCGAGGATACCGCCCGCGTGCTGGCGGAAATGGTCGACGCGGTCATGATCCGGACATTTTCTCACGAAGGCCTCGAGACCTTCGCCCGCGCCAGTAGCGTCCCGGTGATCAATGCCCTGAGCGATGATTACCACCCCTGCCAGCTGCTGGCGGACGTCATGACCTGGACCGAGCTTCGAGGCAGCATCGAGGGTCGGACAGCCGTATGGGTGGGCGATGGCAACAACATGTGCCACTCGTGGATCAACGCTGCGCGTCAGTTCGACTTCAAGCTGAACGTTTGCTGCCCGAAAGGCTATGAACCCCGCGCCGACATTCTCGAAGCCGCCGGCGATCGCGTCACCCTGTTCCACGACCCGCAACAAGCCACCCAGGGCGTGGACCTGATCACCACCGACGTCTGGGCCTCCATGGGCCAGGAAGAGGAGCAAGCCAAGCGTGAAGCCGACTTCGCCGGTTTTCAGGTGACTGAGGCGATGCTGGACAACGCCAAGGCGGACGCACTGTTTCTGCACTGCCTGCCCGCTCACCGCGGCGAAGAGATCAGCGAAACACTTCTGGACGACCCGCGCGCAGTGGTATGGCAAGAGGCGGGCAACCGCTTGCATGCACAAAAGGCGCTGATGGAATTTTTACTGCTGGGTCGCGTCGATTAAGGGCAGCGCCCGGCAACAGGTCGGGCGCGCCTTTTGAAACATCGGTTACAGGAAAGCTGAACACAAAAAAAGCCCCGTCGGAAACGGGGCTTTTTGAAATTTGGTGGAGCCTAGCGGGATCGAACCGCTGACCTCAACACTGCCAGTGTTGCGCTCTCCCAGCTGAGCTAAGGCCCCACGTAAGCGATCTGACTGCTTACCAAGTGCGCGGCGAATATTAAAGCAGATATTGAGACAGGTCAAGTTACCATTTTGAGTTTCACTTACTAATTTTCCTTTGTCGAAAGCTATGGCACTCTAGTGTCGGGCGCACCGGGCGATTACCGGAATTCAGGCGCAATGATTCAGGAGCAACTCACGTGATTAACGTTCTCATTGCTGATGATCACCACCTGGTGAGGACCAGTATCGCACACCTTCTAAACCAGGAGCGCGATATCACCATCGCAGGCGAAGCCGACGATGGCGAGGGTGCCGTCTCGCTATGTCGCCAGCTGAAACCGGATCTGGTATTGATGGACATTCGCATGCCCGGCATTGGTGGGCTCGAGGCCACCCGGCGTATCTGTCGTACCATGAAGGATGTGCGCGTGCTGATCCTGACCGCCTATATGGAAGACAGCATCTTGAGGCGCATGCTGGAGGCCGGCGCCTCGGGCTTTTTGAGCAAGGGGGCAAATGCCACGGAAATGACGTCGGCCATTCGCCAGGTCTTCAATGGCGGGCGTTATGTCAGCCAGGAGATTGCCCAGCGCCTGGCCCTTTCCCATTTCACCGAAGAGAACAGCCCGTTCAGCCATCTTTCCCAGCGCGAGCTGCAGATCGCCATGATGATCGTCAACTGCCAGCGTGTTCAGGATATCTCCGACCGACTTCACCTGAGCCCCAAGACGGTCAACACCTACCGCTACCGACTGTTTGACAAACTCAACGTGGCAAGTGACGTGGAGCTTACCCATCTTGCCCTGCGCCACGGGCTGGTAGAGGGCTTTGACGCGCGCCAAGGATAGTCCTACCATCTCGTTCCTGCCCTAGCTCCTCTAAGCGCCTTATGACTTTCGATGCCAAGCAATTCTTGAGCTCGGTCAGCACCTCCCCCGGTGTCTACCGCATGCTTGATGACCAACAGAACACGCTCTACGTCGGCAAGGCGAAGCGGCTCAAAGCGCGCCTGGCAAGCTATTTTCGTGGTCAGCTCAATGCCAAGACCCAGGCAATGGTGGCGCGCATTGACGACATCCAGGTGACCGTTACCCGTAGCGAAACCGAAGCGCTGCTGCTGGAACAGACGCTGATCAAGGAACTGCGTCCGCCTTACAACATCCTGCTGCGCGACGATAAATCCTACCCCTTTGTCTTTGTCACCGACCGTCATCCCTACCCGGCCCTGGAGTACAAGCGCGCGCGCCAGCGCCGCGGTGACGGCCGTTACCTGGGCCCCTACCCCAGCAGCGGCGCGGTGAAAGAAAGCCTGACGCTGATGCAGAAGATCTTTCGCATCCGCAACTGCGAAGACAGCGTATTCGCCAACCGCAGCCGGCCGTGTCTTCAGTACCAGATCGATCGCTGCAGCGCCCCGTGCGTCGACTATATCTCCCAGGAGGAGTACCAGCGCGATGTGGAGCACGCGGTGATGTGCCTGGAGGGCAAGAGCGATAACGTCACCACGGCGCTGAGCGACGAGATGGAAGCGGCCAGCCAGGCGCTGAATTTCGAGGAAGCCGGCCGCCTTCGCGACCAGATCCTGAAACTTCGCCAGCTTCAGCAGCGCCAGTTCGTGGATAACGAAAGCGGCGATGCCGATATTTTCGCCCTCGCCCATCGCCCCGGCGCTCAAGGCATCTCGATCATGAGCATTCGCGATGGCCGACTGCTGGGCGCGCGCCACCACACGCCAAAAAACGATCTGGAGCTCTCTGATGAGATGCTCTTGACCGAGGTGGTCAGCCAGTACTATTTCGGCCAGCCCCATACTATCCCCGCCGAAGTGATTACCAGCCATGCCCTGATGGATAGTCAGCTGATCGCCGATGCGCTGAGCCAGCAGGCCGGCAAACGGGTACGCGTGGCCCACCAGGTGCGCGGCCATCGCGCCCAGTGGCAGCACCTGGCCATGACCAACGCCGAGCAGCAGCTTGCCTCGCAACTGGCCAACAAGACCCAGCTCATGGCGCGTTTCGAAGCGCTGCAAAAGGCACTGGGCCTTGAACGGGTTCCCGAGCGGCTGGAGTGTTTCGACATCAGCCACAGCCAGGGCGAAGCCACCGTCGCCTCTTGCGTGGTGTTCGACCAGCAAGGGCCGCGCAAGAGCGACTATCGCCATTTCCGCATTGAAGGTGTGGCCGCAGGCGATGACTACGCCGCCATGCAACAGGCGCTGACCCGACGCTTGAAACGCGTCAAAAGCGGTGAAGCGGTCGCGCCGGATATCCTGATCGTTGATGGCGGCAAAGGTCAGCTGAACATGGCTCGGAGCGTCATCAGCGAGCTGGAAGTAAGCGGTATCATGCTCCTGGGCGTCGCCAAGGGCACTACGCGCAAGGCGGGACTGGAAACGCTCTTTCTGGAAAGCAGTGACAACCCCCTGCCACTGGACCCCGCCTCCCCGGCGCTTCACCTGATTCAGCATATTCGTGACGAGTCGCACCGCTTCGCCATCGCCGGGCACCGCGCCCAGCGGGACAAGGCCAGACGCACATCGACCCTGCAGGATATCCCTGGCATCGGCCCGAAACGTCGGCGCGAACTACTGCGCTTTTTCGGTGGACTACAGGGCGTGCAAAAGGCCAGCCGGGATGAGCTTGCCCGGGTGCCGGGCATCAGTGCAGCCATGGCAACCACGATATATCAGGCTCTGAACGGATAAACCCGCACTTGGCATGGATGCCAAGTGCCAAGGCGGATAGAATACCCCAGATACACGACCGACTTTCTGATTCTCCGGCAAGGATCGCGCCCTGCGATGAATATACCCAACATATTGACTCTGGCAAGAATCGTTTTCATTCCGCTTCTGGTGGTGCTCTTCTATCTGCCTTTCAGCTGGAGCATGCCGGTCGCGGCGGCGTTGTTCGCCCTGGCCTCGATCACCGACTGGCTGGATGGCTATCTGGCCAGGCTCTGGAACCAGTCCACCCCTTTCGGTGCCTTCCTGGACCCGGTGGCGGACAAGCTGATGGTCGCCGTGGCGCTGGCGCTCTTGATCGAACGCTTTGACGCCATGCTGCTGACCCTGCCGGCACTGGTGATCATCGGGCGGGAAATCGTGATCTCGGCTCTGCGCGAGTGGATGGCGGAAATGGGCAAGCGCGGCATGGTAGCCGTCTCCTGGATCGGCAAGCTCAAGACCACCCTGCAGATGGTGGCGCTGCTTATTCTGCTGGCCTTTCCCCCGGGGCACGACGTGGCGCTTCTGGGCGTGGTTACCCTCTACGTGGCAGCGATCCTGACGCTTTGGTCGATGTATCAGTATCTGCGCGCTGCCTGGCCGCACCTCAGCCGTTCCATGTAGGCGCCAGGGGATGCCCGGTGCCTGAACGATGAATCAGCAAGCCACTATCCTGTTGTACGCATTGAGCATTTCTTCGATTGACAAGCTCGCGTCAGTGCGTATAATTCGCCCTCGAGTCGAGCGGGAATAGCTCAGTGGTAGAGCATCGCCTTGCCAAGGCGAGGGTCGAGAGTTCGAATCTCTTTTCCCGCTCCATTTTGGACAGCAGGTCAAGCATTAGGTCGAAAGCTGGAACGCCAGCCCGGTCGAATCTCCTTACCCGCTCCATCGACTCCAAGGCTGGATGGCAGAGTGGTTATGCAGCGGACTGCAACTCCGTGTACGCCGGTTCGATTCCGACTCCAGCCTCCATATCTCAATAGCAGCGGCTTGACGCCCTCCGTCATGGCCGCTGCTATACGCCCGGATGGCGAAATCGGTAGACGCAAGAGACTTAAAATCTCTCGGGGGTAACCCCGTGCCGGTTCAAGTCCGGCTCCGGGCACCATCTTGTTCTACTCCATGTTCGACATCTGCTTCATTTCCAGAAACCGTTCAATTTCCAGCATTTCTGGAATTCTCGCCTCCGGTTTCAAGCACCTCTTTTTTGCGAGCGCTTCTTTTAGCACATCGCATTGAGCCTGCTTGTCGACGCCTTCCCCTTCTGATGCGTGTCTGTCTTATACGCGCAAGTACAGGTATCCCCATCTTCGATCTAGCGGCCCGGGTGATGGAGTAGACGCCGCAGCACCCGATGGGTGTGATCCGGCAGGCTGTCCGGCCAGAGCCATAATCGAGTTCCCCCCACATCCAGGCCTAGAAGCCAGGGTCCCAGATAGTGACACTGCAGCGGCCGCTGATCGCCAAGCTCCCCGTTTTGCAGCAGCCACCGCGCGTAAAGCGCATCCTCCCACTTTTGGACATAAAGCGTGCCCACCGGCTGGCACCTGGCTTGGCTATAGATCCAGCAAAGCACGGGCAGCAGGGCCGCCAGCACCCATGGATGCGGCGCGAACGCAAGGCATACGCCCATGATTCCCGCCGCCAGCAGTGAATGGATCAGCGCAGGGTAGCTAGAGCGTGCGATAGGCACTGTTATCGGTGGTTTCAGCATGCTCGACAATCATCTGTACCAGGCGGCGAAGATCGGGGTCGCTTGGCCACTCCCGATGCATCAGCCAAACGAATAGATCCTGATCCTCCTCCTCGATCAAGCGCTGATACGCCAATTTATCTTCGCTTGAAAGCGAATCGAAGCGCTTTTCCAGAAAGGGGATAAGCAGTAGATCCAGCTCCCACATGCCGCGGCGTGAATGCCAGTAAAGCCGTTTACGGAGTATGGCCTCCGGGGATGTATCGTCGCTCAAGGTGGACCTCTAGGAATTCGAAAATGAAAAGTTAGTATACCTAAGCCACAGGGTCGCGCCAGCAGCCCGCTTCGCCTATGCTGTTATTCGACCTAGTACCTTGTTTTATCTAAATTGTTTTATATCAAAATGCGCAGTATGCTGAAGTGGATGTTATCGAGGTCGCAAGCCCATACGGCCTTTAACGTTTGCAGGGAGCCAACCGATGACCAAGTCTGAATTAATCGAACAAATCGCGATGCGTCAACCGGAGCTATCCGCCAAGGAAGTCGAGACGGCGGTACGTATTATATTGGACGATATGACCGACGCCCTCTCAAGCGGCGGGCGAGTCGAAATCCGCGGTTTTGGCAGTTTCTCGCTGCATTACCGCGAGCCGCGCGTGGGCCGCAACCCTAAAACCGGCGACCCGGTGGATCTGGAAGGAAAATACGTCCCCCATTTCAAACCGGGCAAGGAATTGCGCGAACAGGTGGATGCCAGCCGGGCACTGGGTTATTAAACGGGGCATCGGGTTCGCTGGCACGACCGCGGGCGCAACGTTGTAAGCGACTTCAAGGATGACGCCGCGCCCGGACTCATACACAATAGACCCACCATGCACGTCACAGATTAGGAAATTCTCATGCGTTGGATCAAAGGGCTTTTACTGGCCATTATTCTACTGGTGGTGCTGCTTGTCGGCATTCTCTTCGCCGTCAATAACCAGCAGGCCATTGCCCTGAATCTGATCTGGACCGAGCTTCCCCCGGTATCGCTTTCAGTATGGCTTCTGGCCACGCTGACCCTCGGCGTCATCCTGGGCATGCTGGCAATGCTGGGTGTCTATATCCGTCTGAAAGCGCGTCTGGCCCGCAGCGAACGTCATAACAAACATCAGCAGAAAGAACTCGATCGCTTGCGGACGCAGGAGTTCAAGGAACTGGTGTAAATGCAGGACGCCGCGCTGTTGGGCATACTGCTGGCGGCAGTTGCCATGGGCTTTGGACTGGGCATTCGCTACAGCGCCAAAGGCAAGCGTTACCGCCCGGCCTCGCGCGCGCCCACGCTTTCCAAGGAGTATTTCGTCGGGCTCAATTATCTGCTCAACGAGCAACCCGACGAGGCTATCAACACCTTCATCAACGCGCTGGACGTCAATAGCGAGACGGTCGAGACGCATATCGCTCTCGGCAAGCTTTTCCGCGCCCGGGGTGAGGCCGCCAAGGCCGTCAGCATTCATCAGAACCTGCTCGCCCGACCTTCGCTGTCTGCCGCCACCAACGAACATATCCAGCTCGAACTGGCTCAGGATTTCATCGCCCTGGGAGTTCACGACCGCGCCCAGCGCCTTCTGAAGGCGCTTTTGATCCAGACCTCGGAGGAGTCCTACCGCTTGAGCGCCAAGAGGTTGCTGCTGGATTTACTGGATCGGGAGCGCGAGTGGCAGGAGGCGCTGGATACCGTACAACCGATTCTCAAGCAGCAGCCCGGCATGCGCCGCCCCGCCGCCCACTGGCACTGCGAACTTGCCATTGAAGAGATCCAGGCATCCAGCCGGGCGCTGGCCCGTCGACACCTTAAAAAAGCGCTGCAAATGGACGATACCTGTGTGCGGGCAACGCTTTTATACGCTGAGCTTGAGATGGAAAACGGCCACTATCTGCGTGCCATCGACTGGCTGGATCGCATCCCCCGCCAGGACATCGCCCATATCCCGACCATGCTGTCAGCACTCAAGCGGGCCTACGAACGCTCGGATAACCCCCAGGGCTTCGAAACGCATCTCTACAGACTGCTGGGTCAGGCCCCTTATACCAGTGTCATTATCGCCTTGGGCGAGCTTGTCGACCAGCGCGAGGGCGTCGATAGCGCCATCGAGCGCACCGGCGAATGGCTGCGTGAAGCGCCAAGCCTGGGTGGGCTCGATTACCTGATCGATCTGTATCTGAAAAGCGAACGTCTCGATGGCAAGACCACGCCGGATACTCGACTATTGCTGCTCAAGCACCATACCGATGCCTTGCTTGAAGGCAGGCCCCGCCACCGCTGTCACCACTGTGGCTTCACCAGTGACAGGCTGGAGTGGCAGTGCCCTAGCTGTCGGCGCTGGGGCACGACCAAACCGATCACCGGCGTGGAGGGCGAGTGATTCAGGCGATTTCTGCCTCGATCGCTTGCAGCGCCGCCATCGGGTCTTCAGCCTGAGTCACCGGCCGTCCGACCACCAAATGCGTGCTACCCGCCTCCAGGGCCTGGCGGGGCGTCATGATACGCTGTTGATCGTTGGCGGTGGCAAAGCTTGGCCGGATACCCGGTGTCACCTTTAAAAATGGCTCGCCGCACAACCTCTTGATCTGCGCGACTTCCTTTGCCGAGCACACCACCCCGGCCAACCCGCTTTCGTGGGTCAGCCTGGCAAGCCGCGCCACCTGGCCATCAAGTTCCCCCGCCACCCCGGTTTCGGCCAGCTCATCGCCCTGCATGCTGGTAAGTACGGTAACGGCAATCAGGTGGGTGGAAAGACCATGCTGGTTCAAGCGTTCAACGGCTGCGCTCATCATGCGCCGCCCGCCTGCCGCGTGAACGTTGACCATCCATACGCCTTGCTCCGCGGCTGCCTGCACCGCACCCGCCACGGTATTGGGAATGTCGTGAAATTTCAGATCCAGAAAGATTTCAAAGCCGCGCCCGTGCAGCGCTTCAAGCACCGCCGGCCCACTGCGGGTGAAAAGCTCCTTGCCTACCTTTACGCGGCAGCGGCCGGGGTCGAGCTGGTCTGCCATGCAAAGGGCAGCATCCAGAGAGGGGTAGTCGAGGGCGATGATAAGGGGGGAATCTGTAGCCACGGGCGCGCTCCTTAGTTAGACCGCGCCATTATATCAGCCTGGAGCAGCGCTTTCGTGTAAGCAATTTCGACGCCCAAGGTAGTCATTGGCTTACATCGCGCGTCATGTCTGGATGATGGCAGCCACACTTTTCAAGCATTAGGTTGATTAAGGCTGAAGGCTTCTCAGGCAGCGGTCTTGGGAAACGGCCTTGGGAAACGGTCTTTGGTAAAACGCTTGAGGCAATGAAAATACATCAATAAGGAAGCTCACTATGCAATCAATGCTTAAGGGTCTGTTGGCAGCGGTTTTATTCAGTCTTAGCTTTACCGGTAGCGCATTCGCCCAGGCGGTGGCGCCGATCAACGTCAATACTGCCGACGAGGAGCTGCTGACTGAACTACCCGGCGTCGGGCCCAGTCGCGCCATGGCGATCATCGAGGAGCGAAACGCCAACGGCGACTTTGAAGATGCCCAGGACCTCACCCGGGTGAGCGGCATTGGCGAGGCCACCGTGAGCAGAATGCAAGATCAGATCGTCTTCGAAGACTGATGCTTCAGGCCTCAGCCGCTGAATGCGCGGCTGAGGCGCCCGCCCTCCCTTAAAAATCGCCCGGCACGCATACCGCCCCTTTCATCAGCACCCGCGCACTTCGGCTCATCAGCGCCCGATCAATCTGCCAACGCCCTTCCACCAGGCTTGCCCTGGCGCCCACATGCAAGACGCCCGAGGGATGGCCGAAGGTGACAGCGTCGCGCTCGCCACCGCCGGCAGCACTATTGACCAGCGTGCCCTTGATTGCCGCGGCAGCGGCAATGGCCACCGCAGCAGTGCCCATCATGGCATGGTGAAGCTTGCCCATGGAGAGCGCGCGCACGACCAGGTCGATCTCCTCGGCCTGGATCGCCTTGCCGCTTGACGCCCTGTAGCTTGCCGGCGGAGCGACAAAGGCAACCTTCGGGGTATGCTGACGGGCCGCTGCTTCATCAAGACATGCGACCAGCCCCATTTTTACCGCCCCGTGTGCGCGAATGGTTTCAAACATTGCCAGCGCCTCGGGGTCGTTGTTGATCGCGTCCTGAAGTTCAATGCCCGAATAGCCTACCTCCTGTGCGTTGATGAACACCGTGGGTATTCCGGCGTTGATCAGTGTTGCCTTGAGCGAGCCGACACCGGGAATCTCCAGCTCATCGACCACGTTGCCGGTAGGAAAGATAGCCCCCTCGCCGTCAGCTGGGTCGACAAATGCGACGGGGATTTCGGCGGCGGGGAAAGTGACGCCATCGAGTTCGAACTCACCAGTTTCCTGTACCTGGCCATGGGTGATCGGCACCTGAGCAATAATCGTCTTGCCGATATTCGCCTGCCATATACGTACTTCAGCCACGCCGTTGTCGGGAATCCTCGAGGCATCCACCAGACCGGAGCGAATCGCAAAGGGCCCCACCGCGGCAGACAGGTTGCCGCAGTTGCCGCTCCAATCCACGAAGGGCCTGTCGATGGCGACCTGACCGAAGAGATAATCGACGTCGTGGTCACTGGACTCACTTCTGGCGAGAATCACCGCCTTGCTGGTGCTCGAACTCGCCCCACCCATGCCGTCGATCTGCTTTTCATAGGGGTCGGGGCTTCCCATCAGGCGAAGCAAGAGCCGGTCGCGTATGGGCCCCGGCGTCTGCGCCGCCTCGGGTAAATCGCTCAGCGCAAAAAACACGCCCTTGCTGGTGCCGCCGCGCATATAGGTCGCGGGGATTTCGACTTGCGGACTCGTCGCCATGGAGAGCTCCTGAAACGCCCGGCGCGAGGCCGAGCGGCAATAAAGAGTGAAAGACCACGCGGGCCGAACTTTTTACGCCGGTGTGGCCGCCAAAAAATCCTGGGCAAAGCGCTGCAGCACACCACCCGCGGCATAGATCGTGACCTCCTCGGCGGTATCGAGTCGACAGATCACCGGTACGCGCTCGGCCTCGAGGCCGGGTCGATGAATCACCAGAGTGAGCGTGGCGCCCGGAGTGGCATCGCCTTTTACATCGAACACCTCGGTGCCGTTCAGCGCCAGGGTCTTGCGCGTGGTGCCGGGCTCGAACTGAAGGGGCATCACGCCCATGCCAACGAGGTTGGTGCGATGAATGCGCTCGAACCCTTCGGCCACGATCGCCTCCACCCCGGCGAGCGCCACGCCCTTGGCTGCCCAGTCTCTTGAGGAACCCTGCCCGTAGTCGTTGCCGGCGATGATGATCAAGGGCTGTCTGCGCGCCATGTAGGTTTCGATCGCCTCCCACATGCGCACCACCTGCCCCTCGGGCTCGAGCCTTGCAAGCGAGCCCTGACGCACGTGGCCCGCGTCGTCGAGGGCCATCTCGTTATAGAGCTTGGGATTGGCCAGGGTTGCCCGCAGGGCGGTCAGATGATCGCCTCGATGGGTCGCGTAGGAGTTGAAGTCCTCCTCCGGCAGGCCCATCTTGTGCAGATATTCGCCCGCGGCGCTGTCGCGCATGATGGCGTTCGAGGGCGAGAGATGGTCGGTGGTGATGTTGTCGGGCAATATCGCCAGCGCACGCATGCCTTCAAGCGCACGGGCGCGGGCCATGTTGCCCTCCCAGTAGGGTGGGCGGCGAATATAGGTGCTCTGGGGGCGCCACTTGTAAAGCGGGTCGATGGTCGCCTGAGCGCTTTTATCCAGATCGAACATCGGAATATAGGTCTGGCGAAACTGCTCGGGTTTCACCGACGACTTCACGATGGCGTCGATCTCGTCATCCTCGGGCCAGATGTCCTTCAACGTGATCGGGTGGCCCGCATCGTCCACCCCGAGCACATCCTTTTCGATATCGAAGCGGATGCTGCCGGCAATGGCGTAAGCCACCACCAGCGGCGGCGAAGCCAGAAACGCCTGCTTGGCGTAGGGGTGAATACGTCCGTCGAAATTACGGTTACCCGAGAGCACTGCCGTGGCGTAAAGGTCGCGTTCGATCAACTCTTCTTGAATGCGCGGGTCAAGCGAGCCCGACATTCCGTTACAGGTCGTACAGGCGTAGCCCACCACGCCAAAGCCCAGCGTTTCCAGCTCCTCCATCAATCCGGCGTCGTCCAGGTACATCTTCACCGTTTTCGAGCCCGGCGCCAGCGAGGATTTTACCCAAGGTTTTCTGAGCAGCCCCAGCCGGTTGGCATTACGGGCAATCAGCCCCGCCGCCACCATGTTGCGCGGATTGGAGGTGTTGGTACAACTGGTAATGGCGGCGATAATCACCGCGCCATCGGGCATTCTTCCCGCCATTTCATCCGCCTGGGTGGTGTCATAACCGACCGCGATACCTCGACTGGCAAGCTCGGAGGTGGGCAGATGAGCGTGCGGGTTCGAGGGTCCGGCAAGCGTGCGCGCCACTTTCGACAGATCGAACTCGAGTACACGCTCGTACTCGGCGGTTGTCAGATCGTCTGCCCAGAGCCCGGTATGTTTCGCGTAGGTCTCGACCAGCGCGATCTGCTCATCGTCACGCCCGGTCAGCTTGAGATACTCGATGGTCTGTTCATCGATATAGAACATGGCCGCGCTGGCGCCATACTCCGGCGTCATGTTGGAGATCGTCGCGCGATCACCCACGCTCAGCGCATTGGCCCCTTCCCCGAAAAACTCCAGGTAGGCGCCTACCACCCGCTCCTTGCGCAAGAATTCGGTAATCGCCAGCACCATGTCGGTACTGGTAACGCCCGGGCCGAGCGAGCCTGTCAGCTCGACGCCGACGATATCCGGCAGGCGCATCATCGAGGCGCGGCCCAGCATCACGCTTTCGGCTTCAAGCCCGCCCACTCCCACCGAGATCACGCCAAGCGCGTCCACCATGGGCGTATGGCTGTCGGTGCCCACGCAGGTATCCGGGAAAGCCACGCGCGCGCCCTGCTCGTCCGGCCGGCACTGAACCACCGGTGACATCTTCTCCAGATTGATCTGGTGCATGATGCCGTTACCCGGGGGAATCACGTCAACGTTTTCGAAAGCTACCTTGGTCCAGTTGATGAAGTGGAAACGGTCGTCGTTGCGCCGGTCCTCGATGGCGCGGTTCTTGTCGAAGGCCTGGTCGTCATCGCCGTTATGCTCCACCGCCAGCGAGTGATCGACGATCAACTGGGTGGGCACCACCGGGTTCACCTTGGCCGGGTCGCCCCCGCGCTCGGCAATGGCGTCACGAAGGCCCGCCAGATCCACCAGGGCCGTCTGGCCCAGGATGTCGTGACACACCACCCGCGCCGGGTACCAGGGAAAGTCGAGATCCCGACGGCGTTCGATCAACTGGTTCAGCGCATCGTTCAGGTCTTCAGGCGCGCAGCGGCGTACGAGCTGCTCGGCCAGTACCCGGGAGGTATAGGGCAGCGTCTGGTAGGCGCCAGCCTTGATGTCGTCGATGGCCTGGCGGGCGTCGAAAAAGTCCACCGGCTCGCCGTCCATGACGGCGCCCGGCAATGTCTTGCGGTAGTCGGTATTCATGTAGCTACCTCCTAGTCACGCGCGTCGATCGGCACCCACTGGCTTTTCTCGGGGCCGGTGTAGTCGGCGCTGGGACGAATGATGCGATTGTTGGCACGCTGCTCGAACACGTGCGCCGCCCAGCCGGTCAACCGCGACATCACGAAAATCGGCGTGAAGAGCTTGGTCGGAATATCCATGAAGTGATAGGCGCTGGCGTGGAAGAAATCCGCATTGCAGAAAAGCTTCTTCTCGCGCCACATCACCTCCTCGCAGCGCTCGGAGACCCTGTAGAGCGTGGTATCGCCCACGTCCTCGGCAAGCTTTTTCGACCACTGCTTGATGATGGCGTTGCGCGGGTCGACCTCACGGTAAATGGCGTGACCAAAGCCCATGATCTTCTCCTTGCGCTCGAGCTTGCCGAGCATCTCGCGCTCGGCTTCCTCGGGCGAGGACCAGTGTTCGATCATCGCCATGGCCGCCTCGTTCGCCCCGCCGTGCAGAGGGCCTCTGAGCGAGCCGATCGCCCCGGTCACGCAGGAGTGCATGTCGGAAAGCGTCGAGGCGCACACCCTGGCGGTAAAGGTGGAGGCATTGAACTCGTGCTCGGCGTAAAGAATCAGTGATACGTTCATCACCCGGGCATGAAGTTCGGAGGCGGGTTCGCCGCGCAGCATGTTCAGGAAATGCCCGCCCACCGAGATATCGTCAGTCTGGGTATCGATGCGCACGCCGTCGTGGCTATAGCGGTACCAGTAGCAGATGATCGACGGCAGCACAGCCAGAAGACGGTCGGCCACGTCCTGCTGCTCATCGAAGCTCTCCTCGGTTTCCAGGTTACCCAGCATCGAGACGCCGGTACGCATGACGTCCATCGGGTGGGCGTCCCTGGGAATCTCTTCCAGCACCGTCTTGAGCGCCTCGGGTAGCCCGCGCAGGCCTTGAAGCCTTTCAACGTAGTGATCGAGCTCGGCCTGGTTGGGCAGCTTGCCTTTCAAGAGAAGGTAAGCCACCTCTTCGAACCGGGCCTTTTCGGCCAGCTCCTTGATATCAAAACCCCGATAGGTCAGCCCCGAACCCGTCTTGCCCACGGTGCAAAGCGCGGTACTGCCCGCGCTCTGACCACGTAGTCCGGCGCCTGCCAGTGATTTATCAGCCATGGTGTGCCTCCTTGTCCTTGGGAATTCATTGTTATTGAATAGTGCTTTTATCGAATGCTGCTGTTATTGAGTGTTGCCGTTATCGAACGTTTTCAGCGCTACTGGGCGTTATTCTGCTCGGTAAAGAGCGCATCGAGCTTCTGCTCGAAATCGTGATAGTTCAGAAAGTCGTAAAGCTCGTCTCGGGTCTGCATGGTGTCGAGCACCTCTTTTTGATGCCCGTTTTGCAGGATGCTCTGGTAGACCTTGAGGGCGGCGGCGTTCATGGCGCGAAACGCCGAAAGCGGGTAGAGCACCATCGCACAGCCCGCCTCCCCCAGCTCGGCTTGAGTGAACAAGGGCGTGGCACCGAACTCGGTGATGTTGGCCAGAATCGGCGCGTCGACGCGCTGGCAAAACGCCCGGTAATCTTCCAGGGTGTGCACCGCCTCGGCAAAGATGGCATCGGCGCCGGCCTCGATACAGGCGTTGGCCCGTTCGATGGCGGCGTCCAGGCCCTCCTTCTGGAAGGCGTCGGTGCGCGCGATGAGGTAGAAGTCGGGGTCTGTTTTCGCATCTACCGCTGCCTTGATGCGATCGACCATCTCACCCTGGGTAACGATTGCCTTGTTGGGTCGGTGGCCGCAGCGCTTTTGCGCTACCTGATCCTCGATGTGTACCGCCGCCACGCCCGCGCGCTGCATTTCCTTGACGGTGCGCGCGATGTTGAACGCCCCGCCCCAGCCGGTATCGATATCCACCAGAAGCGGCAGATCAGTCGCCCCGCAGATACGGTGAGCATCCTCGACCACATCGTTCATGGTGGTCATGCCCAGATCCGGTAGCCCGAAAGAGGCGTTCGCCACGCCGCCCCCGGAGAGATAAATGGCCTGATGCCCTACCCGTTCGGCCAGCATGGCGGTGTAGGCGTTGATCGTCCCCAGGATGGGCAGCGGTGCCTGATGGTCAAGCGCCCGTCTGAAGCGCGCGCCGGGCGTAAGAGCGGAGGATGCATGAGTTGGCATGGGGTTTCCTTTAATCGTTTTGAATATTGTTATCGACAAGACGTCTTTCAAACGCCGCCATCAGGGGTTGCCAGCATGGCGGCGTAGCGGTCGGCGACGTTCTCGCGGGAGGCGCTGACGTGGCGGCGCATCAAGAGCTCGGCCAGTTCGGCATCACCCGCCTCGATGGCGTCCACGATGCGGTGGTGCTCGACGAAGGCGCGCTGGGGGCGCTTGCCACTGGCGCTGAACTGGGTGCGGTAGAGGCGCACCAGATAGTAAAGGTCGTCGCAGAGCAGATTCATCAGCATCTTGTTATGGCTGCCTTGCACGATGCGGTAGTGAAAATCCAGGTCCCCCTCGCGCTGGTAATAGGCTTCGCCCCGCTTTAAATCGGTCTGCCCTTCATGAACGGCCAGTACCTCTCTTAGTCCCTTGATCTCTTCAGGCCCCATATGCGCAGCCGCCAGACGTGCAGCCATGCTCTCAAGTGCTTCACGAACATCGAAAAGCTCCAGAAGCTCCTTCATGGAGAGCTTGACCACTCGGGCCCCCACGTGA
This sequence comes from Vreelandella xerophytica, assembly GCF_968048975.1. Next base: position 1,197,814 of record NZ_OZ309106.1, on the reverse strand, counting down.
GGGACGCGCTCGATCAGGCGATGTGCTTCCAGACGGCGCATCGCCTCCCTCAGCGGCCCGCGGGAAATACCATAGGTCTTGGAGAGCCCCGGCTCGGTGATCTTGCTGCCGGGGGCGAGCTCACCGCGTACGATGGCGCCTTGCAGCTGATGAAACACCCGCTCGGCCAGGGTGCGCACTTCCGGGGTTACCGGCTCATCGGTGCTTTCGAAGCTGGCCTGAACGGCTTTGGTGATTACAGTCATGGAAAATTGTCGACAATTGGAAATTAAAAGCACTTTAGCCTGCAGCTCTTTTAGCGTCAACCTGACAAACTGGGGCCTTATATAGAGCTTTGGTTGTAGACGGCTCCGAGAACCGCTTCGAGTGTCTACAATCTTGTATAAACGAGGCCTTGGCTTACCGCGTGAAAAACGCGTGACCCCAAGCCTCTGGCCTCTTGCCGGCGCGCTCAATAGAATGACCGACCCAACCGGCAAGGCATTTACCCATGAGCACGGCGATCACCTTAACCGCTCTTCCCTATGCACAGGACCCGCTAGCACTTTTTGCGCGCCTGAAACATCGCCCGGCAGCCGTTCTGCTGGATAGCGGCCGCCCTGTCGCCACTACCGGCCGTTTCGATATAGTGACCAGTGATCCCATCGCCACCCTCGAGGTATATTCAGACGGCACATGCCATCTCGAGTCCACCACACTGTCAGCGCCTGACGCCTTGCGCGATGACCCGTTCGCATTGAAAGAGTGGCTGTTGACCACGCTGTGCGTCCCCGATATCGACGACGACCTGCCGTTTCTGGGTGGCTTGATCGGGTACTGGAGCTACGAGTTCGGCCGTCATCGGATGGGCATCGAAAGCCGCCACCCCAGCGCCACTCGATTGCCCGCTGCCCGTCTCGGGCTTTACGACTGGTGTATCACCCTCGACCACGAAGCCCGAACAGCGTGGCTGGTAGCGGATGAAGCACGCCGTGAAGCCGTCACTCGATGGCTGGACGCCCCCCCTCCCCAGGCGATGGATTTCCAGCTTACCGGCGGGTTCAAGGCCGAACTCGACCAAGACGACTATACCCGGCGCTTCGATGCGGTACAGCGCTATATCCGCGCCGGAGATTGTTATCAGATCAATCTGGCCCAGCGGCTGAGCGCCCCCTTTCAAGGAGACGCATGGCAGGCCTACGTTCGCCTGCGTGAGGCAACCCCGACCCCCTTTGCAGCCTTCATGGCCTGGGACGGGTGCGCGGTGCTTTCGCTTTCACCGGAGCGCTTCATCAAGGTGGCCCAGGGCGAGGTGGAGACCCGCCCGATCAAGGGAACCCGCCCACGAGGAACGACACTCGAAGAGGATCACGCGCACGCAAGAGCGCTTCTGGCCAGCGTGAAAGACCGGGCGGAAAACGTGATGATCGTGGATCTTCTACGTAACGATCTGGGCCGGGTATGCCGTCCTGGCAGCATTCACGTGCCCAAGCTCTGCGTGCTCGAAAGCTACCCCAACGTGCACCACCTGGTAAGCGTGGTACAGGGCACGCTAAGCCCGGACCACTCGCCACTGTCGCTTCTCGAGGCAGCCTTTCCCGGTGGCTCGATTACCGGCGCACCCAAGATCCGTGCCATGGAAATCATCGACGAACTCGAGCCCTGCCAGCGTAGCGTCTACTGCGGAAGCCTTGGCTTCATCGACGTGCGCGGCCATATGGACACCTCGATTGCCATTCGCACCATGATCGCCGACCATCAAACACTGCATGTATGGGGCGGCGGTGGACTGGTGGCGGATTCAAAAGCCGGCGAGGAGTACACCGAGACACTCGACAAGATTCGCCATCTGATCGGGGCACTGGAATAAGCAACGATACTTTCAAGGCCTGAAAGCAATATAAAAGCCAAACCAAACGGTATTGGGGGTATGACCGCTCTCTTTGATAGCCTAGGGGTCAAAGACCTAGTGAGCGGGAGGCCGCATGTCATCAGAGTTAGAAGCCGTCAATCGTGATTACGCCAATGACCCCCAGGCCCTGGTCGAATGGGCGTTCAGTCAGGGGGTGCGGCCTATCTGCACCACCAACTTCCGTCCTTTTGAAGCGGTCATCTTGCATATGGTGACCCAGGTACGCCCGGATATTCCCATCGTGTGGATGGACAGCGGCTACAACACCGACGCCACCTACCGGTGCGCCGACGAGATCGTCGAGCGCCTGAACCTCAATATTGTAAGCTTTCTGCCCCGGCGCACCCGCGCCCATCGCGAAGCGCTTGAAGGTGCGCTACCGGGAATCGACGACCCACGTCACGACGCCTTTACGAAAGAGGTGAAAATCGAGCCCTTCGAGCGGGCACTCAAGGAGATGCGCCCGGATGTGTGGTTCACCGCACTGCGCGCCGAAGACACTCCCGAACGCGCCAGGATGCAGCCCTTGAGCCGCAACAGCGACGGCCTTCTGAAGGTGGCCCCGCTTCTTCACTGGAGCGCGAAGGACATGTATACCTATCTGCAGACCCATGACCTGCCCAACAACTTTGACTACTTCGATCCCACCAAGGTGGAAGACAAGCGCGAATGCGGTCTTCATCTGCAGCACTGAACCGTTGGCCAACCAGCGTCATCGCGTTTTCTGGCGCTGGAGGCCCGCTGGCGGCCTAGTATTCGGGCAGCTCCATCCCTTCAAACAACGCCTGCTCGTGACGGGGCCCGACCAGTAGCGCCTCGTCGACACGATCCCGGTTCAGGTGAGGAGCGAAGCGGGCAAGGAAATCGTACATGTAGCCGCGCATGAACGTTCCTCGACGAATGCCGATCTTGGTGGTCGAGCTGGCAAACAGATGGCTTGCGTCCAGCGCCACCAGGTCGCTGTCGAGTGCGGCGTCAAACGCCATGTGCGCCACGATCCCCACGCCCATGCCCAAGCGCACATAGGTCTTGATCACATCGGCGTCGGCGGCGGTGAGCACCACGTTCGGCGTCAGTCCCTGGGCCTTGAAGGCATCATCCAGCTGAGACCGGCCGGTAAAACCGAACACGTAGGTGACGATGGGGTGGTCGGCCAGCGCCTGCAAGGTCAGCGGGCCTTCCAGCGAGGCCAGGGGGTGCTCCTTGGGTACCAGCACGCAGCGGTTCCAGCGATAGCATGGCAGCAGGATCAGATCGGTGAAGAGTTCCAGCGACTCCGTGGCGATGGCAAAATCGGCCTGGCCTTCACTCACCATCTGTGCAATCTGCTTGGGCGTGCCCTGCTGCATATGCAGCGCCACTTCCGGATATTTCTGGGTAAAGGCACTGATTATCGGCGGCAACGCGTAGCGCGCCTGGGTATGGGTAGTCGCAATGGCCAGGCTTCCCCGGCGCTCGTCGCTGTGCTCCTGGGCCACCTGCTTCACGTTTTCGGTCAGTTTCAACACCTGTCCCGCCAGCTCGATAATCGACTGGCCCGCCGGGGTCACCCGTGTCAGATGCTTGCCGCTTCGTGCAAAGATTTCCACGCCCAGCTCGTCTTCCAGAAGACGAATCTGTTTGGAAATCCCCGGCTGAGACGTGAAAAGGCTTTGAGCCGTGGCCGATACGTTAAGGTTGTGTCGGTTGACTTCCCAGATATAGCGAAGTTGCTGTAGCTTCATATCCTCACCCTTCGTCCCCAGAAGACCCTTTGAAAGTCTCCTCTCACTTTATACGTTCTACGCGCTGTATACGTTGCGTTCATAGGTTCAGTGCATACGTTGCGAGCACTGTACGATCGAGTGCTCTTTGCCATGAATGCAAAGCGCTTAAATATGAATAAAAAGAAGATCTATAATTCACTTATAGTATAAGAAACGGGAAAGTGAGGCACGCGCTAATTTTTCTGGGCTTGCGCTGATCCGCCGCTATAAATTTGCCAGCCTTGTTCGCGAGCGCTACCATCGGTCGACCTGGCGCGATGAAAATGCGCTATTATATCGCGTAATAGCCGTTGCTCAGTTAAGGCAACGAAATCGTAAGAGCAACGTAATCGGGAGATGCAAATGGCTACTAATGTGGATGTTACCAACGCCAATTTCGAGCAAGAAGTACTCAACGCCGAACAGCCGGTTCTGCTGAAGTTCTGGGCGCCCTGGTGCGGCCCTTGTAAAGTGATGGCCCCGGTGGTGGACGAAGTGGCCGCAGAGCGCGGTGAAGGTTTGAAGGTGGTGAGCGTCAACGTTGACGACGCCCCGGAAATCGCCGCCGAACAGGGCGTGCGCGGCGTTCCCACGGTCATGCTGTTCAAGTCTGGCACCAAGGTGGCCTCGCTGGTGGGCGCCCAGTCCAAGTCACAGCTGACGCAGTTTATCGATCAAAACGCCTGAGTTGATCCAGAGCTACCGCCAAGGCGGTAGCTCTCCTCTAGCCGGTTGACCTTTTCCTGACCTTCCCTGTTTGAATGTTTCCTGCCTCAGTCTTGTTCTGCGTCGTTCTTTCTCTTCATCGATTTTCTCTCCACCGATCTTTATCTGACCCAAGCTTTCGTTTTGCACGTCACTCTGCGTATTCACGCTGGGTGGGCGGCTTTCTTGCACTGCCGGCGTGACGGGCACTTCTTTTCAGCTGACGGGTTCCCGGGCCCAGCAAATGCGCCATCCAGCGCGTCTGCGGATGGCTGTCGAGCGCGATCTTGAGCGTCATGGTCAGCACCACCGACAGCAGCATGCCCGCGGCGCCGAAGATCCACCCCCATACCACCAGCGACAAAAACGCCACAAAGGTAGACAGGCCCAGCGCCTGTCCCATCACCCGTGGTTCGATCAGATTTCCCAGCACGAAGTTGATGGCAAGATAGGCCGAGGCCAGCAGTAGCGCTTGCAGCACGCCCCCATCCTGCGCCACCAGCAACAATAGCACCGGCGGCACGGCCGCCAGCGCAGAACCGATATTGGGAATGAAGTTGAGCGCAAAGGCCAGCACCCCCCAGAGCAGCGGAAATTCCACGCCGATCATCAGACACGAAAGCCATACCAGTACACCGGTGGCCAGGCTGATCATCGTCTTGACCGCCAGATAGCGCTTGAGCGTCACGCTGAACTCGCTGAACCGCTTGAGGCTGGGCGCGGGGTTTTCAAGCGCTCGGGATACCTTGGCGCGAAAATTGAGCGTCTCGAACAACATGAAGACTACCAGCAGCGCGACGATACCACCCTGCATCACGAACGAGCCGATCTCGCTGAGCAGCATGGCCACCCAGGAACCCTCATCATCCATCGCCAGGGCGTTACTGACCTGATCTGGATCGATGGCAAAGCCTTGAGCGGCCAGCGTATTGAGCAAGCTCCAGTAATGCTCGTAAAGGCGCGCCTCGATATCCGGCAACGCTTCGATGAACGTGCTGAAGCTATTGACCACCAGCACCCCGATCAGCAGAAAAAAGGCCACCAGTACCAGAATGGTGATGAAGGCCGCCATACGCATATCCACGCCATGGCGATGCAGCCAGTGTACCGGCGAGGTGCACACCACGGCGATAAAGATTGCCAGCAGCAGTGGCACAAGCAGATCCGAGCCCAGTTTCATTCCCGTGACAATGACCACCAGCGCTGCAATCGCAAGGGTGGCATTCAAGGGGATGCTGCGATAATCCTTATCCGACAAATTCTGCATGGCTCGATCCTTATTTTATCTCTATATAATGGCTGCTGAAGACATAATGCACAAACGATGCAAACATCAAGCAATTGTTTTCGACTGTTCTTGAGCGGTGAACTTATCCTCACCGGGCCCTTCAAACAAACGTACTGACCGGCCGCCAGCCGACTCGCAGCTCTTCACCTACCCAGCGCTCTTGCAAGGAATGGTTCGATGACTCTAAACCCTTATGCCCGTTCGTTCAGAAAGCTTCGCTATCCTCTCATGGCCACGGCCCTCGTGGCGCTTTTTTGCGCGCCGACGATTTACGCAGCGCCGCCCCACCAGCCAAGCCCCAGCTTGAGCGTTCAGGCCCAATCCTGGGTGGAAGTGGCCCCCGACAAGGCCACCCTTTCCGCACGTCTCTGGGAAAATACGCCAGCGGTGTCCTCGATGGAAGATAGCGACAGTCGTGCTCTGACAGAGGCGCGCGCGCGCCTGGAAGAGCGCTCGCGCCAGTTGATCGACGCAATGGAGCAAGCCGGGCTTGACGAGCGCGCGATCAGCGCGGGTTCCTTGAACGTTTATCAGGAGCAGGTCGGCCAGTTGCGTAACGATAACGACCAGGAACTGATGATGCGCACTCGGGTCGAGCGCCCCTTCAACGTGGAGCTTGCCGACCTGGAGCAGCTGAGCGATGTGCTGAACGCCCTCATCGACGCGGGGGTCAATGCGCTTGACGGCGTTCAGTTCGACCTTCAGGACCGTGAAGCCGCCACCGACGAAGCACTGGTCAGCGCCCTGGAAAAGGCCCGCCACAAAGCCGAGCTGATGGCCGGTACGCTGGACGCCGAGCTTGGACAGGTACAGCGTATTGAAGAGACCCATTCGCCGATTTTCCAGCCTCGCATGATGGCCATGCGCGCCGAAAGCGACGCAAGTGAAGAGACCTTTAGCGACTACCGCCCCGGCATCATTCGTATCGATGCCGGGGTGAGCGTCGAATGGGCACTTACAGAGCAAGGCGCTCCAGGCCGCCCAGATAGGGACGAAGCGGCTCAGGAATAACGATCGAGCCATCCGCCTGCTGGTGATTCTCCATCACCGCCAGAAGACAACGCCCCACTGCCAGACCCGAGCCGTTCAGGGTATGAAGCAGCTGGGGCTTTTTCACATCCGGCTGGCGAAAGCGCGCCTGCATGCGCCGGGCCTGGAAATCCTCGCAGTTGGAGACCGACGAGATCTCGCGAAACGTCTGCTGGCTAGGCAGCCAGACTTCCAGATCGAACGTTTTCGCCGCGCCAAACCCCATATCCCCGGTGCACAGCGTCACGACACGATAAGGCAGCTCGAGCGCCTGCAGGATCGCCTCGGCGTGGCCACGCATTTCGTCCAGGGCCGCGTAGCTCTTTTCGGGCTCCACGATCTGCACCATTTCGACTTTATCGAACTGGTGCTGGCGAATCATGCCACGGGTATCGCGCCCATGAGAGCCCGCTTCACTACGAAAACAGGGCGTGTGAGCTGTCAGTTTCAAAGGCAGCGCCGCTTGATCCACGATCTCATCGCGCACGAAGTTGGTCAGCGGCACCTCGGAGGTCGGGATAAGGTGATATTCGCGCTCGTCGTCGAGCTTGAAGAGGTCCTCGCCGAATTTCGGCAGCTGCCCCGTCCCCATCAACGAATCCCGGTTCACCATGTACGGCACATAGCACTCTTCGTAGCCGTGCTTTTCGGTCTGGGTGTCGAGCATGAACTGCGCCAGCGCCCGGTGCAGCCGGGCGATGGGTCCGCGCATCACCGCAAACCGCGCCCCGGTGAGCTTCGAGGCAAGCTCGAAATCCAGATAACCTGATTTCTTGCCCAGATCGACGTGATCGAGCACCTCGAAATCAAAGGTGCGCGGCGTCCCCCAACGGTGAAGCTCGACGTTGTCCTCTTCACTCTTACCTTCCGGCACGCTCTCGTGGGGCAGATTGGGGATGCCGCTGATGGCGACCTCCCACTGCTCCTGTACCGTGGCCAGCTCGCTCTTGGCATTATCCAGCCGTTCACCCAGATCGCTCACCTCATCGAGTAAAGGCTGGATATCTTCGCCGCTGGCTTTCGCCTTGCCAATCGCCTTGGAGCGCGTGTTGCGTTCGTTTTGCAGCTGCTCGGTCTGCGTCTGCAGTTCGCGGCGGCGCGACTCCAGCGCCTGAAGTGCCGCTGTATCCAGTTCATAGCCCCGCCGGGCCAGTTGTTGCGCAGTCGCTTCAAGATCACCGCGCAGCAGTTTCGGATCGAGCATGAGGTATCCCTTGGCCTGATTCAGTAAAACGCGCCCCTGTGGGCCGCGATAAAGGCCTCCATTGTAGGCAAAAGCGCGGCGGGGGGCTACGGGGGCCATGACCTGGCCGAAGTGCCGGGGCTGAGCGACGTTATCGACCACCTGAACGCTTTTTTTTGCAAGACACTGGCGCAGACGTGACGAAGATGCAGCAAAGCCCTCGCTGCGGTAAAGTAGGGTGCCTCTTTTATCCGCCCCGCAGTGACGGTTTGACCCACTATGATTGCATCGCTTGATTCGCGTAAGGCCCCGTTTTCAAAGCTGGGCGCCCAGTACGTTCGCTTTCTCGAGGCGCTTGCCTCCCGTGGCTTCGAGGGAGAGATTGCTCCGGATTACGCCAACCGCACGGTGTTGGCAACCGACAACTCCATCTACCAGCGCCAGCCCCAGGCGGTAGTGTTTCCCCGGCACGCCGAAGATCTCGAGCGCCTCACCAAGCTGGCCTTTGAGCTGCCCTACCGGGATATCGTGCTGACGCCGCGCGGAGGCGGCACGGGCACCAACGGGCAGTCGTTGACCGATGGGCTGATGGTGGACCTTTCCCGCCACATGAACCGTATTGTCGACATCGACGTTGAAAACCGCCGCGTCCGCGTTCAGGCCGGCGTGGTGAAAGACCAGCTCAACGCCGCGCTCAGGCCTTACGGGCTTTTCTTTGCCCCGGAGCTTTCCACCTCCAATCGCGCCACCATCGGCGGCATGATCGCCACCGATGCCAGCGGCCAGGGCAGCTGCGTCTACGGCAAGACCCGCGACCATGTGCTGGAACTCGATACCGTATTGCTGGGCGGCGCGCACTTGCATAGCCAGCCGCTAAGCGCCGACGACGAGGCAAACGCCCTACAAGACCCCGGCGTGCTGGGGCGCGTTCACCGCGCCGCCGTCGAGATCATCGACGGGCAGCGCGAACTGATCGACGCCACCTTCCCCCCGCTCAACCGCTGCCTGACCGGCTATGACCTGGCCCACCTGCGCGATGCCCGGGGCCAGCTCAACCTGAATAGCCTCCTCTGCGGCGGCGAAGGCTCGCTTGGCTTCGTGAGCGAAGCGGTGCTCAACGTGCTGCCGATCCCCCCGCACACCACCCTGGTCAACGTGCGCTACCCAGGTTTCATGGAGGCACTGCGCGACGCCAAGGCGTTGATGGCAAGCACCGCCCGCCCCACCTCGATCGAGACCATCGACGACACGGTGCTGAAGCTTGCCATGGAGGATTTCGTCTGGGACAGCGTGGCCGAGTTCTTCCCCGAAGGCGATATCCCGGTTGGCGGCATCAACCTGATCGAGTTCAGCGACGACGATGAAACGCGCCTCGAAGAGCGCGTAGCGACGTTTTGCGAGCACCTGGCCGGTGACGCGACGGTTACCCGCTTGGGCTACACTCAGGCGCTGGGCCGCGCGCAGACCGCCACGGTGTACGGCATGCGCAAGCGCTCGGTGGGGCTACTCGGTAACGTCCAGGGCGAGAAGCGCCCGCTGCCTTTTGTCGAGGACACCGCGGTGCCGCCGGAGCACCTGGCGGATTATATCGGCGAGTTTCGCGCGCTTTTGGACGCCCACGGCCTCGACTACGGCATGTTCGGCCACGTGGACGCCGGCGTGCTGCACGTACGCCCGGCGCTGGACATGAAAGACCCGGCCCAGCAAGCGCTGATTCGCGAGCTTTCCGATGAGGTCGCCGCGCTGACCCAAAAGTACGGCGGGCTTTTTTGGGGTGAGCACGGCAAGGGAATGCGCTCGGAGTACTCGCCCAAATTCTTCGGCGAGCTCTACCCTAGCCTGCAAAAGATCAAGGCCGCCTTCGATCCGCACAACCAGCTCAACCCGGGCAAGATCGCCACGCCCTTGAAAGAGAGCGCGCTGATCGCCGTCGACCGCGACCCGGATCTTTTAGCCATCGACGGCGTGGCGCTTCGCGGCGAGCTCGATCGCACCATCGACGAGCGTGCCTGGCAGGCGTATGACGCCGCGGTGTACTGCAACGGCAACGGCGCCTGCTACAACTACGATGTCGATGACCCGATGTGCCCCTCCTGGAAGGCGACCCGCGACCGGATTCACTCGCCCAAGGGCCGGGCGAGCCTGGTACGCGAGTGGCTGCGCCTGCAGTCCCGGGCCGGTATCGACGTGGTCGAAGAGTCGCGCAAGAAAAAAGCCGAGGGGCGCCTGGGCTTTATCAAAAGCCTGCCCAAACGTGTTGCCAACACGTTCAGCCGCGAGCAGCACCATGATTTCTCCCACCAGGTGTACGATGCCATGGCCGGTTGCCTGGCGTGCAAGTCCTGCGCGGGACAGTGCCCGGTGAAGGTCAACGTGCCGCAGTTTCGCTCGCAGTTTCTCGAGGTCTACCATGGCCGCTACCTGCGCCCGGTGCGCGACTACGTGATCGGCGCCACCGAGTTCACCCTGCCCTGGCTTGCCAAAATGACGCCGCTTTATAACGCGGTGATCGAAAAGCGCTGGATGGAGCGCTTCATGCGCCGCACCATCGGCATGAGTGACACCCCGACGCTTTCGCGGGCCAGCGTGAAAAAACAGCTACGCGCCTGGGGGGTAGCCAAAGCAACGCCTACCGCCCTGGCGCTATTGACCGAACGCCAGCGGGCGAAAAGCGTCATCCTGGTTCAGGACGCCTTCACGACCCACATGGAAGCGGACCTGGTGCTGGACGTGGTGGAACTTCTGGCTCGGCTGGAGTTTCGCGTGTTCGTGCTGCCGTTTAGTGCCAACGGTAAACCCCTGCAGGTGCAGGGGTTTCTGGGCGCCTTCGAGCGCACCGCCGAGAAACAGGCCAAGCGCCTGCGCGCCCTTGCGGAGTTCGACATTCCCTTCGTCGGCATCGACCCGGCGATGACGCTGACCTACCGCCAGGAGTACGTCAAAGCCCTGGGCCCGGACGCCGTGCCCCAGGTGTTGATGCTTCAGGAGTGGCTTGCCACCCAAACCCACACCCTGACCCCCTTCAAGGCCGCGATGAAGGACCCGGGCTTCAAGCTTCTTTCCCACTGCACCGAAAAGACCAACGCCCCGGGCAGCCCCAAGGCCTGGCAGCAGGTATTCGCCGCCTTTGGGTTAAAGCTCGATTTGATGGCGACGGGCTGCTGCGGAATGTCCGGCACCTACGGTCATGAAACCCGCAACGCGGCCACGTCGAAAGTGATCTATGCCCAGTCCTGGCAGCCCCAGGTGGAGGCCGAGGTGAATGTCGGAAAGCTTCTGGCGACCGGGTACTCCTGTCGCAGTCAGGTCAAGCGCTATTCCGAGCAGACGCTGGCCCACCCGTTGCAAGCGCTTTTAAGCTGTCTTAAAAGCGCCGAGCCCGCCTAAACGATATGCGAAGGGGTCAAAAGAAGAGCTGATTCAAGGCGAGGCCGGGGTCATCCTGGCGCATGAATGCCTCGCCCACGAGAAAACCGTTCACCTTGTTCTCGCGCATTCTGGCCACGTCATCTCGGGTCAGGATGCCGGACTCGGTGATTACCGTCACATCATCGGGAATACACGACAAAAGCGACAGCGTCGTTTCAAGATCGGTCTCGAAGGTGTGCAGGTTGCGGTTGTTGATGCCCACCAGTTTCAGGTTGAGTGCCAGCGCCCGGGTCAACTCCTCGGCGCTGTGCACCTCGACCAGCACATCCATGCCAAGCTCGCCCGCCTGCTGGTGTAGACGCTTGAGCGTGTCATCATCAAGGGCTGCCACGATCAGCAGGATACAGTCGGCGCCGATGGCCCGGGCCTCGGTGACCTGGTAGCCGTGGGTGATGAAATCCTTGCGGATCACCGGCAGAGTGCAGGCGTTTCGCGCCGCGATCAGGTCGTCTTCGTGGCCCTGGAAGAAGTCGGCGTCGGTGAGCACCGACAGACACGCCGCTCCGCCCGCTTCATAGCTTTGGGCGATCACGGCGGGGTCGAACGCCTCGCGGATGACCCCTCTTGAAGGTGAAGCCTTCTTCACCTCGGCGATGATGGCCGGGTCGCCCGCCAGAATACGCCGGTTCAGGGCGTCGATGAAACCGCGTGGGGCGCTTTGCCGGGCGGCAAGCGCGAGCAGGTCGTGCTCGGAAACCGCCTGTTGGCGAGTGGCGACTTCCTGATCCTTGCGGTCCAGAATGCGCGTCAAGATGGTGGGCGTGGCTTGGCGATTCATGGATTTACCCTTTAAACACGCTGGTGAAGTGTGAAAGCTCACGGAGCTTTTCGAGCGGCAGTTTGGAGGCCTGGGCGTCCTGGGCAACGATGACCCCTTCTTTCAAGGTATCCGCCACTCCCGCGCAGTAAAGCGCCGCCCCTGCGTTGAGTGCGACGATATCCGCCTCGGGGCCGTCGCCGACCAGGGCAGCCTTGACCAGACGCAGGCTATCTTCGGCGGTGGCCGCTTTCAAAGTGGCCAGACTTTGGCGCTCGATACCGAGCTCTTCCGGGGTGATCGTGTACTCGTGAATAGCGCCGTCTTTTAGCTCGGCAACCTGCGTCGGAGCGGCCAGCGATATCTCGTCGAGGCCATCTTCCGAGTGCACCACCATCACGTGGCGGCTGCCCAGTTTCTTGAGCGCCTCGGCCATCAGCGGCACAAGCTCCGGGGCGTAAACGCCCAGCACCTGGTTGGGAGCGCTGGCGGGGTTGGTCAAGGGCCCTAGAATATTGAACAGTGTCCGCACGCCCATTTCGCGGCGCGGGCCGATCGCGTAACGCATCGCCGGGTGGTGGTTCGGGGCGAACATGAAGCCGACGCCGACCTGCTCGATACAGCGCGCCACCTGCTCCGGCGACAAGTCCAGGTAAATACCGGCGATATCGAAAAGATCCGCGCTGCCCGATGAGGAGGAGACGCTACGATTGCCGTGCTTGGCCACATGGGCGCCGGCCGCAGCGGCCACGAAGCTCGAGGCGGTGGAGACGTTGAAGAGATTCGCGCCGTCGCCGCCGGTGCCGACGATGTCCACCACGTTCTCGGCGGTGAGCGCGACCGGACGCATCAAGTCGCGCATCACCTGGGCGGCGGCGCTGATCTCGGTGGCGCTCTCCCCTTTCATGGAGAGCCCGACCAGCAGACCACCGATCTGGGCGTCCGAGGCTTCGCCGGTCATGATCTGGTGCATCAGCGTGCGCATGGCGTCAAAAGATAGATCTTCGCGGCGCATGACCGCATTGATGGCGTCTCGCATTTGCATGAACACAAAAGCCTCTAAACGTGAATATTAAGCAATCAAGTGCGTTGCAGAAAGTTCGCTAAAAGCGCGTGGCCCTGTCGGGTCAGTATCGACTCAGGATGAAACTGCACTCCTTCGATATCAAGCGTTCGATGACGCAAGCCCATGATCAACCCAGGCGTCTCGTCCGCCTCCCCCGTCCAGGCCGTTACCTCAAAACACGCCGGCAGGCTTTCGCGCTCTACCACCAGCGAGTGATACCGGGTGACTTCCAAAGGCGTTTCAAGCGCGCGAAAAACGCCTTGACCGGTATGCTCGATGCGCGAGGTCTTGCCGTGCATCACCCTGGGCGCACGCACCACCCGGGCGCCAAAGACCTGGCCGATGGCCTGGTGGCCCAGGCACACTCCCAAAATGGGCAGACGACCGGCGAAGTGCTCGATGGCCGCAAGCGAGATTCCCGCTTCGTTGGGCGTACAAGGCCCGGGCGAGATCATCAGGTGCGTCGGGGCATGCGTGCGGATCTGCTCGAGGCTGATAGCATCGTGTCGGTATGTGGCGACTTCGGCACCCAGCTCGCTTAGATACTGAACGATATTGAACGTGAAGCTATCGTAGTTATCGATCATCAGCACACGCTGTGTATATTGCGCCATCGCCACGCTCACTCCATCACACTGATCAATCGGTAAAAAACGATGATACCCTAACCCGGTGACGGGTTGCAGTGCCAAGGGATTGATCAAGATCAACGACGATCGATGGCTTTTTCTATACTAGTGACGCAGAACGTCTTGAGCGGAGCTGGCAACCCATCCGCGCAATCATTATGATTTGCCACTTTTTGAATTGAAGGACAACGCAATGAAGCAACGAGCAATCTGGGGGTGCCTGCTGATGGTCGGCTCGCTACTGTTGGCCTCGCCCAGCCTGGCCAATCCCTCGTTCAAAGTGATTGCCTCGTTTTCAGTCATCGGCGATCTGGTGCGCCGCATTGCAGGTGATGATGTCAGCGTGTCCACCATCGTGCCCCGCGGCCAGGATGTCCACCGCTGGGAGTTGACCCCACCCAATGTGCTGGCCATCGAAGAGGCCGATATCGTCTTTTACAACGGGTTTGGTCTTGAGCCCTGGCTCAGACACGTCGAAGCGATGGCCGACCAGCAACTGCGCCTGAAGGCGATTGCCGAACGAGCAGACATAGAGGCGCTGCCCATCCCGGCAGGACGCCACGCAGGCGGTATTGATCCGCATATGTGGATGGACCCGGCAGGCGCCAGCGCCTATATCGATGTGATCGCGCGAACGCTTGCCCAGCACTACCCGGAAAAAGAAGCGGCGTTCAACGCCCGGGCCGAGGAAACGCGCCAGTCACTTGCCATGCTCGCTGAGCGTATCCAGGAGCGCTTGCAGGGTATCCCGCAAACCAACCGCGTTCTTGTCACCAGCGAAGCCGGCATGGGCTACTTCGCCCGGGCATTCAATTTTCAGTACGCCGCCATCTGGGGCAGCAACAGTGAAACCCTGGGCAGCGCTTTTGACATGGCGACCATGAGCGAGTGGCTGACCCAGACCCGCCCGTCGGCCCTTTTTTACGAGAGCACCACGCCCTTCATTCACATGGATGCGCTTTCGCGCGAAAGCAACATCGCCCTGGCCGGCCCGCTTTATGTGGATGCCCTGGGCGATTCGGACAGCCCCGCCTATAACTACCCGGCCATGCTCAGCTATAACGCTGAGCTGCTTCATAAAGCACTCGGCGGCGCCCGGCCTTGAATCAATCGACCAGGGCAGCGAGCGAATCGATACACACATCTGGATGGCTCGCCTCGACAGGCTCGTTGTGATTGTACCCGTAGGGAAGCGCCACGGTGCTGAATCCTGCTGCCTGGCCTGCCTGAATATCGTGCTTGGAGTCTCCTACCATCACACAGGCGCTAGGTGCGATACCCAGCACTTCGGCGGCATGCAGAAGCGGCAGGCCGCTGGGCTTTTTCTCGCTTAGCGTATCGCCCCCGATACACAGCGCAAAATGCGCATAAAGCTCGAAATGCTCGAGAATCGGTGCGATGAATCGCTCGGGCTTGTTGGTGATCAGCACCAGCACAAACCCTGCCTGTTCAAGCGCATCAAGTGCCTCCTTCACCCCGTCGTAGAGCCGGGTGCGCGCATGGGGCGCCTCACCGTAGTGACGCAGGAAGGCGTTGAAAGCCGTATACACGAGCGTGGGTTCCGGAGGCTTGCTCAGAGCCCAGGTCAGTGCGCGCTCGATGAGCTTTGGAGCACCGTTGCCTACCCAGTCACGCACCAGCACCTCTTCAGGGCCGGGCAGTTCCACCTCGGCCAGGGCTTTTTGGACACCCACGGCAAGATCCGGCACTGAATCGATCAGCGTGCCGTCCAGGTCAAAAGCGATCAATCGTTTATCCGTCAGGATAGAGTGCACACGCCAGCTCCTTGGGTCATTGATGACATTGGATCGTGATGAAAGATTGAATCATTGATGGAGGATATCGCAAGCAAGCCGGGCAAGGCATTCCGGGTAGACGTGCCTGACGACCCAGACCAGGCATTCGTCAGAGCCACGAGAACCCACTATGCTAGAGCCAGGTTTGTCAGAATACATTCGCAAGGAATTCGTTTGCCAAGGAGAAGCTGATGGCCATACCAAGGATTGTGATTGTCGGCGGCGGCGCGGGGGGCCTTGCCCTGGCCACGCGCCTGGGACATACGCTGGGCAAGAAAAAACGCGCCGAAATCGTGCTGCTGGATCGCAGCGCCACGCATGTCTGGAAGCCCTTGTTGCATGAACTTGCGACCGGCATCTTGAACTCCACCATGGATGAGGTCGACTTTCGCGGCCACTCCAGCACTCACGGCTACCGTTACCAGCGCGGCTCGCTGGCAGGTCTCGACCGCGACAGCAAGACCCTCGATCTTGCTCCCATTCTGGATGAAGATGGCGAGGAAGTGCTGCCCGAACGTACGCTCACCTACGACTATCTGGTGCTCTCCCTGGGTAGCGTATCGAACGATTTCGGCACGAAAGGTGTCGCCGAGCACTGTCACTTTATCGACTCGCCCCAGCAGGCCAAGGCCTTTCAGCGCGACATGATCAACACCTTTCTGCGCTACACCGACCCGACACTTCGCGAGCACACGACACTGAGCGTGGGTATCGTTGGCGCGGGCGCCACCGGCGTAGAGCTTGCGGCCGAGCTTTTGGATGTCACTCGCCTGCTCAACGCCTACGGCGTGACCGACGTCGATGACAACCAGATCAGCATTCACCTGATCGAGGCCGCCCCGCGCATACTCCCCGCGCTTTCCGAGCGGGTCAGCCAGACCGTTCACCAGGAGCTTGAAAAGCTGGGCATCAATCTTCACCTGGAGACCGCCATTCAAGAGGCTCAGGAGAACCAGCTGGTCACCGACGAAGGCGAGGTCATCGAAACTGACCTCAACGTATGGGCCGCGGGGATCAAGGCGCCGGATTTTCTCGCCGAGCTGGGGCTTACGGTGAACAAGAAAAACCAGGTATGCGTTGCGCAGACCATGCAAAGCGTGGACGACCCGAGCATTTTCGCCATGGGGGATTGTGCCAGTTGCCCCCAGGAGGACGACTCGACCGTCCCGCCGACGGCGCAAGCCGTGCGCCAGCAGGCGGGCGTGCTGGCCGAAAACCTCGGCAAAGTGCTGGAAGGCAAGCCGCTCAAGCCTTTCAAATTCCGCAATAAGGGCTCTCTGGTATCGCTTGCCCGCTACGATGCGGTCGGCAACCTGATGCGGGGCGGCGCCTCACGCGGTCTCTTTCTGGAGGGCTGGCTTGCGCGAAATGCCTACGCCTCGCTCTACCGCATGCATCAGGTCTCGATCCACGGCGCGCCCAGGACAGGACTCACCTGGGTTGTGGATAAGTTAAACCGCTATCTGAAACCCCGAATGAAGCTTCATTGATCGTGGCTCTTGAGAGACCCCAGGGCCTGGCGAAGAGAGCGGATGACCGAATCGTACCCGTGAGGGTCACTGGCCTGGCGGGCGCTGAAGATGGCCGAGCCCGCCACGAACGTATCCGCTCCTGCCTCGGCAATCCGGGCGATGTTATCGGCCTTGACCCCACCATCGACTTCCAGGCGAATATCTTGTCCGGATGCATCGATGCGCCGGCGGGCTTCCCGTAGTTTATCCAGTGTCGACGCAATGAACGACTGCCCGCCGAAGCCCGGGTTGACGCTCATCAACAGCACCATGTCGACCTTGTCCATCACGTAGTCCAGATACGCAAGCGGCGTGGCCGGGTTGAATACCAGACCCGCCTTGCAGCCACCATCGCGGATCAGCTGCAGCGAACGATCGATATGCTCGGAGGCTTCCGGGTGAAAGGTGATGTAACTCGCCCCGGCATCGATAAAATCGCTGATCATCCGGTCCACGGGCTTGACCATCAAGTGCACGTCGATCGGCGCGGTAACGCCGTGCTGGCGAAGCGCCTTGCACACCATGGGGCCGATGGTCAGATTGGGCACGTAATGGTTGTCCATTACATCGAAATGCACGATATCGGCCCCTGCGGCCAGTACGTTGTCCACCTCTTCGCCCAGCCGAGCGAAGTTGGCGGACAAGATCGAGGGGGCGATCAGGAAATCTTTTGAAACGGGCATGACACGCTCCTGAGCTAGACGGGTTTCGCTCCTTTGGAAAAGGCGCACTGTAAAGCGCTCATGTTAACAGAGCTTATGCTGATAGAGCTTATGCTGATAGCGCCCTCCTCAGCATATTCCGTATTGCCATCGCCATGACGACAGGCCGGTATCGCTTAGTGGTCAGGCAACAATCGTTATTCTTTAATTGAATATAAAACCCGATTGTAATTCCCTAAACTCAGGACTAACCTTGTCTTATCGCGAAAACGTCTATGGCAAGAACGTCTGTTGAATGAACGTCCTTCTTTAAAGAAGATTCGTCGAAACGCTTTCAAGCAATGCTCCATGGACGTCTGTCTTTTATCGCCCACCTTCAATCAGGAAGACTCAATGCGCTCAATCACGTTTGTAACCGCTCCTTTTCGACGCACCGTGCTGGCTCTGGCGCTGGGCACGGCGGCCGCTGGGGTCACGGGTACCGCCATGGCCCAGGAACGGGAGCTTTTAAACTCCTCCTACGATATTGCCCGCGAACTGTTCGTGGCGATTAACCCGGATTTTATCGCCTGGTGGCAAGATGAGCACGATGAAGAGGTCAGCGTCAGCCAGTCCCACGGCGGCTCCTCGGCTCAAGCGCGGGCCATCATGCAGGGCCTGCGCGCCGACGTCGTCACCTTCAACCAGGTCACCGACGTCGATGTGCTCGCCGAAGCCGGCCTGGTGGATGAAGACTGGCAGAACGCCCTCGACAACAACGCCTCGCCCTACTACTCCACCACCGCCTTCTTGGTGCGCAAGGATAACCCCAAGGGTATCGAGAGCTGGGACGACCTGGTACAAGAAGACGTCGAGCTGGTCTTCCCCAACCCGAAAACCTCGGGCAATGCGCGCTACACCTACCTGGCCGCCTGGGGCTTCGCCGACCGTGAATTCGACGGCGACGAAGAGCAGATCCAGGACTTCATGCGCACGCTTCTCGCCAACGTTGCGGTATTCGATACCGGCGGCCGGGGTGCTACCACCAGTTTCATCGAGCGCGGGATCGGCGATGTGCTGATCAGCTTCGAGTCCGAGGTGAACAATATCCGCCGCGAGTACGGCAGCGACGACTACGAAGTTGTGGTACCGCCGATGAGCGTGCTGGCCGAGTTCCCGGTGGCGGTAGTCTCGCAAAACGCCGAGCGTAACGGTAATACCGATCTGGCCGAAGGCTATCTCGAGTACCTTTACACCGAAGAGGCTCAGCGTACGCTTGCCGGCTTCAACTATCGCGTACACGATGAAACCGTACTGGAAGAGTTTGCCGATGACTTCCCCGAGACTGAACTCTTCAACGTCGATGACGTGTTCGGCAGCTGGGACGAGATCATGCAAACCCACTTTGAAAGCGGCGGCATGCTCGACCAGCTTCAGCGTCGCTAACGGTTCATCATGCGTCAGTTAACCTTTCGCTCACCCGGCAGCGCGCGCGTGCTGCCGGGCTTTGGCCTTTCCATGGGTATCAGCGTGCTGTTCATCTCGCTGGTACTGCTGCTTCCCATCACCGGCCTGTTCGGCCAGCTGGCCGGGCTCAGCCTTGCCGAGTACTGGGCGATCATTTCCGAGGGTCGCGTGGTGGCAAGTTACATGGTCACCGTGGGTGCAGCGGCGGTGGCGGCACTGGTAAATGCGCTGTTCGGCCTTTTACTGGCCTGGGTGCTGGTGCGCTACGAGTTTCCCGGCAAGCGGCTTCTGGATGCGCTGATGGATCTGCCCTTCGCCCTGCCTACCGCGGTCGCCGGTATCACGCTTGCCACGCTTTACGCACGCAACGGGTGGATGGGGCAACTGCTCGAGCCGCTGGGGTTTCAGGTCGCCTACACCTGGGTGGGTATCGCGCTTGCCATGGCGTTTACCAGCATTCCGTTCGTGGTTCGCACGGTTCAGCCGGTGCTTGAGGATCTGCCCGCCGAGATCGACGAGGCGGCGATGGCCCTGGGCGCCACCGACGGCCAAGCCTTTCGTCGGGTGATCATGCCGCACTTGTGGCCTGCCCTGGTAACGGGCACCGGGCTTGCCTTCGTACGCTCGCTTGGCGAGTTCGGCGCGATCATCTTTATCGCCGGCAACATGCCTTATGAGACAGAAATCACCGCCCTGATGATCTTTGTAAGGCTTCAGGAGTACGACTACGCCGGCGCCTCGGCGATTGCCTCCGTGGTGCTGTTCACCTCACTGGCGCTGTTGCTGGCCATCAACGTCTGGCAAGGACGCTTCGTTCGCCGCATGCACGGAGGGAACACCTGATGCGCCGCGTGGGAGATGCGCCGGCTGTTCGGCGCCTGTTGATCACCGCTGCCGTACTTCTTTCGGCACTTTTTCTATTGCTGCCGCTGGTGGCCATCTTCGCTCAGGCGTTCTCGCAGGGGGCGATGGTGTTCTGGACCAACGTCAGTAACGTCTACACGCTTCACGCCATCGGCCTGACGCTTGTGATTGCGCTGATGACCATTCCGGTCTGCCTGGTCTTCGGCGTCGCGCTTGCCTGGCTGGTGACCCGGTTTCGTTTTCCAGGCAGACGGATTCTGCAGACGCTGATCGATATTCCCTTCGCGGTATCCCCGGTCGTGGCGGGGCTTATCTATCTACTGCTGTATGGACGAAACGGCTGGATCGGCGGCTTCCTGGATAGCTACGACATTCAGCTGATGTTTGCCTGGCCGGGCATTCTGATGGTCACGATCTTCGTTACCTGCCCCTTCGTTGCCCGCGAGCTGATTCCCCTGATGCAGGCCCAGGGCTCCCGCGAGGAGGAAGCCGCGGTGACGCTGGGCGCCTCGG
This sequence comes from Vreelandella xerophytica, assembly GCF_968048975.1. Next base: position 1,177,300 of record NZ_OZ309106.1, on the reverse strand, counting down.
GCTTTACCGTCTTCTGGCGGGTCACGCTGCCCAATATCCGTTGGGCGCTCATGTACGGCGTTATCCTGACCAACGCGCGGGCAGTGGGCGAATTCGGCGCGGTATCCGTGGTGTCGGGCGCGATTCGCGGACATACCAACACCTTGCCGCTTCACCTTGAACAGCTTTACCAGGATTACAACGCGGTCGGTGCGTTCTCAAGCGCGGCGCTATTGGCGCTGATTGCGCTGCTCACGCTGGCTGCCAAGGCCGCGTTGCAGTGGCGCGCCACCCGCCGGGAGGCACTCTCATGAGCATTCAACTGCACAACATCGCCAAGCATTTTGGCGCCACTCAGGCGCTTGAGCCCATCAATCTCGATATTCACGATGGCGAACTGGTGGGGCTTTTGGGGCCATCGGGTTCGGGAAAGACCACCCTTTTGCGCATCATTGCCGGGCTTGAAACCGCCGACCGCGCTCCGCATGCGGGCAAGATCCTGTTTGGCGAGCGCGATGTGACCCACGTTCACGTGCGCGACCGCCGCATCGGGTTCGTGTTCCAGCACTATGCGCTGTTTCGTCATATGAGCGTGTTCGACAATGTCGCCTTCGGTCTGACGGTCATGCCGCGCAAGGAGCGCCCTTCCCGGCAGGAGATTCGCGCGCGGGTCCTGCGGCTTCTGGAAATGGTTCAGCTCGAGCACCTGGCGAACCGTTTGCCCGCACAGCTCTCGGGTGGCCAGCAGCAACGGGTATCGCTTGCCCGGGCGCTGGCAGTCAAGCCCGATGTACTGCTTTTGGACGAACCCTTCGGCGCCCTGGACGCCAAGGTACGCCAGGAACTTCGCCGCTGGCTTCGCCGACTTCATGAAGAGCTGGGCTTTACCAGCGTGTTCGTCACTCACGACCAGGAAGAGGCGCTGGAGCTTTCAGATCGCGTGGTGGTCATGAGCAACGGACGTATCGAGCAGGTCGATGCGCCGGACGCCCTCTACCGTGCGCCCAGAAACCGCTTCGTGTTCGAGTTTCTGGGCGATGTGAATTACCTGGAAGGTCGGGTGCATGACGGCGTGCTTACCTGTGGCGACGCCCGAATGAAGGTGTCGCTGCCCGATGGCAATGAAGAGCTTTTGCTCCGCCCTCACGAGGTGCGTCTGGCCGAGACATTCGAACCGGGCTGTCACCTGCCGGTTCTGGTAACCGCCATTTCGTTGATCGGTGCCGAAGTGCGCGTGGAACTTGAAGCCGACTGGCTAGCTTCGCCCTGGCTTGCCACTGTGCGTCACGCCGACTTCGAGCGCCTGAATATCCATCGGGGCCAACGCCTTTACGCCCACCCCCGCCAATGGCACCGCTTCGTAGATGATGCGCCGCAGACCAACCAGGTGCGCACAGGCTGATTGAAACGCCGCTCAGGGCAGCGGCGTTTCAATACAAGGGCACGCTAGCAACGCATTTGCCGAAAGGTCAGGTTCACCCGTACTTCTCGGCTTTTTCTGGTCTTGGGCAGGCTGTGCCACCAGTGCGTCTGGGTCGCCCCTTGCATGATCAAAAGGCTGCCATGTTCAAGTTCAAGCGATACCCGCTCCTTGTCCTGCTTGTGCTTGAACGAAAAGCGCCGCTCGCCGCCCAGGGTGAGTGAAGCGATCACGCCGTTGGGCGCAAGCTCCTTTTCATCGTCGCTGTGCCAGCCCATACCCTCCTCCCCTGAATGGTAAAGATTCGCCAGACACGAATTGAACCGTTCGCCGCACTCCTGCTCGACCCGGGTTTTCAATCGCCATAGATGCTCGGGCCAGGGCTGGGCGGTCCTGGTCTGGCCGGAATACGTGTAATTGATCGAGGCGTCGCCATACCAGGCGACTTTTCGCTGGGTCACGATCGTCTTGCCAAACAGCACCAGCCGGTCATGCGCCCAGGAAAGTTCATCCACGCAGCACTCAAGTATCAGGGTCGCTTCTTGTTCGCTCAGCATTCGCCCGAGATAGTACGCTTCGCCGTCCCGGGGTAGCAGATTGACCGGGGCGTGGTCGCCTTCGAAAAGATCGCCGTGGCTCATGAACGTCTTTCTCCTTGCCGCGTTGCCTAAACCTTGTCGTTTGACGTTACCCAAGGCGAACTCCCACGTTATACTGGCCTTTTAGCCATCGCGGAGAAACACCATGCTTCGGCGTCACTTCTTGACACTATCGACGGCGCTGGCGGCCAGCGCCCTGCTGGCGGGCTGCGCAAGCCCCCAATACCTTCAGTTGAGTCCCGAGCGTACCGCCGAAGTGCCCCAGGCTGGTTCCGGCCAGCAGGTGAGCGTGGCGGCCGTCGACGCCCGGGAAAGCGAAGTGATCGGTACCCGTTCGGGGGGCAACATGTCCACTGCCCAGATTACGGTCAACAGCCACGAAGTGATACCCAGGCTTCAAGCCGAAGCGGAGCGCGCCGTGCGCGAAATGGGCTTCACCCCCACCACCAACCCCGCTCAGAATGGTCCCAGCCTGACACTGGAACTTGCCAGCCTGCACTACGGTCAAGGCGATAGCGGCCAGCCCTTGGTGGACGAGGCCCGGATCGAAGGGGTGTTTCGCGCCATAGCGCAAAACAAGGGTACCACTTACACCGGCACCTATACTTCCCGGCGCACGCAGGGCTACGCCGTCAAACCCGGTGAAGCCACCAATACGCGCATGCTCAACGACCTTCTAAGCGATGGCCTGAACCGCGCGTTCAGCGACCCGGAGCTTGCCCGCCTGCTGGCCCGTTGATCACACGCAGGGCCCTGTCGAAGGATCACTGCGTGAGCTAGTTGGCGCGGGCTATATCGGCCCGCGCCGCTCAAGCGCCCACACCTGCTCGCTGACGCCGCGCCCATCGGCGTCGCCGCTTTCCAGAAGGTCGAGTTTGAAATTCGGGGTCAACAGCCTTTGCACCTCATCGGCGCACACGCTGAACGGCGGCCCGTCATCTCCATTTGAGTGGGTCACGCTGACCAGCAGCCCCCGAGCCTTGGGCGGTATCAGCTGGGCAAGATGAAATGCGTAACGCTGGCGAGTCGCCGGCGGCAGCGCAATCAGCGCGGCGCGGTCGTAAAACGCACCCAGCTCGCAGGCCTGCTGGATATACAGGTGAAAAAAATCGCCGCACCAAAGCTCGATGCTACCTTGGCGCGTTACCTCGAACCCGGCCTGGCGATAGCGTGATACGCCGCCAGGGTCCTGCTCCAGGAACTGAACCACGGCCTCCGGCGCGAGTTCGACGCCCAGCACCGGGTGGCCCGCCTTTGCCAGCCAGCGCATATCAAGGCTTTTACCGCAAAGCGGCACCAGCACCTTGGCGCCTCGGGGAATCGCCAGGCCCGCCCAGTAACGGGTCAGTACCGGGTGAACCGACGTCTGATGAAAGCCGATTCGCCCTTCCTGCCAACGTTTGCGCCATGGGTTTTCCATCACTACCTCTTAAAACCAGCGGTCGCGCTTTTTACGTCGACGCGGCAGATGCGGCACGATCAGCCCGACCAGAAGCCCCGCGCCGGCCACGCCGCCGCCGTACATGAAATAACGCATCAAGAGATCTTCTTCCTGGGTATCCAGGCGGGCCTGAAGGGCGCGTACCTGCTGGCGCGACTGATCGGCTTCGCTGTCAAGCTCACGGTTGCGCGCTTCCAGGTCGGCAATGCGCTGCTCGCGAACGTCCAGCGTATCGCTCATGGAGGAGACGCGCTCTTCCCAGGTGTCGTTGATACCTTCAAGCTCCTGAGTCAACTCTTCCACCTGGCCTTCGAGTTCGGGAAGCTGCTCTCGAGCGCTCTGGGTCTGCTGAAGCTCGTCGCTCAGCACCCAGACGGCATCGCCACCGCTGCCACGCACCTGGGTATAGTTGCCGCTTTGTTCAAGCACTTCCACCTGCTCACCGGCATTCAACGTACCTACGATCCGATAGCCGTCGGTGGGGCCGCTGCGAACAAAGGTGCTCAGCTCTTCGCTGACCCACGCTTGATTATCGGTCTGGGCGAATGTCTGACCGCTGCCGACGCTCAACAACAGACCAGCGGTGACACAATAACAATGTAAACGACGCTTTTTTACTTGCATGACTTAGGGTCCTGATCATAAACACATGCGCTAATCACAACGCCGCGCTCGCGCTTTGGGCGAACACGGGTATTCAACGCTTACCCTTCTCCGCGGGGAGGAAGCGGAAAAGGACGAGGGAACTCTGCAACGCGGGTGTCGCTTTTCACTGCCTTCAAGGGGCCTTCACGCTCCACTTCATCAATGCGCACGATGGCATTGAGAGGCAGGTAGCTACGCTTAACACCCTCGAAGGTACGCTGTAGCTTTTCCGCACCGGGATCCACTACCACCCTTGAAGCGTCGTCAAAGACAAACTCCTCGACTTCAATAAACCCCCAGAGTTCGCTTTGAAAGATTTCTCTGACGTATAAATCCCACACTTCACCTTGCTGGTGAACCACTACCCGGTAGATCGGCTTGGCCGCCATCTTGGCCTTATCCTCTTGCCATTTAAAGGTCTCAATCCAGAGCCTAGCCTATCATATTCTAACGTCCGCCCTTTACTGCCGCATTCACGGTGCGCGCGCAAGCCCAGGGGGAAAGAGATGTCATAAGGTTCGTTCCCCGATGATCGAGTAGTGTATGGTGGACTGAGAATGCGGCAGTTTCTTACCCCCCGAAGGAGTCACCTTATGCAAAAGGATTCAGATAAGGGCTATATCGCCCTACTTGGTTGGAGCCTTAATGCCATTGAAGCGGCGGAGAAATTCGATCGCCGCTACATCGTGGTGGCACCCGACTGGGCGGCAGAGTACTGCCAGCAGCACGATATCCCTCATGTGGCATGGAACTTCGAGCGCTTGAACGACCGGTCGCTGGAAATCGCTGAAACGCTGAAAGACAAGGGCGTGGATGTGGCCATTCCCCTTTTTGAAGAGACCGTGGAATGGGCCGGCGCGATCAACTCGGTACTGCTGGACAACCCCCGCCTCTACGGCCAGTCGCTTTTACTGCGCGACAAGGCCTTGATGAAGCGTCGGGCCCAGCTGGGAGGCATTCGCGTGGGCATTTTCGAGGAAGCCCACGATAAAGAGGACGTCATTCGCTTTCTCAAGCGGGTCAATCAGACACTCCTGAAGCTCGATGGCGACCCCAACGACCCGATTCACCTGAAGGCTTTCGACAAGGCGGGCTGCCTCGGCCATCGGGTCATCCGTACCCCGGACGAGGTGGATACCATTCCCGATGAAGAGTTTCCGGTACTCATGGAGTCCCACCTGGATGGCTGGGAGTTCGCCGTGGAGGCGTGGATCCACGACGGCAAGATCGCGTTTCTGAACATTTCCGAGTACGTGACGCTGGGCTATTCGGTATTCGTTCCCGCCTCCCCCGAGCTTGAGCGCTACCGCGACCAGATCACCACCCAGATCGAAAAGCTCATCAAGGCTTTCGATATCGAGTTCGGGTTGATTCACCCGGAGTACTTCGTGACCAGCGACGGCGAGATGTATTTTGGCGAAGTCGCCTACCGTCCGCCGGGGTTCAAGGTATTTGAACTGCTCGAGCGGGTCTACGGCTTCAACGCCTACCAGGCTTCGATGCTGGTCTTCGACCCGAAAAGCACCGCTGAAGAGGTGGCGGCGTTTTTCCCCCAGGAAGTGGTGGATGCCAAGGGCTTTGCCGGCTGTTTCGGGGTTTATCCTCGCCGCCGTGTGGTCAGCCGTCTGGAAATCCCGGAAGAGACCGAGGATCATCCTTACTTCGAGTCCCACGAGCTGACCTCGCCGCTTGAGGAAACCGTCACCAAGCGCACCGCCTTTGGCACTCACTGGGGGCTTGTCTACTTCAAGGGCGACGACGCGCATACCCTGCGCGATCTGCTAAAACATCAAGAAGATCTCGACTTCTATGTATAATCCCCCGCGTGCTCAGAAGAGCCCCCGGGGAAAGGAGCCATCGTGATCACCGCCGAGGAAACAGCGTCCAGACTGCCTGGACTGCTGGAAAAGTTTGACGACGCCCTGCGCCTTCTACAGGAGGCGCCAGCGTTCTCCAAGCCCACCAAGCTTTCTCGGGTGCTGGATACCGCGCGCCGGGTCCTGCTTCTGGAAGACGGCTGTCAGGCACTTGAGAGGCGCGTGGGAGATATCGAGTCCGCCGCGCTGTTTCAAGGCTCGGACTGGGAGACCCCTCAGTATCTTCAGCCCTCCCTGACGCCTTTTTCGCTTAAAAGCGCCGAGGCGAATGTCGTGGTGATCGAGGCGCTGAGCGAATTGCGCCTTCTGGCCATCGCCAAGGGGGAGTACGTCCATTCGCTTATCTCCCAGGCGCAGGCGCACCACTACCTGACCCAGGTGATGGCGCTTAACCTGTCGCTGCTTTTCAGCCCTCCCACCGAAGCCGAGCGTGAAATCCAGGGCCGTCTGGCAACGCTTACTCGTCACCTTTTCAAGCACATGGCCAGCCGCATCGGTTATGAGCATATCGTCGATCAGTTGATCGAGGAGATCTGGCGCATTCTGAAACAGCGCCCGGTCCAGGTGGAAAGCATCAAGCAGATGATTACCCAGATTGCCCTGTGTCAGGCCGACCCGACGATTGACCTGGGTGCCAGCGGTCAAGGCGCGGACAGACTGGTAAGCTCGCTGTACGGGCCGACCCAGGCATGCCGCGAAGACCCGGGGGTAGCGATCTACCAGCGCCGGCTGGAAGGCATGGACATGGCCACCCTTCAGGTCGAGGCCACCGGCTTTGCCCGGGCCATGCACGACACCGGCCTGGTATCGCCCTATCACGCGGTACTGCTGCGGTTTTGTCTGGACGAGAGCGACCACCTGCTCGGCGAGGCGCTGGGGCTCTCCTCCACCGGGCGCGACTGCATGCTCTGTTACCGCGAGCTGGTTCACGCCTTGATTCGAAGCGGCATTTACCCGGACACGGCACAAGCGGTCTATGGATTGGCGCTGATGCTTGAGCGGGGCATCCTCTATCAGCCGCCGGTGGCGCCGGCCATGTGGCGCCAGTTGAATCTGCGATTGTCCGACTGGGCCGAGGCACGTCTTGTTCATGCCTATGGCGACAAGATCAGCGCACGCTCTCGGCTGATCGAGGGCGTGCTGTGCCTGCTTGGCCTGCCGCTGGGTGTCGGCCAGGGGAACAACCCCACCTGCCAGTCCGCGCGGGCGCTATCCATGTGGGCCTACAACGACCCGGATTATCTGTTGCAGATGGTCGCCTGGGCCGCGCGAGACGACGAGATCATCATGCACTTTGAAGGCCAGCCGATCTCTTCTCAGCAAAGCGCCTCAGGCGTATCCAGCGAGCTGCCGATGGATCTCGACCCTGTGTCGTTGATCGTGGTGCCCCACCTGGATCGTATCTACGCCGAAATGGGCAGGCGCTGTATCGGGCGTGAGGGCGACCCCCACCGCTGGGTGAACCCGGAGTTTCACGGCTGGTGGTCAGGCCGCGGGTTTCGCATCAACGTGGATGTTGCCAGCGGCAGGCTCTGCGATGTGGAGCACTTCATTCGCCATTTCTATGCAAGCTATCACCCCTTCTACAACGGTAATCAACCGCTGATTCACCCTCAACCCGCCGGCATTGCTGCCACCGACAGCGCAGGCCGGTTCGTCGGCTGGCACGCCATTACCATCTTGCGCGCCTCCCTCGATCCGTCGGATACCATGCGCGTCTATTTCTATAACCCCAACAACGACAGTGGTCAGGACTGGGGCGATGGCGTCAAGGTCAGCACATCCGGCTTTGGAGAACGCTTCGGCGAGGCTTCACTGCCTTTCGACCAGTTCACCTCACGCCTTTACATCTACCATCATGACCCTCTGGAGCGCGGTGAGGCGGCCACGGTTTCTGCAGAAGAGCTCGAAAGCGTAAAGGGCTATCTGCATCGCAGCTGGGGGGCCGCACGTCTGCCGGCGCTCGAGCTGCAGGCCAGCCCTCTCCCCAAGGACCCCCGCTAGACGTTACGATATGAAGCGACTCGATCAGCTGTTGGTGAGCCTCGGGCTTGCCAACTCCCGCACCCGGGCCCAACGCCTTATCCGCAACGGCCGCGTTCGGCTATCCGACGGCACGCCGCTCACCAAGGTGTCGCAACCGTGGCCGTCGGATACCCTCTTTACCATCGATGAAGACCCGGAGGAGCGCTACGCCTCCCGTGCAGGGCTCAAGCTTGAAGGGGTGCTCAGTGCCTTGAACATGCGCCTGGACGACCGGGTCGTGCTCGATATCGGCCAGTCCACCGGCGGGTTTACCGACTGCGCCTTGCACTTCGGCGCCCGACATGTCGTCGGCGTGGAGGTAGGACACGACCAGCTCGCCCCCGCGCTTCGAGAGGATCATCGAGTGACCTGCCTGGAGGGCTTGAACGCTCGCTCCATGAGCCGGGACGACGCCCTTTTGAACGTTCTTGCCCGGCACCCGGCCGATATCGCGGTCATGGACGTCTCGTTTATCTCCCAGACGCTGATCATTCCCGAAATCGCCACGCTGTTGCCTGCCAAGGGACAGCTACTTTCACTGGTGAAACCGCAGTTCGAGCTGGCACCCGGCGCGCTCGACAAGCGTGGCGTAGTGCAAGACCCCGCTCGTTTCAGCGAAGTAAGAACCCGTATTGTCAGCACCTGTCACGAACACGGGCTTTGTGTCACGCACTGGCAGGAGAGCCCGATTACCGGCGGCGACGGTAATCGGGAATTTCTGTTGCTGGCCACGCGGCAATAGACCTCAGCTCAGCTCAACGAGGCCGGCGGTAGCTGCTGGGCGGAATGCACCTTGACCGCCTCCCCTTCGTCCCGATGCAGCCATACATCCATCTGCTCGAAGGCGACACGAATACCCGCTTCGCGCAGCAGCGCATCCACCCGGCAGTTGACCTCGTCCGCGGCGAAAAGACGGTCGACCAGATCGTTGACGAATATCCGCAGTTCGAAATTGAGGCTGTGCGGGCCATAGCTGATACAGAACACCTGAGGCTCCGGGTCGACCAGCACCCGCGCGTTCTCGGCGGCGGCCTGGTGCAGTAGCTGGTGCACCCGTTCAAGGTCGGAGCCGTGGGCCACCCCAAAGGTAAGCACCACCCGGGTCACGTTATCCGACAGCGACCAGTTGATCAGCTGGTCGGTCACGAAGGTCTTGTTGGGGATGATGATTTCCTTGCGGTCGAAATCGGTCACCGTGGTGGCCCGAATGCGTATCCGGCTGACGGTGCCGTGAAGGTTGCCCAGGGTGATGGTGTCGCCAATACGAATCGGACGTTCGAAGAGAATGATCAATCCCGAGATGAAGTTGGCGAATATCTCCTGTAGTCCAAAGCCCAGGCCCACACTGAGCGCGGCCACCAGCCACTGGAGCTTATCCCAGGAAACGCCGAGCGTTGCCAGCGCCATCACCACCCCGGTGCCCACGATGGTGTAGGACAGAAGCGATGTAATCGCGTAGGCGCTGCCCTGCTTGAGCGCCAGGCGCGAAAGCACCATCACTTCCAGAAGTCCCGGCAGGTTGCGCGCCATGATGAACGTTATCGCCACCACCAGAAGGGCGGTGAACACATCGGTAATCGAGAGCGTATTGCCGACCAGGTCGCCATCCTCGGCATCCCAGAGCGCCACCTGATCCAGATAACCCAGTACGGTGAGCAGGTCCGACCACACCAGGTACAGAAGCACGCTGAAACCGATCAAAAGAATCAGCTTGGAAAGGCGCAGCGACTGGCTATTGATCTGTTCCATGTCCAGCGGTGGCTCCTCGACCACCTCGAGCCCGCCCTCGGCCCCCTCCTGTACCTGGGCCCGGCGCCTGGCAAGCGCACGCCGATAGGCCAGGCGCCGAGCCGCCACCGCCAGGCTTCGCACCACGGTGGCCTCGATGATGATCCATAGTCCCAGAATGTAGAGCGTCATCGCAAAACGCCCCACCAGGCGCAGCGCCGTGTATTCATATCCCCAGGCCACCAGTCCGAAGAGCACCAGTGGTACACCCGCAATGCTCAACCCCAGCAAGAGCCTGAAAAGGCGTACGCCGAAAAACGGCACGTGGGCCAGAATAAGCTTGGCCAGCCACCAGCTCATGGTTGCCAGAGCTACAAAGAAAAGCCCCAGCGCCATGGGACGTTGAGCGAGCGGCGTCTGCATCGGCGCCGAGAGTGTGGCGATGACCACCACCAGAGAAAGAGCAATGCCCAGGCCGCCTAGAAGTTTTCTGAGCGTGGCGTTATACCCGGGCGACCATGTGAAGTGGCGCTCGGCCACACCATCCACCACCAGAAGCCGTCGGCCCCAGGCGATCGCCCCCCAGCTCAGCCCCAACTGCAAGAACGCCATGGAAAGATTCATCGAAGCCGGGCCTTCGGCGGTATTGAGCCCCACCCCGATGCCAGCCAGCACCAAGGGCCCGGGAATGGCCACCAGCGCGTTGAGCAGCACCGCTTTGGGGGTATGGCCCTGAGTATCGCTCTTGAGCCGACCGATCTGTGAGTGAATCAATGCCAGACGCGCCTTGATACGCGGACGCAGCCCTGCCAGCAGCAGGCTGATCAAGATCAAGGGCGCCCCTGACAATACCTGCCAGGAAAGCCCCTGCCACCGGGTGGGCAACAGGTGTCGCCACTCGCCTTCGCGCCATTCGATACGTAGGTTCTGGGGCAACTGGCGCAGCCAGGCGAGATCCAGCGGGCGGCTGTTGGCCACCCAGAAAAGTTGCTCGTCGATGGTAGCGCTCAGGTTGCGGGTAATTTCCAAAAGCTGCTGCTGATTGAGTTGCAGCTCGATTGCCGCGCTCAAAAGCGCACCGTAGGCCTGTTCAAGCTGCTCGACGAGTTCGCGCCGAGATTGGTAGAGCCTGGAGAGCGAATCCACCAGTCCCGGGGTGACCTCCACCCCCGCTTCTTCCAGACGCTGATTGGCCAGACGCTCGCCCTGGCGAAGCTGGTCGCGCTGACGCACCAGATCAAACTGCTTCAGACGTAAATCGGCGATCTCATCTTGCAGGTTGTCCCGGGGGGAAAGCGTGGGCAGCGACTGGCGCTGCTCGATCAATATACGCGATAGAAGCTGGCTGCCGCGAATGGCGTCGAGCTGCTCGTTCAGGCTTCTTTGAAGCTGACGCACATGATCGAGCTGGCGCTGGGCTTCGATATTTTCGCGCACGATGCCGTTGGCCCGATCGGTGGCTCTTAAAAGCTCCAGGCTGAGCGTCTGATTGACTTGCTGAGCACGCAGGACCACCGGGTGTCCCTCGACAACCAGCGGGTCGTCACGGGCGGCGTCCGCAATCGCCTGCTCGGAGACCACGCGCCGCTGTCGGTCGATCACCCCTTGCAGCAGATTGAGCTGCTGCTCCTGCTCATCGATTTGCAGCGAGAGCAGATCGCGACGCTGTCGTGCCAGTTCGCGCAGGCGGCTGTTGGCGCTCAGCTCACGCTGGTTTAAAGCAATTTCCCGCTCGGCCAGTACTCGGTTCAAGCGAAGCTTTACAAGATTGGCATCGTTCTGGGCGGAGAGCTGACGGTCGGCCAACAGTGCCTCACGCTCGTCAAGCTCGCGACGTAGGCTTTCGCTTCTCTTGAGCGCATCGGAGATCGCCTGCTGGGCCCGCTCGGGCAGCGTTTGCGCGGCCAGTAGCTGGGAGTTGGCATCCGCCAGCTGGCTTTGCAGCTGCTGCAGGGCCACCACCGCGTCGGCCTGCTGGCTTTCAAGACTGGGCAGCGCCATATCGCTCAGATCCTCGACGCTTAATTGCTGGCGGGCCTGCTCGGCCTCGTCCAGCTCGCGCTCCAGACGAAGCAGTAATTCCGGCGCGTGAGCGATACGCTGGTCGAGTGCCGTCAAGCGCTCCTCCATCGCCTCCAGACGTTCGTAGGTATCCAGCGCCCCTTCAAGTGCCTGCTGGTCACGTTGGAGCTGAGGGCTCAACTCGCCTTCAGAAGCCTCGATACTTTCCAGGCGTTCTCTGAGCTCTTCCGCCGGCGGCACGCCTTCCACCTCTACAGCCAGTGCGCCGGGCGCCAGCGCGCCCAGCGTCAGCGCCACCAGGACGCCACGCATCATCCACCGCTTGACCGCACATCTCACCACGTTATGTATGCCTCACTGACATATCGCCCCTCTGAAAGCGGGCAAGGGCGACATTGTCGAGGGTATTTCGTGCTTTCGCAATCATGAGCAGTTGACTTAAACGGGCAGGCTGTATAGAAAGCCCTGTTAATTCTTTTTTCCTACATTGGCGAGCCTCTTCAATGGTCACTCGACACCGGTTATTAGCAACGCTTTTCGTGTTCATTGGCGCCACGCCGCTTGCCCCCAGTGCGTGGGCGGAAACGCAAGAAGAGATCGAGGCTCGCATCCGCGCATTGAACACCGAGCTCTACCAGCTGCGCCAGCAGCTGCAGCAGGTAGAGGCGCCCGCGGACAGCGCTGCCGGTATTACCCCCGCGCTGATGCCGGAAGAAGCGGCGCTCGAGGATTTAAGCGAGCGTCGCCAGCTAGAACAGGAATCCACACGCAATCCGTTTGCGATTACCACGCACCGGACGAACTATCTCTTTCCCGTCAGCTACAACGCCAACAAGGATGCGCAAAGCTTTCGCGAAATTACCGACGACAACGGCCCGGACAACATCGAGGTCAAGTTCCAGTTCAGCGCCAAGTTCAATCTCGTGGAAGATCTCTTTGGCGACGTCGGCGATATCTATTTCGGCTATACCCAGCGCAGCTGGTGGCAGGCCTACAATACCGACGCCTCCTCCCCCTTCAGGGAAACCAACTACGAGCCCGAGATCTTTATCGATTTCGATAATGCCTGGAGCGCACTTGGCTGGGTGAATACGCGTAACCGTGTGTCCTTCAACCACCAGTCCAACGGGCGCTCCGACCCGCTGTCGCGCAGCTGGAACAGGGTATATCTGGAAAGTACCTTCCAGCGTGGCGATTGGGCGTTGACCCTTGCCCCGCACTGGCGCGTGCCGGAATCCGACGGTAGCGACGACAACCCGGACATCGAGCGCTACATGGGCTACGGCGACCTTCGCCTGGCCAAGCGCCTGAATGACAATCACGAAATCGCGACTCAGCTTCGCGGCAACCCTGCCGCCGGCAACTACGGCGCCCAGATCGATTACAGCTGGCCGGCGTTCAATAACCTGCGCGCGCACCTGCAGTACTACTATGGGTATGGCGAAAGCATGATCGATTACGACAACCGCGTTAACCGACTCAGTATCGGCTTCAGCCTCAACCCGCTCTTCAGCGCCACCGGGCTCAACCGATAAGCGGGTAGTTGTCTAATTTTTAATGAATGCTATGCTGGTAACAGTCCACGTATCACTAACCCGTCAAAGGAAGACAACATGGCTAAGCGTAATTCCGATAGTTCTGCCCGCGCTGATCAACTGAAAAACGATCTCCGCTATCTGAGCGAAACCGTTGAAGAGCTGGTCAATGCAACCTCCAAGGATGCCAGTGGCGAAATGCGAGGTCTTCGCGAGCGTGCCGAGCGTCGTCTGAAAGAAACGCGTTCGCGCCTTGAAGCTGCCGGTGAAAGCATTTACGAAGATACCCGCGAGTCACTTTCCAATCAGGTTGACTGCTGCGACCGTTACGTTCGCGACAATCCCTGGACCAGCATGGGCATCGGTGCTGCGACTGGTCTGGTCGTGGGTATGCTGCTCGGTCGTCGCTAATGGCCTTGGGTTCTACCCAACGCGTCTTCTCTGCCGTCAAACGCCTGCTGGGCTCACTGGTCGCTAACAGTGAAACCCGCCTGCGTCTGGCGGTTTTAGAGTTGGAAGAGGAGCGCTCACGTTTACTGGTACTTTTTCTACTGGCAGGTGCGAGCCTGCTGCTTCTGCTGCTGGGAGTGGCCACGCTGACCGCGTTGGTCGTGATCCTTTTCTGGGATACCTATCGCATAACTGCGATCGCTTTCAGTTCGGGCGTGCTGATATTTTTAAGTTTGCTCTTTGCACTGATTGCAGTTCGTCAGGCAAGAAGCCATACGCTTTTAAAAGAGACGCTAAAGCAGTTGGCGGCGGACCGGGCGCTTCTAGAGGCCAACCAACATGACAAGCCAGACGAAAGATATTAAGCCCAGCCGGGCCGAACGCAAGGCAGCGCTGCTTGCCGAACTCGAGCAACAGCGAATCGATATGCTCGTTGACAGTGAATACCTGCTGAGCGCTGCTACCCCGCTTGAAAACAGCTTGCGCAGTTTCAAGATTCCGCTTTACGCGGTCGGAGGCATCGCGGCCTGGCGCCTTGTTCGCCACCCCGGTGGTGTCATGGCGGCAGGACGCAAGGCCCTCGCCGGCTACATGATGTTTCGCAAGTTCAAGCTGTTGGCCAAGATCGCTACCTGACGTGAAGCCGGCCTTATTCTGGTTGGTCCGGCCTGGTTCGACATGGTAACTATGCTTACGTGCGCTTCGGCGCACGTTCAGCTCACACCTTCAGTTCGCGCCAGTCTTATAAAGCCTGCGCGCAGGCGACCCCGCTTGCCCATGCCCACTGAAAGTTGTACCCCCCTAACCTGCCGGTAACATCCAGTACTTCGCCGATAAAGCGAAGCTGAGGTACATCCTTGACCTCAAAGGTTCTGGACGAAATAGCGGCGGTACTCACCCCGCCCATGGTCACCTCTGCGGTACGCCAGCCTTCGGTGCCCGCAGGTTTCAGAATCCAACGATTGAGTCGCTCGCCCCATGCATCCAGCGCCTCGTTGGAGTATTGCGCCAAGGGTCTTTCGGAGTGCGCGTCGGGATACCATTCGAGCAGCGCCTGGGAAAGGCGCCTGGGAAAGTGCTCCGCCAGCCAGGTGGAAAGAAGCCGTCTGGGCGTGGCCTCGCGGGCCCTGCGCAAAAGCGCGGCGGCCTGCTCACGGGGGAGCAGGTCGATCTCAAGAGTCTCACCCGGCTCCCATACGCTGGAGATCTGCAGTATGGACGGCCCGGACAGCCCCCGATGGGTAAAAAGTAGAGGTTCTTCGAAGCGATAGTCGCGATGCTGGATCGCCACCGGCACGCTGACCCCGGAAAGCGCCTGGGCCCGCGCCTTCCAGGTATCACTCAGTGTCAAGGGTACAAGCCCTGGCCGGGTGGGCAATACCTCGAGCCCAAACTGACGGGCGATGTCGTAGCCAAAACCGCTGGCCCCCAGCGTGGGAATCGAGAGCCCGCCAGTGGCCACCACCAGAGCCCCCGTCTCGATTCGCCCCCGAGAAGTTTCAAGACGCATGGCGTCCCCGACGCGCTCTACCTTGCTGATCCGTGTATCGAGTGAGACCTCGGCCCCCGCCCATTCACATTCGGTCAGCAGTAAACGCACCATCTCCTTGGCAGAGTCGGCACAGAAAAGCTGGCCTGGCGATTTTTCCACGTATTCGAGACCATGGCGTTCGACAAGCTCGACAAAATGCTCCGGGCGATAGCGTTTGAGCGCAGAGATACAGAAATAGGGGTTTTGGGAGTAGAAATGGTGAGGCGCGGTATCAAGATTGGTAAAATTGCAGCGTCCGCCGCCGGACATCAGGATTTTCTTGCCCGCCTTGTTGGCATGGTCAAGCACCAGCACGCGTTTTCCCGCATAGCCGGCCTGCGCGGCACACATCAGCCCCGCAGCACCTGCGCCAATGATCACGACATCGAACACCATATTCGGCGACCCTTAAAATCAGTATAACGTCGTGCATTCTATCAGGTATAAAAGGGTTTATTTTCGTTTGAAAGCCAGCCAGTGGCACATTTACCCGATCAGGAGTACGGCGCCTTTGCTTTAAACGCCGCTTTGCCTGACCCTGCGCTTTTCAAGTCACGCCATGCGCCTAATGACGCTGAGACGCCTATGCATGTTTTAAGACGCTCCTTGAGTTTGCTGTTGCTCGCTTTTTGCCCGCTGGCGCTGGCCCAGCCGATGCCCAGCGTGATCGGCAGCCATGTCGCCACCAGCACCTGGTCCGACCCGCTGGAGGCGCTGGGCACCCTGAACGCCGATGAGAGCGTGACGTTGTCGGCGACGGTGACCGACACGGTCGCCCAGATCAATTTCGAGGATGGCGAGCAGGTCGAGCGTGGCCGACTCCTGATCCGCCTGGAAGACAGCGAGGAACAGGCGCTCTTGCGCGCAGCGCAGGCGCTGACCGCCGAACGCGGCAACGCCCTGGGGCGGGCCACTCAGTTACAGGATCGCAACCTGGCTGCCCGCGCCGATGTCGAGGATACCCAGGCTCGGCTCGATCAGGCTCGCGCCCAGGCGCAGGCCATAGAGGCCCAATTGACCGACTATCGCCTTCACGCGCCGTTCAGCGGCCGGGTCGGCTTTCGCAATATCAGCGTCGGCACGCTGGTCACACCGGGGATGGAACTGGTCACTCTCGACAAGCTGGACGTGATGAAGCTCGACTTCAGCGTACCCGAGGTGTTTCTGGGGCGTCTTTCCAAGGGCCTTTCCCTGAGCGCCACCACCGCCGCCTTCCCGGATGACGTGTTCGGCGGCGAGATTGCCAGCATAGGCACGCGAATCGACCCCGTCACCCGCAGCATCGACGTACGCGCCAGGCTCGATAACCCCGGCCTTCGTCTTCGACCGGGCATGTTGATGGAAGTAATCGTCCAGCAGCGTATCCGCGAGGCGGTGGTGGTGCCCGAAGCCGCGCTGGAGCCCAGCGGCGACCGTCACTACGTGATGCTGATCCATGACCACAACAATACCCACCGCCTGGAACAGCGCCAGGTGATGATCGGTGAGCGTCGCTATGGCGAAGTGGAAATTCTCGAAGGCCTGGAGGCAGGTGATCTTGTCGTGGTGCACGGGCTACAGCTGGCCCGCGATGATCTCGAGGTTCGCCTTCTGGGCATCGTCGATGACACTACCGGGGTTCGCGAGCTTCTGGAGGCGGACCGCTAATGCGCTTATCGGACATCTCGGTACAGCGCCCGGTGCTCGCCATGGTCATCGCCGCGCTGATCATCGCCTTTGGCCTTCTGGCGCTGAACCGCTTGCCGCTTCAGGAGTACCCCGCCGTCGACCCGCCGATCGTGAGCATCGATACTCGCTACCCCGGGGCGTCAGCCAGCGTGGTGGAAACGCGCATTACCCAGATTCTGGAGGATCGCATCGCCGGCGTGGAAGGGATCGAACTGATCACATCAACAAGTGAAGACGGCCGCTCGCGCATCGAGATCGAGTTCGCCATCACCATGGATATCGACGCCGCGGCCAACGATATTCGCGATCGTATCGCCGGGGCGCTTCGCAACCTGCCGGACGACGCCGACAACCCGGAAGTCACCAAGGCCGACAGCAGCGAAGAGATCGTAGTGTGGCTAAGTCTCTCCGGAGCAGACTACTCGATGACGGAGCTGACCGACTACGCCAATCGGTACCTGGTCGATAGTCTCTCGACCCAGCCCGGCGTCGCCCGGGTTCGCCTGGGCGGCGGTCGGGACTACGCCATGCGCGTCTGGCTTGACCGCAATGCCCTGGCCGCCCGGGGGCTCACCGTAGGCGATATCGAAGACGCCCTGCGGGCTGAAAACGTCGAACTGCCGGCGGGCTCGCTGGAGTCCGCGGATCGCCAGTTCATCGTGCGCCTGCCAAGAAGCTTTGCCACCGCCGATGACTTCAAGCGCCTGGCGCTGGATCAAGGTGAACGCGGCTATCTGGTGCGCCTTTCCGATGTCGCCCGGGTCGAGGTGGGTTCGGTCGAGGACCGGTCGGTGTTCCGTGCCAACGGCGTCCCCATGGTAGGGCTGGGCATCATCATGCAGTCCACCGCGAACGTGCTGGCGCTTTCCGAGGCGGTACAGCTCGAGCTTGAACGCCTCCAGCAGACGCTCCCCGAGGGCATGGCTTTAAGTCTCAACTACGACGCCTCACTGTTCGTCTCCGGTGCCATCGAACAGGTGGTTTCCACGCTCTTTATCGCCATGGGCCTGGTGGTGGTGGTCATCTTTCTCTTTCTGGGGAATCTGCGCACCACCCTGGTGCCCGCCGTTACCGTTCCCATTGCGGTGATTGGCGCGTTTACCGCACTGGCGGTAATGAACTTCTCGATCAACCTCTTGACGCTACTGGCACTGGTACTGGCCATTGGGTTGATCGTCGATGACGCCATCGTGGTGCTTGAAAACATCAACCGGCGCATGCACGACTATGGAGAAACCCCGCTGGTGGCAGCCTATCGGGGCACCCGCCAGATCGGTTTTGCGGTGATCGCCACGACCCTGGTACTGGTGGCGGTATTTGTTCCCTTGAGCATGCTTCAAGGCGATATCGGCCGGCTCTTTTCCGAGTTCGCCCTGACCATGGCCGCAGCGGTCGTGTTCTCCACCCTGCTGGCGCTGACCCTGACGCCCATGATGGCCTCCAAGATCCTCAAGCCCGGCATGCACGATGGCCGCATCGGTCGTGCCGTGCAGTGGCTCTTGAACACGACCCAGCGCCATTATCGGCGCGTGCTGGAACTAACCCTGCGCCTTCGATGGCTGGTGGCAGCGCTGTTTGTACTGCTGGTTGCCGCCACCGCCTGGCTGGGTGCCAATCTCCCCAGCGAATACACCCCGCAAGAGGATCGAGGCAATTTCATCGTGCTGGTGAACGGTCCCGAAGGTGCCACCTTCGACTACATGATGGACTACATGGACGAGATCGAGGCGCGCCTGGCCCCCTTTGTGGAGAACGGCGAGCTTGAACGTGTGGTGGTCCGTGCCCCGCGCGGGTTTGGCAATATCGAAAACTTCAACAGCGGTTTTCTGATTGTCGACATGGCAGACTGGGGCAGTCGGCGAAGCGCCTGGGACGTAATGAACGACGTGCGCGCCACGCTTTCCCGTCTGCCCGGCGTGCAGGCGTTTCCGGTGATGCGCCAGGGGTTTGGTCAGCGCACCCAGAAACCCGTCCAGTTTGTGCTCGGCGGCGGCTCCTATGAAGAAATCGCCCGCTGGCGGGATACGCTGATCGACCACGTACGCCGCGACAACCCCCGACTGACTGCGCTCGAGAGCAATTACAACGAAACCCAGCCCCAGCTTCGGGTAGATATCGACTACACCCGGGCGGCCGCACTGGGCGTCACGGTCAGCGAAATCGGCCGCACCCTGGAAGTGTTGCTGGGCGGGCGCAACGTGACCCGCTATGTCGCCGACGGGGAAGAGTACGATGTAATCGTCGAGGGCGACCGGGCTCGCCAGAACAGTCCCCGGGCGCTGGATAACATTCAGGTGCGCTCAGCGCGAAGCGGCGCCTTGATTCCGCTTTCAAGCCTGGTGACGCTTTCCGACTTCGCCGGCGCCAGCACCCTCAACCGGTTCGACCGGGTGCGGGCCATTACCATCGAGGCCAATCTGGCGGATGGCTACCCGCTGGGCGAGGCGCTGACGTATCTGCAGCAAAGCGCCGACGCCCTGCTGCCCGAAGCTGCCCAGACCAACCTGGCGGGCCCTTCACGGGATTTCCAGCAAGCAAGCGGAGCAACGACCTTCCTGCTGGTGCTCGGGGCGGTGGTGGTCTTTCTGGTGCTCGCAGCGCAGTTCGAAAGCCTGATCCATCCGCTGGTGATCATGCTGACCGTGCCGCTGGCCATGAGCGGTGCCCTGCTCGCCCTACTGCTGAGCGGCCAGTCGCTGAATATCTATAGTCAGGTGGGATTGGTGCTGCTGATTGGTCTGGCGGCAAAAAACGGGATTCTGATCGTCGAGTTCGCCAATCAGCTTCGCGATGAAGGCGTGGCGTTTCGCGAGGCGCTCATCGAGGCCTCCGTCACCCGTCTTCGTCCGATTCTGATGACCGCGATTACCACCATGGCCGGCGCGATCCCGTTGATCGTTTCAAGCGGGCCAGGAGCAGAATCGCGCCTGGTCATCGGTACCGTGGTCATGGCCGGTGTGGGCGCTGCCACGGTATTCACGCTGCTGGTGGTGCCGGTGGCCTACGACCTGCTTGCTCGGCACACGGGCTCTCCCGGTGCGGTCAAGCGCCGCCTGGAGGAAGAAATGGCGCGCCACGAGGCCCCCTGAAACAAAAAGAGCGCCGAAGGCGCTCTTTTTCAAGAGTGCTGCACGCTTAGCCACACTCGCCAACACGCTGACCTTCGATCGTGGTGTCCATGGTGAGCTCACCCATGGGCGACTGAGTCAAGATCGTTACCGTGCCGTCGATCTGCTCGCCCATGAAGCTCATTTCGCCATCGATGGTGGCCTGACCGCCCTCGGCGCTACAGGCCATGCTGTAAGAGATGCCGTCCGCGTTCATGTCCTGGCTTAGAAGCTCGCAGCCCTGCTCTTCTTCGATCAGGCCGAATTCAGCGCTTTCAAGCTCTTGTTGCGTGATGCACTGGCGCTCGGTTTCGGTCTGGTCGGGAATATCCATTTCACCGCTGATGCGGGTGACGCTGACAAATTCCCACTCGCCCGGCGTGACGTTCGGAGTATCCGCCAAAGCGACCATCGGGACAGCCAACGCGGCCGCGACTACCATGTAACGTATCATCATCGTTCTCTCAATTGATTAGCCAAATAACCGCGCCCCCATCCTACCTGATTCATGGCGCGGGTGCTCGCCCAGGCTTTGCTACACTGGGCCTTGCTGACATTTCAAGCCAAGGAAGCCATCATGAACGACGAAGCGCTGATCGATCACGCGTTCGACTGCCCCTACTGCGGCACCCCTCTCACGTTCGTCATCGACACGTCCCAGGGGAGTCACACCACCTGGGAAGATTGCCATCAGTGCTGCGCGCCGATTCAGCTGCAGGTGGTCGTCTCGCCCATGACCGATGAGCTCGAAGCCGTCATCACCGGGCGCGACGACGACGTCTTGTAACCCTCAAGGCGCCTGACGGGCGTTCGCCTGATTGGCTTGATTGATGAGTGCCTGTCGCCGCTTCTCGCCACGGCGCATGACGTACCAGGCGAGCAGCGTGGCAAGCGAAACCGCCAGGATGATCAGCGTGGCCAGCGCATTGATCTTGGGAGATACCCCAAGGCGTACCGAGGAGAACACCACCATCGGCAACGTATTGGCCCCGGGGCCGGATACGAAGCTTGCAATGACCAGATCATCCAGCGAGAGCGTGAAGGCCAGAAGCCAGCCGGCAATCAAGGCCGGCGAGATCATCGGCAGGGTGATGCAGAAAAAGGTCTTGAGCGGCGGCGAGCCAAGATCCATCGCCGCTTCCTCGATGGAGCGATCCATCTCGCGAAGCCGCGCCGCTACCACGACCGCCACGTAGGCACTGCAGAAGGTGGTATGGGCAATCCATATGGTCGCCATGCCGCGATCCGCCGGCCAGCCAGTCAACTGCGCCATCTGTACAAACAGCAGCAAGAGCGAAAGCCCCGTAATCACCTCCGGCATGACCAGGGGTGCCGTCACCATGCTGGACAGCGCCGTCTTGCCGCGAAAGCGCTTGTAGCGGGTCATCACGAAGGCCGCCACGGTCCCCAGACACACCGCCATGCTGGCGGCGAAAAAGGCGATCTCGAGACTTGTCCAGACCGCGGCGAGAATCTGGCGGTCACGAAACAGGGCCCCGTACCACTCGGTGGAAAAGCCGGCCCACACGGTCACAAGCCTTGAGGCGTTGAACGAGTACACCACCAGCACGATCATCGGCAGGTAAAGAAACAAGAGCCCCACGGTCAGCATGACCGTGGTGAACTGGGGGCGACGAGACATCACGCTCATTTTTCAAGCTCCCGTGACTGATAGCGATGAAACCACACGATAGGCACGAGCAGTAACAGCAGCATCACCATGGCAAGGGCCGAGGCCACCGGCCAGTCGCGATTGAGGAAGAACTCTTCCCACAGCACCTTACCGATCATCAGCGTATCCGGTCCGCCCAGAAGCTCGGGGATGACGAACTCTCCCACCGCCGGAATGAACACCAGCATCGAACCTGCCACGATGCCCCCCATGGAGAGAGGCAGCGTCACCTTGAAAAAGGTGTTGAGCGTGCGCGAGCCCAGATCCGCCGCCGCTTCCAGCAGCGCGTTATCGAGCCTCGTCAAATGGGCGTAAAGCGGCAGTACCATGAAGGGCAGATAGGCGTACACGATGCCGATCACCACCGCAAACTGGGTGTTCATCATGCGCAGGGGCGAATCGATGATGCCTGTTCCCATCAGCAGGTTATTGATCAGCCCGCTGTTGCTGAGAATACCCATCCAGGCGTATACCCGAATCAGAAACGATGTCCAGGAGGGCAGCATCACCAGAAGCAGCAGGATAAGCTGCCAGCGTTTCGGGGCGCGGGCCATGGCATAGGCCATCGGATAGCCCAGCAGCAGACAGGCCACGGTGGAAATGAACGCTGTCTTGATCGAGCCCCAGTACGCAGCCACGTAGAGCGAGTCCGAAAGCAAAAACAGGTAGTTGCCCAGGTTGAGAAAGACGTGCAGCGTCTGGTTGGTGTATTCGACGAGCGGGCCGAACGGCGGGATGGCCACCATCGACTCGGACAGACTGATTTTCAATACCAGCGCAAAGGGCAGCAGAAAGAACAGCGTCAGCCACAGAAGCGGCAGTGCGATCACGGCCCGGCGGCCAATCTGCAGACGCCTCAAGGGCGCTGCGAAGTGAGACAGCTTTATCAAGGACGCTCTCCTAAAGCCACGCGGGTTAGCGGTTGAGCACAATCGCGCTATGGTCTTCCCAGGACACGTAAACGTTATCTTCCCAGGTGGGCCGGTCGCCACGCCGTTCGGTATTGGCCATGCTCGCCTTGATCAGCTGACCGGAGGCGGTACGCACGTAGTAGAGCGAGTAGCCGCCGAGATAGGCGATATCATCCACCTTGCCCGCCTCCCAGTTGTACTCGCCTTCGGGCTTTTCGCGGCTGAGCCAGATCTTTTCCGGACGAATCGCCGCCCATACACGTCGGTCCACCGCCTGGGTGGTAATCCCGTGATCGATGTAGATAGGCCGAGAAAGCGCCGGAGACTCGATGGTGCAGTGGTCGGCGGCGTCCTTGACGATTTCGCCTTCGAACAGGTTCACCGTGCCGACGAACTCCGCCACCATGCGACTGGCCGGGCTTTCGTAGATATCCACCGGCGAACCCACCTGCTCGATCCAGCCATCGGCCATGATCGCCACGCGATCGGCCATGGTCATCGCCTCTTCCTGGTCGTGGGTCACCATGATGCAGGTCACCCCCACCTGCTCGATGATCTCGACCACCTCGAGCTGCATCTCGGTACGCAGTTTCTTGTCCAGCGCCCCCATGGGTTCGTCGAGCAGCAATAGCTTGGGGCGCTTGGCCAGCGAGCGCGCCAGTGCCACGCGCTGGCGCTGGCCGCCGGATAGCTGGTGCGGCTTGCGCTTGGCGAAGCGCTCCATGTGAACGAGCTTGAGCATCTGCGCCACCCGCGCCTCGATGTCCGCCCTGGAAAGCTTGTCCTGCTTCAGGCCGAAGGCGATGTTCTGCGCCACACTCATATGCGGGAAGAGCGCGTAGGACTGGAACATCATGTTGATCGAGCGCTTGTGCGGCGGCGTATCGGTGATGTTCTCGCCGCCCAGCAGAATACGGCCCTCGGAGGGCGTCTCGAACCCCGCCAGCATCCGCAACAGTGTCGACTTCCCCGAACCAGACCCCCCCAACAACGCGAAGATTTCGCCGCGCTTGACCTGCAGGTTCACATCATCCACCGCCAGCGCATCGTCAAAGCGCTTGCTCAAGCGCTTGACTTCCAGCACGACATCCTCGGCGAAACGAGGCGTCTTGCCGGGGGTGCGCACCGCACTTGTGGCAGGTGGGTTTTCATTCGACAGGGGCGTAGTGACCATTCGCCACTCCCATCCAAGGCCTGGCGAGCCAGGCACCAAACGATAAAGAGCGGGCAGGGATACCCCTGCCCGCCGCTCAAGAGGCGCTAGTTAACGACCGGATTTAACGCGGTTCCAGATACGTGTGCGAACGCGCTGGAACGCCTGCGGCATGTCCAGGGCCACATACAGATTCTGCATGACCTCGGTTTCCGGGTAGATCGCCGGGTTATTGAGGATCTCTTCGTCGATATACGCATCTGCCGCTGAGTTGGGGTTGGCGTAGCTGACGTAATCGGTGATCTCGGCGGCAATTTCCGGATCGAGAATGAAGTCGATGAAGGCGTGAGCGTTTTCCACGTTCGGCGCGTCCGCCGGAATCGCCATCACGTCGAACCAGAGTGCGGCACCCTCTTTGGGAATGGTGTAGCCGATTTCGAAATCACGGCCCGCTTCCTCGGCGCGCTCGGCGGCCTGGAAGACATCGCCGGAGTAGCCCGCCGCCACACAGATATCGCCGTTGGCGAGATCGGAAATGTAGCGCGAGGAGTGGAAGTAGGTAATGTCATCCCGAATGCCGGCAATCAGTTCACCCGCCGCTTCCAGATCGTCGGTATTGTCGCTGGTGGGGTTCAGGCCAAGGTAGGCCATGGCCGCGGGCAGCATTTCCTCACCGCTGTCCAGCATCGAGATGCCGCAGCCAGCCTCGGCAAGGACACCGGTGATTTCCGGGTCGAACAGCATCGCCCAGCTGTCTACCGGGGCGTCGTCGCCCAGAATGTCGGTGACTCGATCGACGTTGTAGCCGATGCCGTTGGTACCCCACATGTAAGGCACCATGTATTCGCTGTTCGGGTCGATGGCTTCCAGGTTTTCCATCAACTCAGCATTGAGGTTCTCAAGGTTGGGCAGCGCGTCCTTATCGAGCGCCTGATAGACACCCGCCTGGCGCTGACGCATGAAAAAATGCGATGAAGGGACGACCACGTCATACCCGGAGCGGCCAGCCAGCAGTGCCGCGTCCAGCGTTTCATTGCTGTCGTAGACATCATAGGTAACATCGATACCGGTGCGCTCGGTAAACTTTTCAAGCGTTTCCGGAGCAATATAGTCAGACCAGTTATAAACCCTCACTTCATCAGCGTGGGCGTGCGCCGCTACGACACAAGAGATAGCCGTAACGGCCGCTGAGAGTTTGTGGATATTCCCCATCGAGTTGCTCCTTGTACTAATGCTGATAGATCCGGGCGACTCCACCCAGTCGATGATCCCGCAAGCCCTACGCTTTCGCGATCCCCTCAAAACGCCTTACTTCAGTAGTTTACTTGCGTACTTTAAAGCGCCAACACTCAAATTAGCACCTAAACGCGGCTAGGCAATTTTTTGGAGCTGCGAATTCTGCGCGGCCTGGCCCCCCACCGCAAGGGCTGGCCAGAAAATTGTTGCATTAAGGCCTTGCCGACCCCACCTAGTGATTCCGACGGCGCAAATTCAGCCTCGCTTTTCAGGCCTACTTGTTCAGTGATACCTGTCAAACGATGCCGTCGAAAGCAGCCAAGCGAGGTAGCTGATAGTTTTCTTATATAGATTGAATTTCTTTTTTCAATTTTAGCTATCACGCTTTCGCCGCTAACATGATGTCTACATTTTCAAGCCATCATCCATTGCATACGGAGACGATCTGAATGTCCTTGATCAACACTGAAGTAAAACCGTTTAAAGCTACTGCTTACCTCAATGGTGAATTCGTTGACGTCACAGATGCTGACTTGAAAGGCCAGTGGTCCATCTTCTTTTTCTACCCGGCGGATTTCACCTTTGTCTGCCCCACCGAACTGGGTGATCTGGCCGACAACTACGATGCGTTCAAAAAACTGGGCGTCGAGATCTACAGCGTATCGACCGATACCCACTTCACTCACAAGGCGTGGCACGACAGCTCCGAAACCATCGGCAAGCTCCAGTACCCGATGATCGCCGATCCGACGCTGAAGATTTCGCGCAACTTCGAAGTACTCATCGAAGAAGACGGTCTGGCCGAGCGCGGCACTTTTGTCGTCGACCCGGATGGCAAAGTCCAGATCGTCGAGATCAACGCCGGCAACATCGGCCGTAACGCCGAAGAGCTGCTGCGCAAAGTGAAGGCCGCTCAGTACGTTCGTGAAAACCCGAACGAAGTGTGCCCGGCCAAGTGGAAAGAAGGTGAAGAGACCCTCGCGCCGTCTCTGGATCTTGTTGGCAAGATCTAACGCCGCTGGCTGACCCGCTCCGACAGTTTACGTTTTGACGGATCAGCCCCGCACCCGGGCATTGCCCGGGTGCGTCGTTTCTAAGCCTTGAAAGCCGTATTTAAAACCGTTCAAGTTCGAAAGCATTTAACTACCCACGCTACTCTTCTCCCGCGCTCAGCCAGCCTGGCTGGTATGTTCGAGCCGGTCGAGACATAGTCAACCTATTGCGAGGACACCACTGTCATGCTGGACGACAATTTAAAGACTCAGTTGAAAGCGTATCTTGAAAAAGTGACTCAACCCTTCGAGATCGTGGCGTCCCTCGATGACGGTGCCAAGTCAAAAGAACTGCTGGGCCTTCTGGAAGACATCAACAGCCTGAGCGGCCAGATTACGCTCAAGACCGACGGCCAGGATGCGCGCACACCGTCGTTTGCCATCAACCGTCCCGGCGAAGACACCGGCGTCGTGTTCGCCGGCATTCCCATGGGCCACGAGTTCACCTCGCTGGTACTCGCCCTTCTGCAGGTCGGTGGCCACCCGCCCAAGGCCTCCCAGGATGTGCTGGACCAGATCAAGTCCCTCGAAGGCGATATGCTCTTCGAGACCTATTATTCGCTCTCGTGCCAGAACTGCCCGGACGTGGTGCAGGCGCTCAACCTGATGGCGATCTTCAACCCAGGCGTTCGCCACGTGGCCATCGACGGCGCGCTGTTCCAGGACGAAGTCGAAGAGCGCGAGATCATGTCGGTGCCAAGCGTCTACCTGAACGGCAAGCCCTTCGATCAGGGCCGCATGACGGTCGAGCAGATTCTGGCCAAGGTGGACACGGGAGCATCCGAGCGCGAAGCGAAAAAGCTCAGCGAAAAGGCAGCCTTCGATTCATTGATCATCGGCGGCGGTCCGGCGGGTGCCTCGGCGGCGATCTATTCGGCACGTAAAGGTATCAACACCGGTATCGCCGCCGAGCGCTTTGGTGGGCAGGTCGTCGATACCTTGGGTATCGAGAACTTCATCTCGGTCTCCTACACCGAAGGGCCGAAGCTGGTCGCCGCGCTCGAGCAGCACGTCAACGACTACGAAGTCGACGTGATGAACCTGCAGCGGGCAAGCGGCTTCAAGGCTGCCGAGGTCGAAGGCGGGCTTCACGAAGTGACATTTGAATCCGGCGCGACGCTCAAGAGCAAGACCCTGGTATTGGCCACCGGTGCGCGCTGGCGCGAAATGAACGTGCCCGGCGAGCAGGAGTACCGCAACAAGGGTGTGGCCTACTGCCCCCATTGCGATGGCCCGTTGTTCAAGGGCAAGCATGTCGCGGTGATTGGCGGCGGTAACTCCGGCGTCGAGGCGGCCATCGACCTGGCCGGTATCGTGGGTCACGTCACCCTGGTCGAATTCATGGGTGAAATGCGTGCCGATGCGGTGCTGCAGAAAAAGCTCAAGAGCCTGCCCAACGTCGATATCATCCTGAACGCCCAGTCCACCGAGGTGATCGGCGACGGCAGCCGTGTCAACGGTTTGACCTACAAGGACCGCAACACCGACGAGACCAAGCACGTGGCGCTTGAAGGCATCTTCGTACAGATCGGCCTGGTGCCGAATACCGAGTGGCTGAAGGGCTCGCCGATCGAGATGTCGCCCCACGGCGAGATCATCGTCGATGCCCACGGCATGACCTCCGTGCCCGGCGTATTCGCCGCGGGCGACGCCACCACCGTGCCCTACAAGCAGATCGTCATCGCCATGGGCGAAGGCGCCAAGGCCTCACTGGGTGCCTTTGATTACCTGATTCGCAACTGAACGAAGGGGGCGCAAGGCCCCCTTCACTCTTGACTTCGACGCCCGTTCTTGACGTCAGCCCGCTCCCTGCGGGCTTTTTTTCATGTCGTCTGACTCGCCTCGAGGGTTTGAGCGATATCGCTCAAGCCAAACTTGTTGGAGCCCTTGAACGCCACCCAGTCCCCGGGTTCGAGCGATGAAGCCAGCGCTCGTGCAAGCGCTTCCCTGGAGGGAAAACTCGCCACGCGAGGAATCCGCTCTTGCAGTTTGGGCTGCAGCGTTTGCATGTGCTCGCCCAACAGCCACACCACCTCAGCCCCACTGGCAATAATCGGTTCCACCAGCGCCTGGTGATAGGCGAGGCTATCCGTACCCAGCTCGAGCATGTCCGCAAGCACCAGATGCTTGCGTTTGCCCTCGACACTTCTTGCCTGGGAGAGCATCGCATTCATCGAGAGAGGGTTGGCGTTGTAGGCATCGTTCAGCAAATAGAGCGCCCCGCCCTGCCATGCCACCTGACGTTGGCTGCCGCGCCCTTCAGGTGGTGTGACCAGACCGATAAACGGCAACACGGCCTGAGGCGACAACCCTGACGCCAACAGCACACCAAAGGTAGCCAAAACGTTCATCGCCCAGTGACTGCCCCGCTCGGCCATGTCGATACTGATACGCTCATTGGAGTAGGCAATTTCAAGTGTGTGAGGATCACCGGAATTGATCCAGCGAACCGTTGCCTGCGGGTGAGTGCCGAAGGAGAGGATATGTTGCGCATTTTTCCGGGCAGCGGCTTCAACTATAGGCCACTGCTCCATATCCCGGTTGATCACTGCCACGCCGCCCGCCGGCATGGCGTCGAATATACGGCTCTTGCGAATGGCAACCTGTTCGACCGTATCATGATATTCAAGATGCGCCGGCCCCGCGTTGAGAAACACGGCAATATCTGGCCGTCCCAAAGCGGAATTCTGGCGCATGCGGCCGATGGCCATCTCGATAATGTGAACAGGCGCCTGCCAGGGAACTGAGGCGAGTGTCCATGCGATGCCGTAAGGAAGGTTGGCGCTATGGGTGGTAGCCCCCACATCCCCCCACAGAGAAAGCAACTGGCGCAGCATGTTGACAGCCGTGGTTTTACCCGCACTTCCTGTGACACCCACCACCTTGCCTGTGAGTTTTCGTCGCGCGAAGCCGCCCAGATCCAGAACTGCCTGGCCGGTATCGGCTACTTCATAAATGGGAATGGCGTGTTTCTCAAGAGCCGCCCTATCGGCAGGTGCCTGGGCGATCAGCAGTTGGGGCTTGTAAGGCAGCTTATCCAGAAAGTCAACGTGAATCCCCAGAGGCCTCTGATCCGTTCTGACGACCACCATATGGCCAGGGGCCATCGTTTTGATATTGAAGCTCAGGCCCGTTGCACGCCAGCGAACGGAACCCGGCCTTTTTATCCAGCGCCCTTCAGTGGCCGCTGCCACGTCCTGGCTCGTCCAGTTACCTTCACTCGTGAAAGTAGAGGCAGCGCGTGAAAAAGAAGGAGCCTGCACTGGAGCATTCAATCCATCGGTGATCGGTCGTACCACTTTCGACGCTGCGCGTTCACTGTTCAAATAGTGCTGCAAATACGCCACGAACCCGGAGAGGTAGTGCTCCACGTCGTCGATGCGCACGCGAAAGCTGTGATGGCGGATAAAAAAGCTGCCCAGGATGCGCTGCGGGTTCTTGAAGTACATCGCGTACTCCGGCCAGAAGTGGCCGTTGAGCAGGTAGTGGGCGCGTTTTTCAAGGGCATGGTAGAAACGCTTGATGTCGATCAGTGCGAGCAGATGGCGATGTTCCGGCGAGTTCTGCAGACGCGTGATCATCTTGTGCGCCGCCATCATCAGCTCCAGCAATGTAGGAAAGGTGGTGATACGCCCTTCCACGAAGCCGAGATAGCCTGCCACGTTTTGCAGTCCGAAGCGGTAGTAGCGTTCCTCCGGGCGATAAAGGGTCAATTCATTGACGCAGTAGCTTAGCCAGTGGTCGTGGGCTTTCCAGTGTTCTTGAACGATAAAGTACTCGAAGGCACGCTCCACTACCTCAAGCCAGCGGGGGTCCTTCGTCAAACCGTACAAACGCATCAGGCCAAACGCGGCTTCGCCATCGTAGTAGATGATGCGAAAGGCCTCTTTCACCCCAAGCGTCGCGGCGTCCAGCACGTGGTTGAAGCCGCCGCTTTCCAGCTGAAGTTGGCGGATACCCAGCGCGACCTCTTCCATCAGCGGAAGATAGCGCTCGTCTTCTGTAAGCTCGGTATACTTGGAAAGCGCCAGAAGTGTCACGCCGCTTCCACCGAGCTTGATCTCGCCGTTGCCTTCCAACAGGTAGCTTACCCGCTCGCCGCGGTGCTCGAAGCTTTGCAACAGCTCGGTGGTGAGATGCTCGAGTGCCAGGTCAATCGCGCGCTTGAGCGAATCATTCTGCGTGACCTCCCAGGCCTCCAGCATGCTGTATATGCTGCTGGTATGACGAAGGGTATTGTAGCCGTTCACCTGGCGATCAAAGCAAGGATGCAGCCCGTAGATGAACCGGCCGTCCGGCTCTACCTGAGCGGCCAGAAACCGGCTGGCATCGTCAATCAGCGAATAGGTGGTGTGCGGGGTCAACTGCTCGATAATCCGTCGCCCGGTAGAGCGGCCTTCCGCCCCACCGGTGTGACCGTGAAGCCGGCGCGGCGCCTGGCCCGGTTCGACAAGCAGCGCATCGGTGGTAAAGGTATAAACCCGCTGAACGGGGTCAAAGTCGACGGCCACTTCGCGGCCAAAGCGCTCTTTGGCATAGCGCAGGAAGTTGCCCTGGTTAAGCTCGGGGTGAGGCACCTTGCTGCCCGTGTAGAGCATGGCGTTGGCGTTGAGCTCCTGCTCCAGAAAGGCTGTCTGCTTATCGGGGTCGAGTGCGATGCCACGGCGAAAGTAGTTGCGCTTGTGTTTTTTCAGCTCGGCCGCCAGGGTCTCCCACGTGTACGCCTCGAAGGTTCGGGTCCAGTCCAGGCGCAGCCAGCGCACCGGGGACGCAACACTGTAGTGCGGGGCCAGCTTATCGCTTAGCACTTGCCACAATGTCTCATCAACCGACCCATGGGCGTTGACCACCACCGCGCGCGTGGTGCCATCGGTAACGGATACGAACAGATGCAGCGGTTCGTTCAACTTGGTGTCTAGCGTGCTTTGAAGGGCTTGCCGGGCCATCCCCAGCGCGTCGCTCAAGGGCATGAGCGCGGCAGCGTTCGGCGAAGGTTTCTTTTCGAGCAAGGGCACCTGGAAGGCGGGCTGTATCTTTTTCTGCTTCTGGGCGCGCTTGGCCTGATTCAAACTTTTCGAGCCGGCGGATTTCGCCATGAATTCACCCTTTATGATCGTCTGCGCCGGCAACAGCCGGTTATGAATGACGGGGCCCGCATACCGGACAGGCGGGGTCGCGCGGCACCTGGAAATGGCGCCAGCCGCCGCTCAGGCCATCGAAGGTGGAAAGCCCCTGGTGGGCGCGCCCGGCGCCGCTTAACAGCTTGACCGCCTCGAGCGCCTGAAACGACCCGACAAGCCCGACCAACGGCGCCACTACGCCGCTTTCGGCGCAGCTTGGCGCCTCATCGGAGGTGTCATCCGGCGGGTAGAGGCAAGCGTAGCAGGGGGAATCAGGCTCACGGGGGTCGAAGACGGCCAACTGGCCGGAAAAGCGGATGGCCGCGCCGGAGACCAGCGCCACTCCGGCTGCCTGGCAGGCGGCGTTGATCGCGTAGCGGCTCGAGAAACGATCAGTGCAGTCCAGTACCACATCCATGGTGCCGGCAAGCGCCGTGAGCGCTGTCTCATCCAGATGGGATTCGAGGGCGGTGATCTCACACCCGGGATTGAGTGCCTGCATACGCGCCTTGGCAGAGGCGGCCTTGTTCTGGCCGACACTGGCATCCTGATGGGCGATCTGGCGTTGCAGATTGGACAGTTCGACGACGTCGGCGTCGGCAATGGTAATGCGCCCTACCCCGGCCGCGGCCAGATAGAGGGCGACCGGCGACCCCAGCCCGCCGGCACCGATGATCAGCGCGTGGGCATCCAGCAGGCGCTCCTGGCCCTCGATATCCATTTCGGCCAGCATGATCTGGCGGCTATAGCGCAAAAGCGCCTGGTCATCCATCATCGGCTACTTGTCCTCGAACTCGCTTGGCTCCGGCACAAACAGGCTGAAGCTCTCCTTGACCTCTTCCATGACCACATAACTCTTGGATTCCTTCACCCCGGGAAGGGTCAGCACCACATCCCCCAGCAGCTGCCGGTAAGCCGACATCTCCGGAATCCGGCATTTTAGAATGTAATCAAACTGTCCTGACACCAGATGACACTCCTGGATTTGCGGCAGTGTCTCCACCGCCCGGCGAAACTCGTCAAACACCGCCGGCGACTGAGTTTCCAGGCTGATTTCGACAAACACCAGCAGGTTGGCCTTGAGTGCCTGGGGGTCGAGCAGGGCCTTGTAGCCCCGAATCACGCCAGCGCGCTCCAGACGCTTGACGCGCTCCAGGCACGGCGTGGTGGAAAGCCCTACCTGGGCGGCCAGATCCACGTAGGAGATGCGCGCATTCTCTTGAAGCGCGCGCAGAATACGCAGATCGATACGGTCCAGCGTTCGGTTCTTAGGTTTCATGGCAGGATCCATTACGATGAATCAGGCTTGGCAAACTCGCCCCAGAGTAACCCGTTCGTGCCCTTGCAGATCTTGTACGCTTTCAACGTTACTGTAGCCGCCCTTCTCCAGCGCGCCCCGGACAGCCGCCGCCTGGGCATAGCCGTGTTCCAGCATCAGCCAGCCTGTCGCGTTCAGATACGCCTTGGCGCTTTCCACCAGATGCATCAGATCCGCCAGGCCATCATGGGCGGCCACCAGTGCAGAGCGTGGCTCGAAGCGTACATCGCCCTGGCGAAGGTGCGGGTCGTTTTCACTGATGTAGGGCGGATTGCTGACGATGATATCAAAGCGTGGGGCAGGATCGCTTCGTTCAAACCGGCCAAACCAGTCACTTTGCTGGAAAGCGGCGTTTTCGATCGTCAGGCAATGGGCGTTGCGGGTGGCAAGCTCGACGGCCTCTTCGCGAATATCCAGGCCGGTCACCTGCCAGTGCGGGCGCTCGCTTGCAAAAGCCAGCGCCACGGCACCGGTACCGGTGCCTAGATCCAGAAGCTGGCCGCTGGCCGCCTGTGCGCGGCAAAGGGCGGCCTCGACCAGGGTTTCCGTATCGGGGCGCGGAATGAGCGTGTGCCGGGAAGTCACCAACGTAAGCCCCCAGAATTCGCGCTCACCGGTCAGGTAGGCCACGGGCTGGCCCTGAGCCCGGGCGGCAATCAGTGCTGCGAAGCGGGCGTGCTCCCAGGTCCTGCAAGGCTGATCCCCCCAGGTATAGAGCCAGGTGCGATCACGCCCACAGATGTGACACATCAGCACCTCGGCATCCAGGCGCGGGGTGTCACCACCCGCCGCGCCTAGCCGCTCGGCCCCGGCTCGTACCAGTGCATCGAACGTCATCACGCGTCCTGCAGGGCGGAGAGCTGCTCGGCCTGGTATTCATGGATCAAGGGCTCCACCACCTCATCGAGCTGCTCGCCGCTGATCACGTCGGTCAGCTTGTAAAGCGTCAGATTGATACGGTGGTCGGTAATGCGCCCCTGGGGGAAGTTATAGGTGCGAATGCGCTCGCTGCGATCGCCCGAACCCACCAGCGAACGCCGCGCATCGGCCTGTTCCTGGCGCTGAGAGTCCACGGCATTGCGCTTGAGCCTGGCGGCCAGCAGCGACATCGCCTTGGCCCGGTTCTTGTGTTGACTGCGCTCTTCCTGACACTCCACCACCACGCCGGTGGGCAGATGGGTGATCCGAATGGCCGAGTCTGTCGTGTTCACGTGCTGGCCACCGGCGCCGCTCGAGCGGTAGGTATCCACACGCAGATCCGCCGGGTTGATGTCGATATCGCCCACGTCATCCACTTCAGGCATGACCGCCACCGTACAGGCGGAGGTGTGAATGCGTCCCTGGGATTCCGTGGCGGGTACGCGCTGCACCCGATGGGCGCCGGATTCGAACTTGAGACGGGCATAGACGCTGTCGCCTTTCACCCGGGAGATCACTTCCTTGTAGCCGCCTTGTTCGCCGTGGCTTGCACTGACCACTTCCACACGCCAGCCGCGCTTTTCCGCGTAGCGTGAATACATGCGAAACAAATCGCCGGCGAAAATCGCTGCTTCGTCGCCACCGGTACCGGCGCGCACTTCCAGAAAGACACCTCGACCGTCGTCCGGGTCCTTGGGCACCAGCAGACGCTTGAGCTCGACATCCAGGTCTTCAAGCTGCTCGCGGCCCTCGAGCATTTCCATTTCGGCCAGCTCGCGCATGT
The DNA here is from genome assembly GCF_968048975.1 of Vreelandella xerophytica. Next base: position 1,143,109 of record NZ_OZ309106.1, on the reverse strand, counting down.
CCGGGTCGCTGTCGCGACTTAACGACTCGGCGGTGGCGATATTGTCTTCGACCTCGCGATAGCGCTGCCAGGAGGCCACCAGCTCCTCGAGTTCCGAGTACTCGCGGGAGTAGTCGCGAAAGCGCTGCTGGTCGTTGATGACTTCAGGGTCGGATAGCAGCATCGCCAGTTCTTCGAACCGGTCAGCAAAGCTGTCTAGGCGTTGGCGCAACGTCTCTTTCATGCGGGCGTATCATCCTTCTGGCGTTTTGCCGAGGGCGCAGGCTTGTCAAACGCGGGCTTGGGAGGTAGCAGAACGCGCGGCGCCGCACTCAGCACTTCGTGGTTTTCCTGGGAGGCCGCTTCGCGCAGCGCAAGGGTGGGCTGATGCATGAACCGGTTGGCCAGTTGATGCGCCATCCGCTCGATTACCTTGGCAGGGTCTTCCCCTCGGGCCAGACGCTCAAGCGCCTGATCGCGGGTTTCGTCGCGAAGCGCCTCGCCGTAGCGGCGATAGTCGCGGATCAGCTCGCCGCCCCGGCGCAGGCGACGCTCCTGCTGCCAGCTGCCCACCCCGTGCTCGATCAGCGATTCGGCCTGGTCAGCAGCTACCTGGCGGTGGCGACGGTTCTCCGCGATCACTTCTTCCAGATCATCGACGGTATACAAGAAGACGTCGGCAAGATCGCCCACTTCGGGTTCGATATCCCGAGGAACCGCGATGTCTACCATGAACACGGGGCGGTGGCGGCGCTTTTTCAGCGCACGCTCCACCATTCCCTTGCCCAGAATCGGCAGCGGGGAGGCGGTGGAGGAAATGACGATATCGGCTTTTTCGAGCGCCTCTGGAATCTCGGGCAACGTGATGGCTTCCCCGCCCAGGCTGGACGCCACGCCGAGCGCGCGCTCGCGGGTACGGTTGGCCACCGTCAGCGAACGCACCCCCGCCTCACTAAGATGGCGGGCCACCAGCTCGATGGTTTCTCCGGCGCCGATCAACAAAGCGTTTGCTCGACCGAAATCGTCGAAGATGCGACTGGCCATGCTGACCGCGGCATACGCCACCGATACCGGGTTCTTGCCGATGCCGGTTTCGGTACGCACCTGCTTGGCCACGGAAAAGGTGTGCTGAAAAAGGCGCTCCAGCTCGCCACCCAACCCCTTGGCGTCGCGGGCCTGCTGATAGGCGTCCTTGAGCTGACCAAGTATCTGAGGCTCGCCCAGCACCATGGAATCCAGTCCCACGGCCACACGCATCAAGTGACGGGCGGCGTCGTGGTCCAGATAGTGATAGGCGCAGCGAGCAAGCTCTTCCACGCGAAGATTATGAAAGCGGCCTAGCCAGTCAAGCACTGCCTGCTCGCCGTCGACATTGGTCACGCAGTAAAGCTCGGTGCGGTTACAGGTAGACAGTACCGCCGCTTCGCTGACTTGTGGCAGGCAGCGAAGTTCGCCCAACGCGTCATCAAGCTGCGAAGGTGTAAAGGCTACCTGCTCGCGAACGGCGACACTGGCCGTACGATGATTTATTCCCAGGGCAAGAAGCGTCATGCGTTATGCGTCTTCGCTAGTGGATCGGTCGTGAGTCAACGCTGGCTCGACTCTCTGTAAACGAGCCCTTGCCTTCAAGGGCCTTGTCGAGAACCGGCTTGAAATTGCGCTGACACGGATCGTTTTCAAGGTGTAGCATTCTACCACAATACACCCGGTTCTGGCGCCACCACTTTGCCGCAGGCCACCAAGCCGCTATGCTGAATATCCGGCCACTTGATTGAGACACGCATGCCCTTTCGCGCGACATTAACGGGTTTACCCCGCTGGCCCTTGGCGGCCACGCTTTTGTTAAGCGGCTGCCAAGCGACGCCCTCAGGTCATGATGGCGGCTTATCCGCCTATTTGAGCGATCCCATGGCATCGGCGCCGCCGATCACAAGAGGGCTGGACGCCGACGGGCTGCGTACGCTGCTGACCGCCGAACTGGCTGGCCAGCGCGGGGATTTCAGCCGGGCGAGCCAGGGCTATCTGGAGGCTTCCAGACGCTACCAGACACCGGCCCTTGCCGAGCGGGCCACCTTCGCTGCACGCTTTGGCAACGACCCGGCGCTGATGGAGGCTTCCGCCCTGCGCTGGCGCGAGCTGGCCCCCCAGGCCCAGGGCCCGAACCAGTTTCTGGCGGTGCTGTCCCTTCAGCGCGGCGACTGGCTCGACAGCCTCGAGCAGCGCCTGGCGATTGCTCGTGCCGGCGGCAATGGTGATATCGCCGCCTTCGCCGAGCTTGCCGTGGCCGAAGAAGCCCCGCTTGGTCTCTTGATCCGCCCGCTGCGCAGTTACCTGGACGACACCCTCGCCATCGTTTCTGACGAAGCCGGACTTGAAGTGCAAAGCGATGTGCTCCTGGGCACTGCCTTGATCGAGGCCGCGCTTGGCAACACCCGCCAGGCCCAGGCCCGCCTGGACGAGATAGCCCGTCAGGCGCCAGAGTCCGAGGCGCTTTGGCTTGCCCGGGCAAGACTGGCGCTGGAAACCGACGATCACCGCGGCGCGCGCGCGGCCGCCGAACAGGGCCTGCTGCTTGCCCCGGACGATGTACGCTTTGTACTGCTGCTCGCCCAGGCCAATATTCGCCTCAACAACATCGCGGCCGCCGAAGAGCAGACCAACGCCCTGCTCGAACGTCACGGCGGCGGCGAAGAGCTGCGTGTCGCTCTCGCCCAGCTCTACCTTGAAGAGGGCCATCCGGAGCCCGCCTATCGGTTACTGCAACCCTTGATCGGCCAGGACAACATTCCCGATCTGGCCTACTACCTGTTAGGGGCGATCACCCAGTCCCAGGGCGAGACCGACAATGCGCTGATCTATTATCGGCAGGTACGCGAGGGCAGCGAATTCCTACCCGCCCGAGCCACCGCCGCCCAGATGCTGGTCGACGAGGATCGACTGCTCGATGCTCGGGCCTTTTTACGCATCGAACGAATGCGCCATGATGCCTACTTCAGCGACCTGGTGCTTCTCGAAATGCAGCTTCTCGACACCCAGAACCTGCCTGATGAAGCCGATGCGCTGCTGGACAGGGAAGTGGCTCGTACGCCGGAAGATTCTGGCCTGCGTTACTTGAGAGCGATGCGTGCCTTCGAGCGCGGCAACCTTGAGGCCATGGAGCGCGATCTGCGCCAGATCATTCGCGCCGAGCCCGATAACGCCGCCGCTCTCAACGCCCTGGGCTATACGCTGGCGGACGCCGGCCTGCCCGAGCGCCTCGAGGAGGCCCGCGAGCTGATCGAGCGCGCCTACCAGCTGGAGCCGAACAACCCTGCCGTACTGGACAGCATGGGCTGGGTGCATTTTCAAATGGGCGAACCCGCCAACGCCCTGCCCTGGCTTGAAAGCGCCTACGCCCAGATGCCGGACCAGGAAGTTGCCGCCCACCTGGCCGAGGTACTTCATGCGCTGGAGCGCACCGATGACGCCCGAGCGCTGGTTCGCCATATCCAGGCGCGCACCGACGAGCACCCCACTATCGATGAGCTGCTTGAGCGCCACCCGGAACTCGGTGCCCCCTGAGCATGTGTTCTTCCCTTGTTCGGGGTGGCCCTCAAGGAAACAGGCTCAAGCAATTATCGTGGTTTCAAGAGAGTCTCGTGGTTCCAAGAAAGCATTTTGGTCTTGAAGCACTTTTGTATTGAAGCACCGTGGTTTTATAGACGCACCGTGGTTTTAAAAATAGCCTTACCCATTTTCTAGATACTGCCTTGAATGATTCAAGGCGCCCCCCTGACATGGAGTTTCGTTATGTTGAGCACCTGCCCGAATGCCCCGTTACCCAACACCTGCGCACGCCCGGCACGGGCGTGGCTTGCCGGCGCCGCCTTGATATTGCTGGCCGGGTGTGCGACTCAGGCCCCCATGGATGAGAGCGGACGCCAGGCAGGCCAGTGGGAGCGTCAGCAGGCCGACGTGGAAGCCTTCGATACCTGGACCATGGCAGGCAAGGCCGGGCTTCGTACCCCGCAGGAGAACACCAGTGCCAACCTGGACTGGAACCAGACGCCGTTTTATTTCCGCATGCTGATCAGCGGCCCCTTCGGCGGCGGGCGCAGTGTTCTTGAAGGCCGCGAAGGCCGGTTCTCTCTTACCACCAGCGAAGGCCGCTTCGAGGCTCCGACCCCGGAAGCGCTGATGGACGAGCAGCTTGGCTGGTCACTGCCGGTTCGCGCCATGCCCGACTGGGTGCGCGGCCTGCCCGGGGACGATTCGAGCTACCAGCTGGAAACCGACGCGTTCGGCTTTCCAAGCCACCTTCGCCAGGATGGCTGGGAGATCGACTACCGCGACTGGGAAGAAGTGGAAGGCATGTGGCTACCGCGGCGTCTGGTCATGAACTATGAAGAGGTGCGCATCACGCTGGTGGTCAACCAGTGGCGCTCCCGCGATACCCAGGAGTGAACCCCGCGTGAGTCACGTAGAAGCCACCCCCGGCCGTCTGACGCTTCCGGCCCCGGCAAAGCTCAACCGCATGCTGCATATTACCGGCCGACGGGAGGATGGTTACCACACGCTGCAGACGCTGTTTCAGTTCCTCGACCTGGCCGATGAACTGACGCTCACCTTGCGCGACGACGGCGACATCAAGCTGCTGGACGCTGTAGAAGGCGTCGAGTTCGACGACAACCTGGTGGTACGCGCCGCGCGCAAGCTGCTTGATTACCGCCAGACCTCCAGGCAAGGAGTCAGCCTGGGCATCACCAAACGCCTGCCCATGGGCGGCGGACTGGGCGGCGGCAGCTCCAATGCGGCTACGGTACTGGTCGGGCTCAACAAGCTCTGGGGGCTTGGGCTATCACCGGCCACCCTTGCCGACATAGGCCTGTCGCTGGGGGCCGATGTGCCGGTCTTCGTTCGTGGCCACAGCGCCTGGGCCGAGGGGGTGGGCGAAAGGCTCACCCCTGTCACCCTGGATACGCCCTGGTTTGTAGTGATCCACCCAAACGAGAGCGTATCGACGCCGCTGATCTTTCAAGACCCGGAATTGACACGCGCAAGCCGCCCCATTACTATGGCGCGCGCACTGCAGGGGGGAGTGGCCACGTGGCGTAACGACTGTGAAGAAACGGTCAAGAAACGCTATCCACCGATCGCTTATGCGCTTGAGTGGCTTGGCCAATACGCGCCCAGCCGCCTGACCGGTACCGGCGCTTGTCTGTTTGCCGCATTCGAAACAGAGCACGCCGCGAAAACCGTTGCCGAACTGGCAGGTCAGCGCTATCAGGCATGGGTGGCACGCGGGCTTAACACCTCTCCTCTACATGATGCTCTGGGCTGTTAGCGCCCGGTCAGCGCATTAGGCTATTGCTGGGGTATCGCCAAGTGGTAAGGCACCGGTTTTTGGTATCGGCATTCCCAGGTTCGAATCCTGGTACCCCAGCCAACCTGATGATGATCTGTCGTTTTCTCCCCTGATCCCCAACACTGCAAAGGTGGCTGCGCGTGTCAAAATTGATGGTTTTCACCGGGAATGCCAATCCCGACCTCGCTCGAAAGATTGCTGAGAGCCTGGACAGCCGTATGGGTAATGCCACGGTCGGTCAGTTTAGCGATGGCGAGATCGCAGTCGAGATCAATGAGAACGTGCGTGGCAAGGATGTCTTTATCCTTCAGTCCACCTGCGCCCCCACGAACGACAACCTGATGGAACTGATCCTGATGGTCGACGCCCTGCGCCGCGCTTCGGCGACGCGCATCACGGCGGTTGTTCCCTATTTTGGCTATGCCCGTCAGGATCGCCGCGTGCGTTCCGCTCGCGTGCCCATCTCGGCCAAGGTGGTTGCCGACATGATGGTCAAGGCCGGCGTGGATCGCGTGATGACGATGGACCTGCATGCCGACCAGATTCAAGGCTTTTTCGATGTGCCGGTGGACAACGTCTACGGCTCACCGATTCTGCTCGACGACATCGAGCGCCAGAACTACGACGACCTGGTCGTGGTCTCCCCCGATGTAGGTGGCGTGGTACGCGCGCGTGCCATTGCCAAGCAGCTCAACGCGGATCTTGCCATCATCGACAAGCGGCGCCCCCAGGCCAACCAGGCCCAGGTCATGCATATCATCGGCGAAATCGAAGGGCGCACCTGTGTGGTAGTCGACGACATGATCGATACCGCCGGCACCCTTTGCAAGGCCGGTGAAGCACTCAAGGAACACGGCGCTGCCCGCGTGGTGGCCTATGCCACCCACCCGATCTTGTCAGGCCCTGCGGTCGACAACATCACCCATTCTGTACTGGACGAAGTCGTCGTGACCGACACCATTCCGCTGGCCGACCATGCGCGTCGCAGCGGTAAAATTCGCCAGTTGAGCGTTGCCGGCCTGATTGCGGAAGCGATCCGCCGGGTCAGCAACGAAGAATCCGTCAGCGCGATGTTCCACTAGTCTCAAGGACTCGCCTGACGGCAAAGCCCCCACTGGGGCCTTGAAAACGTCGTCGCCTGGTCGCGGTCGACGGGGTTTTCTTACTTAAACCAAGAGGCACCAACATGTCTGATTTTACTTTGAAAGCCGATGTTCGTAACGACCTGGGGAAAGGTGCGAGCCGCCGCCTGCGTCGTGCGAACCAGCAAGTTCCTGCCGTCGTGTACGGTGGTGAAAAGGCGCCGCAGTCCATCTCCGTCGAAAAGACCGCGTTCTACAAGGCGATCGAAGACGAGTCCTTCTTCTCCTCGGTCATCAACCTGGTGATCGACGGCAAGTCGGAGCAGGTCGTCGTTCGTGACCTTCAGCGCCACCCCTACAAGCCCCTTCTGACCCACGCAGACTTCATGCGTGTCGACGCGACGCATGAAATCACCATGAACGTGCCGCTGCACGTCATTGGCGAAGAGAAGTGTGTCGGTATCAAGGACCAGGGTGGCGAGCTTCACGTCATGGCCAACGAAGTGGCGATCAGCTGCTTGCCGAAGGATCTGCCGGACTACCTGGAAGTGGACATCTCAAGTGTTGAGCTGGGCACGACTCTGCACCTGTCCGATTTGAACCTGCCGGCCGGCGTCACTTCTGTCGACCTGTCCCACGGTGAAGACCACGATAACGCCATTCTCAGCATCACCATCATCAAAGATCGTATTGAAGAGGAAGAAGGCGAAGCAGGCGAAGGCGAAGAAGACAGCGCCGAGTAAGCGCACCCGGTACGCAGTATCGAGTACGCTCGCCGTGTATTGGGCCATGCCTGCATGGCCCATGAATGCTAAAATCAAGCGCTTCGGCGCTTGATTTTTTTTGTCGTGCACTTGCAGGACACAAGCGCATCTATGTGAACGTTGGAGGTGGGAACATGAGCCAGGTAACGGCCATCATAGGGCTGGGCAATCCCGGCCCCGAGTACGATGCAACACGCCACAATGCAGGCTTCTGGCTGGTGGACGCGCTTGCGCGCAGCGCCCACATGGAGCTTCGCCCCGAAAAGAAGTTTCTGGGGCTTTATGCCAAGGCCCGTATTGGCGAATGCGAGCTGCATCTTCTCAATCCCACCACCTTCATGAACCGCAGCGGCGCCGCCGTGGCTGCCCTTGCGCAGTTTTTCAAGCTCGCCCCGGACAACCTGCTCATCGCTCACGACGAGCTCGATCTACTCCCCGGCCAGGCACGCTATAAAACCGGTGGCGGCCACGGCGGCCACAACGGCCTTCGTGACATCATAAGCGCCCTGGGCAATCAAAAGGACTTTCATCGGCTGCGCATCGGCATTGGTCATCCCGGCGAGGCGCGCCAGGTCACCAACTTTGTACTTGGCCGGCCCGGCAAAACCGAGCAGGAGTCGATCGAGCGCGCCCTTGATGAGTGCCTGGCAACGCTGCCCCTTGCGCTTGACGGCGACTGGGCTAAAGCCATGAACCGGCTACATAGCGTAAAATAGCCGAACGCTTCCATTTTCAAGGCGACTTTTGACAAAGCCGCCCCGGTCAGGACATTTTTATGGGTTTTAACTGCGGTATTGTTGGCCTACCCAACGTAGGCAAATCCACGCTTTTCAATGCGCTTACCAAATCCGGCATTGACGCGGAAAACTTCCCGTTTTGCACCATCGAGCCCAACGTCGGGATCGTCCCCATGCCCGACCCGCGACTCGACAAGCTCGCAGAGATCGTCGTTCCGCAGAAGGTGCTGCCAACGACCATGGAGTTTGTGGATATTGCAGGCCTGGTGGCGGGTGCTTCCAAGGGCGAGGGTCTTGGCAACAAGTTTCTCGCCAATATTCGCGAAACCCAGGCCATCGCCCACGTGGTGCGCTGCTTTGATAACGACAACGTGATCCACGTCTCCAATCAGGTGGACCCGCGGGCGGATATCGAAACCATCAATCTGGAACTGGCGCTGGCCGACCTGGACACCGTCGAAAAGGCGAGCCAACGCCTGGTGCGCTCGGTAAAAGGCGGCGATAAAGACGCCGTGGCGACAAAGACGATTCTGGACAAGATCCAGCCGCACCTGGCCGAAGGCATGCCGCTTCGAAGCTTTGGCCTCTCCGACGAAGAGAAGCATCAGGTCAAAAGCTTCGGCTTTTTGACCTTGAAGCCCACCATGTACATCGCCAACGTCAATGAAGACGGCTTCGAGAACAATCCGTATCTCGATATCGTGCGCCAGATCGCCGAGGAAGAAGGCGCGGTGGTGGTGCCCGTGTGCAACCAGCTGGAAGCGGAAATTGCCGAGCTCGACGACGAAGAGCGCAGCATGTTCCTGGACGAGATGGGCATGGAAGAGCCAGGGCTTGATCGCGTGATTCGCGCAGGCTATGCCCTGCTGGGCCTTCAGACCTACTTCACCGCCGGGGTGAAAGAGGTCCGCGCCTGGACCGTCAAACAGGGGGCGACCGCCCCGGAAGGCGCCGGCGTCATCCATACCGATTTCCAGAAAGGCTTCATTCGCGCCGAAGTGATCGCTTATGACGACTTCGTTTCGCTGGGTGGGGAACAGGGCGCGAAGGATGCCGGCAAATGGCGACTGGAGGGCAAGGAGTACATCGTCAAGGACGGCGACGTGATCCATTTCCGTTTCAACGTCTGAGTCCATGAATCGCCATTTGAAGCGATTACGCTTTTTTGGGCCATTGCGCAAAGAAGCACTTGACGGGTGGCGGCGCGCTTTGTAATATTCGCCCCCGTTGAAAGGCTACGTAGCTCAGCTGGTTAGAGCACATCACTCATAATGATGGGGTCCCCTGTTCAAATCAGGGCGTAGCCACCAGCTTTTACAAAAACCCCGCTAACTCGGTTAGCGGGGTTTTTTGTGCGCGCCTGACAACAGGCGTCTTTACAAGTGCAGGGTCAGTAAAGCGCCGGGCGGTTCAAGAACGCCGTCAGCGCCCGGGTCAGGTATTCGACGTCCCGAGTGCCCGCGGTCTCGCGAATGGAGTGCATGGCCCACTGAGGCACGCCGACATCGATGGTCGGCACCCCCACCTCGGCGGCCGTGATCGGACCGATGGTGCTGCCACACCCCATATCCGCTCGGGTCACAAAGGACTGCACCGGCACATTCGCCTTGCGGCACACATCGCGAAACAGCGCCCCGGTCACGCTGTTGGTGGCGTAGCGCTGGCTGGCGTTGACCTTGATCACCGGGCCGCCATTGATGGCGGGACCATGGCGCTCGTCGTGCTTGTCGCGAAAATTGGGATGCAGCGCGTGAGCGTTATCGCAGGAGATCATCAAGGAAGACTGGATCAACTGAATCAGCGCCTCCTCGCCGCCCTTGCCGACCTGGGCGTTGATACGCTTGAGCACATCACCCAGAAACGGTCCCTGGGCGCCGCAAGCGCTGGCACTCCCCACTTCTTCATGGTCGTTGGCTACCAGCAGCGCTCCCTGTTCGCCGTCGCACTCCAGAAGCGCCTCCAGGGCGATGAAGCACGAAAGAAGGTTATCCAGCCGGGCGCTGGCGACCAGCTCCTGACCGACACCCACCAGCGAAGGCGGCTGAAGATCGTAAAAGCCCAGCTCGAAATCCAAGATTTCAAACTCTTTTAAACCGTGCTCTTTCTCGAGCCAACGGCTCAAAAGCGATTCAAGCGTGGCGTCTCCGCTTTGCATCAGCACCGGCGCCATCTGGGTTTGCGGATTGATGGCCCGGCCCGCGTTCACTTCGCGGTCCAGATGGATCGCAAGACTTGGGATCATGGCCACCGGGTCCGCCACGTTAAGCAGTACGCTCGCAAGCTGGCCATCATGCTGGCGAATATGCACCCGCCCGGCCAGTCCTAGATCGCGATCGAACCAGGGGCCGAGCAGTACACCGCCATAAACCTGCACCCCCAGCTGCAGCCAGCCCGCCGAACGTTGGGTAGCCTGAGGCTTCAGCTTGAGCCCTGGGCTGTCCGTGTGCGCTCCCATCATGCGCAGGCTTTCAAGCCCCTGGGCCGGCAGTTGAAAGGCGATGATCGAAGAGTCGTTGCGGGTAACGAAGTAGCGCTTCCCCGCTTCCAGTTGCCAATCGGCCTTCTCTTCCAGACGTGTAAAACCGCCTTGCTCCAGACGCTGAGCCATCGCGCTTGTCGCGTGCCAGGGCGTAGGCGACTGCGCCAGAAAATTGCAGAGCCTTGTCAGGCGCTTTATCTCGGATGAATCAGGCTCGAACGACTTGATATCGACCGCGTCCAAATGAATGCCCCCTATCAGAAAATGAGTGAGTATCACAGAGTAAATGACCTGCTACAATGCTCTTTCGGCCTACGCAACTCATAGGTTGACTGAATGTCTAGGGAACATGAATGACCATAAATTCCGGGAGAGCCTGACTGATGAGCTTGTTTGTAACGCTTTCGCGCTCGGTCGCCGTTGCCGTGATGCTGATAATGACCAGCCCGGCGGCGTTGGCGCAGCTTGCGCCGACCGACGAACAACGCCAAGCGGCAGTGGAGATCGGGGATGCGCTCCGCTACGGCCACTATGCCAATATCGATTTTGATGAGCAGTGGTCTCAGGAAGCTTTCCAGCGCTATCTGGATATTCTGGACAACCAGCGAAGCTATCTTCTAAATCGCGATATCGAACCCTACCGCCATTTAGAAGAACATATGGATCAGGTACTGTTTGAAGGCGAGCTCGATGAAGCGTTCGAGCTTTACAATCGCTTGAGCGAGCGCCATACCGAGCGTCTCGAGTGGCTGCTGACCCGCCTGGATGAAGGCCTTACCTTCGACTTCGATAGCGATGACCGTCTGGAAATCGACCGGGAAGAGGCGCCCTGGGCGAGCCGTGAAAGCGAGCTTGACGAGCTTTGGCGCAAACGCCTTGAAAACGATGCGCTGAGTCTGACCCTGACCGACCAGGACGAGGAGCAGATCGAGGATAACCTGCGCCAGCGCTATGAAGGCCAGCTTACCCGGCTCAGACAGACCGAATCCGAGGATGTCTTCGGCATCCTGATGGCCGCGATTTCCAGCACCATCGACCCGCACACCGGGTACCTTTCGCCGCGTCAGAGCGAATCCTTCGATATCCAGATGAGCCTTTCCCTTGAAGGCATTGGCGCCCTGCTTCAGGCCGAAGGCGAGTACGTGAAAGTGGCAAGCCTGGTGCCCGGCGGGCCGGCCGAGCGCGCCGGCGTGCTGGAGCCTGCCGACCGCATCATCGCCGTGGGCCAGGAAGATGGCGAAATGGTCAACGTGGTGGGCATGCGCCTGGATAACGTGGTGGATCTCATTCGCGGGCCGAAAGGCTCCACCGTGCGCCTTGACGTGGTTCCCGCTCAGGCGGTGGACATGACCCGCTCTCAGGTAGTGGAGATTACTCGCGACACGGTCAGCCTCGAGGATCAGGCCGCCCACAGTGAAGTGATCGAAGTCGAGCGTGACGGTGAACCGCACATGATCGGCGTGATCGACGTACCCACCTTCTACGTGGATTTCGACGCCTGGCAGGCCGGTGAAGAAGAGTACCGCAGCACGACCCGCGATGTAGCCCGCGAGATCGAATCGCTCAAGGAGCAGAACATCGAAGGCATCGTGCTGGATCTTCGCAACAACGGCGGCGGCGCCTTGCAGGAAGCCAACTCGTTGATCGGCCTGTTCATTGACCGCGGCCCGACCGTGCAGGTACGTGACGCCCAGGGGCGAATTCAGCTTTATGGCGATACCGACGCCGGCACGCTCTACGATGGCCCGCTGACCGTACTGGTGAACCGCCTTTCCGCCTCGGCCTCGGAAATCTTTGCCGGCGCGATTCAGGATTACGGCCGAGGGCTGGTGGTTGGCGCCCCCACCTTTGGCAAGGGTACCGTACAAACCCTCAACGACCTTAGCCACGGCCAGATCAAGCTGACCCGCGCCAAGTTCTACCGTATTTCCGGGGAAAGCACCCAAAATCGCGGCGTCGAACCGGACATCGACTTTCCGAGCCTGATCGACCCGGAGCGCATCGGTGAAAGCAGCCTGGACAACGCCCTTGCCTGGGATACGGTGCAAAACGTTCAGTACCGCCGCTACGGCAACCCGGAGGACTTTATCGGCGCGCTGACCGTCCAGCACCAGCAGCGTGCCCAGGAGAACCCCAACTTTCGCTATCTTGAGCGCCAGTCCACGCTCGCCCGCCAGCTTCGCGAGCAGCATACCAGCGTGAGCCTGAACCGCGAGCAGCGCCAGCGCGAGCTCGAAGCTCAGGAAGCCGAGCAGCTTTCACTGGAAAACCAGCGCCGCCGGGCCCTTGGCCTGCCGGAACTGGATGAGTGGATGGATGCCCGCCTGGACAACACGGTCAACGGAGAGCCTGCAGAGGACAGTGATGAAGACGAGGAAATGCCGGTGGACCGCGCCCACGTACTGGAAGCCGCTGAAGTGATGCTGGACTATACCCACCTCAAGAACGCCCAGCGCATGGCCCAGCGTTAAGCCAGCCTCCTTCTTCCTTTCCAGCATTCAAGCCACTCACCGCAGGGTGAGTGGCTTTCTTCAATAAAGACGCGGATTCAGTAAAGAGCTGAATTCATTAAAGACATGGCAAAATTAGCCTCTTGAGCACAGAAGACGCAAGAGAAAAGACAGGAAAAGAAGATACAGACGAAAAGAGACGCGTTATAGACGACTCGAGGAAGGATAAATCAGAGGACAGACCGGAAGAATAAACACGTGGCTCCCCGAACAGGACTCGAACCTGTGACCCAATGATTAACAGTCATTTGCTCTACCAACTGAGCTATCGGGGAACAATATCTAGATTGATGCGCAGCAAGGTCGTTTGGCTCCTCGAACAGGACTCGAACCTGTGACCCAATGATTAACAGTCATTTGCTCTACCAACTGAGCTATCGAGGAACATGGTGCTACGGTGTTTGAAAGCAGTACAAGGCGTTTGGCTCCTCGAACAGGACTCGAACCTGTGACCCAATGATTAACAGTCATTTGCTCTACCAACTGAGCTATCGAGGAACTGCTCAAACACGGTGCGTAGTATACTCATAGAATCGCTTGGGTCAAGCATCGATTGTCTTGAGCGCTAGCCGCTGGAATCTTGTATCCGTATAATGGCCGCACTCTCAAGCACCAGGCTCGCAGCAAGCGCAGCCCGATGGATACTCCATTCATTTTTCGTCTGACGACGATCCCTATTCGTCCGACGACAATCCATAGATGACAGGTACCGATGGCGAAGAAGCTCTTCATCAAAACGCACGGCTGCCAGATGAACGAATACGACTCCTCTCGTATGGCAGACCTACTCGGCGAATCCCACCAGCTGGAACTCACCGATAACGAGAAAGAGGCCGACGTTATCCTGCTGAACACCTGCTCCATCCGCGAAAAGGCGCAGGAGAAAGTGTTCCACCAGCTGGGACGCTGGAAAAAGCTCAAGGACGCCAACCCGGATCTCGTGATCGGCGTGGGCGGCTGCGTGGCCAGTCAGGAGGGCGAAGCGCTCAAAAAGCGCGCGCCCTATGTCGATATGGTCTTCGGTCCGCAAACGCTGCACCGGGTGCCGGCGATGCTGGACGCCCGTGCCGGCAACCAGATTGCTGCGGTGGATGTCACCTTCCCGGAAATCGAGAAGTTCGACCACCTGCCCAAGCCTACTTCCGACGGCGCCACGGCCTTCGTCTCCATCATGGAGGGCTGCTCGAAGTACTGCACTTTCTGCGTGGTGCCCTATACCCGCGGCGAAGAGGTCTCGCGTCCGTTCGAGTCGGTAATGGATGAAGTCATCCACCTGGCCGACCAAGGCGTTCGCGAAATCAATCTGCTGGGTCAGAACGTCAACGCTTACCGGGGCGACAACCAGTTGGGCGAAGAGATCGATCTTGCCGAGCTGATTGCCTGCGTGGCGGCGGTGGAAGGGATCGACCGTGTCCGCTTTACTACCTCCCACCCGGTGGAGTTCACCGAGAGTCTGGTCGAGGCCTACGCCGAGATTCCGGAACTTGTCAGCCACCTGCACCTGCCGGTGCAATCGGGATCAGACCGAATCCTTGGCGCGATGAAGCGTGGCCACACCCGCCAGGAATACATCGACAAGATGGAGCGCATCCGCGCCAACCGCCCGGATATCAGCTTCTCGTCGGATTTCATCATCGGCTTCCCGGGTGAAACCCTGGAGGACTTCGAGGATACGATGGATCTGATCCATCAGATCGGCTTCGATCACTCCTTCAGCTTTGTCTACTCGGCACGCCCCGGCACACCCGCTTCCGGACTCCTTGATGAAACCCCGGAGAGCGTCAAGAAACAGCGTCTGGCCATCTTGCAGGAACGCATCCTGCAGCAGGCCGCGCAAATCAGCCGCCGCATGGTGGGCTCCACCCAGCGTATCCTGGTCACCGGGTTCTCGCCCAGAGACCCAGGCCAGCTCTCCGGGCGTACCGAAAACAACCGCGTGGTGAACTTTTGTGCCGCCAACCCGACCGAGCTGATCGGCTACTTTGTCGATGTGGACATCACCGAGGCGTTGCCCAACTCGCTACGCGGTGAACTTGCCTCGCCCGAACGTTATTGACGCGTATTTAGCCCAAGTAATTGCCCAGGACTTGCCTGGGCATTAAGCTCTGAGTTACACACATCAACAAACGGATCTCCTACTCTTGAGCCAGCCATCATCTCAGGCCAACCGTATCATCACCTTAAGCCTTGAACCCAATGACCCGCAAAGGCTTGCAAGCCTGTGTGGGCAGCGCGATGAGCACTTGAAGCTGATCGAAGACCGGCTGGACGTCACGCTGAGAAACCGTGGCAATACCTTCCAGCTGGCGGGGGCGGCGAATCGCATCAAGGCTGCCTCCAACGTGCTGGAGCACCTGTATCGTGAAACTGCGGCCAGCGAGCTTTCCCCGGACACGGTCCACCTGTTTTTACAGGAGTCCGGGCTTGAAGCGCTGGAAGACGACGAGGAAGGCGAAGGCGGCAGCGACGAAGTGATCATGCGCACACCGCGCACCATGATCAAGCCGCGCGGCCTGAACCAGCAGCGCTACGTGACCAGCATTCGCGAGCATGATATCAATTTCGGAATCGGGCCTGCCGGCACCGGCAAGACCTACCTGGCGGTGGCTGCCGCAGTGGAAGCGCTCAATCAGCAGGAAGTGCGCCGTATCCTGCTGGTACGCCCGGCGGTCGAAGCCGGCGAGAAGCTCGGCTTTCTGCCCGGGGATCTTGCCCAGAAGATCGACCCGTACCTGCGCCCGCTGTATGACGCGCTGTACGAAATGATCGGCTTCGAGCAGGTCGCCAAGCTGATTGAGCGTCAGGTGATCGAGATTGCCCCGCTTGCCTACATGCGCGGACGCACGCTCAACAACGCCTACATCATTCTTGACGAAAGCCAGAACACCACCCCGGAGCAGATGAAGATGTTTCTGACCCGGATCGGTTTCGGCTCGACGGCGGTGATTACCGGTGATGTGACCCAGGTGGATCTTCCCAAGGGCCAGCGCTCGGGACTGATCCAGGTACTGGACGTGCTCAAGGGGACGCCGGGTATCGGCGTGACTCACTTCGCCGCGAAGGACGTGGTACGCCATCCTCTGGTTCAGCGCATCATCGAGGCCTATGATGCCTTCGAGTCCCAGCAGGAAGTGGAAGAGCGTGCCCGGCGCGAGGCGCGCCAGCAAGAGCGCGACGCACGCATGGCCGCCCGCGACGGCGTACCGGGCTGGGACAGCTCGCGATGACGGATGTCGTGATCGATCGTCAGGTGGCGGTAAAGGCCGATGCGCTTCCCACCCTTTCACAGCTCACCCACTGGGTGGGCTGTGTGTTTTCGCATCATCCCGACGACCTTCGTCGCGAACTGACTATCCGTTTCGTGGAGCGTACCGAAAGCCAGACGCTCAATCGCGACTACCGTGGCAAGGACAAGCCCACCAACGTGCTCTCCTTCCCTTTCGAGAGCCCGCCCGGCGTTGAACTGCCGCTGCTGGGCGATCTGGTGATCTGCCACGATGTCGTGCTGAACGAAGCCTCTGAGCAGCAGAAACCTCTGGCGCATCACTACGCGCACATGGTGATTCACGGCACCCTGCACCTGATGGGGTATGATCATGTCGAGGACGACGACGCCCAGGCCATGGAAGCGTTGGAGCAAGCCCTGTTGAAGGGCCTTGATATTCCCGACCCATACTGCATAAACGTTCGTTTTTGACGCCAACTAGTCCGTAACCAAGAGATCTGACGCCATGAGCGAAGACCCATCGAGCACGTCGAATCAAAAATCCTGGCTCGAGAAACTCTTTAGCGCCCTCACCGGCGAGTCCGATGAACCCAGCTCCCGGGATGAACTGCTCACGTTCCTACGCCACACCGCAGGCAAGTTGAAGCTGGATCAGGACGCCATCATGATCATTGAAGGGGCGCTCGAGATCAGCGACCAGCAGGTGCGCGAAATCCTCATTCCCCGCTCTCAGGTCTCGGCCATTGCCATCGATCAGACCAGCGACGGCTATCTCCCCCTGATTCAGGAAACCGGCCACTCCCGGTATCCTGTGATCGGCGAAAACCTGGATGACGTCAAGGGCATCCTGCTGGTCAAGGATCTGCTGCCGCTGCTTTCCCAGTCCCAGGAAAGTCGCGACGCCTTCATCCTGGAGCACGTGCTGCGCCCGGCGATGTTCATTCCCGAATCCAAGCGTCTGAACAGCCTCTTGAAAGAGTTTCGCGATACCCATAACCACATGGCGATCGTCGTGGACGAGTATGGCGGCACGGCCGGTATCGTGACGATCGAGGACATTCTGGAGCAGATCGTCGGCAACATCGAAGACGAGCACGATACCGACGAAGAAGATGCCATCCGCCGTCTGGAAAACGGCCACTTCGCCATCCGTGCGCTCACCCCCATCGAGGACTTCAACGAACGCTTTGACACCGACTTCTCCGATGACGAATTCGATACCGTCGGTGGGCTCGTCATGCAGCAGTTCGGCCATTTGCCCGGACGCGGCGAGCATACAAGCCTCGGCGGCTGGCGCTTTATCGTTCTCAACGCCGACAACCGGCGCATTCGCCTGCTCGAAGCCTACCAAGACAGCAGTGACGAACCCGGCACGGCGGATAACGACTAGCTCACGGCTTTCATATCGCTAACAGGATATCGCTATGGGATTGACGTCCCCCTTTGCTTTTCAACTGCTCGCGGCCCTGGTGGCGGGCGGCTTCACCACACTGACCGCCGCCCCTTTCGGGCTCTGGTGGCTGGGTCCGGTGGCCGTCGGGCTACTTTTTTTCGGCACTCGCCACCTCACACCCGCCCAGGCGGCGCTCAAGGGGTGGGCGTATGGCATCGGACTTTTCGCCACCGGCGCCTCCTGGGTGTATGTCTCCATTCACGACTACGGTTATACCGGCGTACCGCTGGCGGTCGTGCTGACCGCGCTTTTTGTCGTGGTACTGGCGCTGTTCTACGCTCTCATGCTTTGGGTCTACCGCCGCTTTGCAGGCGCTCACCTGAGGTTTCTGAGCTTTGCGGGCATCTGGGTGCTGGGGGAAGTGCTGCGCACCTATCTCTTTACCGGCTTTCCCTGGCTGTTGCTGGGTTCGGGGTTCGTGGATTCGCCGCTGGCCAGCTGGGCGCCGCTGGGTGGAGTCTATCTTTTATCGTTACTGGTCGCGCTCAGCGGTACGCTGGGGGTCTACGTGCTGCGCCGGCGTTTCTGGATGGCTTTGCCCCTGGCCGCTATCTGGCTGATTCCCCTGGCCCTGCCCGCACTGTGGACGACCCCCGCCAGCCAGCCAAGCCGGGTCGCGCTGTTACAGGGCAACCTGTCCCAGCTGATCAAGTGGACGCCGGAAGGCCAGCGTACGGCGGCCAATATCTACAGCGACTTGACCCGCGAGGTCGCCGACGACGTGGATCTGATCATCTGGCCCGAGACCGCCGTGCCGATGTTCGAGTACCAGGCACGCCCGGTACTCGAGCGCCTTCAGGCAACGCTTTCACCGACTACCGCGCTGATGACCGGTATCGTCCAACTGGATGAGCAAAACCGCTACTTCAATAGCGTGATCGGGGTGGGCAATGTGACCGGCAGCTACCAGAAGGAACATCTGGTGCCCTTTGGCGAGTATCTTCCGCTTGAGAGTGTGCTGCGCGGCGCGATCAGCTTCTTCGATCTGCCCATGTCGAGCTTTGCCTCGGGCGATTCGATCCAGGCGCCGATGCAGGCAGGCGATATCCGTATCGGCAATGCCATCTGCTACGAAATCATCTATCCACAGCTGGTGGCCAGCCGGGCGCTGGAGAGTGACGTGATCGTCACCGTTTCCAACGACACCTGGTTCGGCGCCTCGATCGGCCCGCATCAGCATCTGCAGATGGCGCGCCTGCGAGCGCTCGAAAACGGCCGCTTCGTTCTGCGTGCCACCAATAACGGGATTACCGCCATCATCGACGCCCGAGGTAACCTGGTGGATCGCATCCCGCAGTTCGAGACCACCACGCTCACCGGCGAGTTCTACGCCATGGAAGGGCAAACCCCGTTCACCCGGATGGGTAGCCTGCCGATATGGCTGCTGGCCGCGCTGATGAGCGTGGCAGGCCTGGTGCGTGGGCGCGCCGAGCGTTCCAGAACGCTTCTCTAGCAGAGCTCACGCGGGTTTGAGGGGTGCGTCGTTTTGGCTCAAGCGGCTCGCTTGACTGGGGAGAGGGCGCTGGCATAATGAAGTCATGCTTAAATCTCGCCCTTTTCTCCTGCTGGTGGTCGCGCCTCTCGCCTTTACAGCGATTGTAGGAGCGGCCATCTTCGGCAATCAGGCACTATCCGCCACCCAAGTGGATCACAAGATCCAGGAGGCGATTGCGGCCGAGCTCAATACCACCTCGCCGGTGGAACTGGCACATCTGCAGGAAGTTCAGTACGGTTACGGCGTGTGCGGGCTTTACAAGACCTCGCTGTCCGACCAGGGCTACGCCTCGTTCTTCTTTGATACCACCAACAATCGCCTGACGCTGGACGTCAATTCCCGTGCCTATACCGCCAACTGCGGGCTTTCTTCGGTCTGCTAGGCGAAGCCGTAATGTTCAGCATCATTGACAAAGCGCCTCTTGTGAGGCGCTTTTTGCATTTAGGCTTGGTACCTTTTCCTGGCGCCCCTTACCCCTTGTCGATCAAGCGGCGCAGATCGGCGAGCACATCCTGATTGGAGTGCGGGTCGCGAACCAGAAAACGCGCCTGCCCATCGTCGTTGAAGGCAAACACCGCGCTTGAGTGATTGACGATGTAATCGCCCCGCTCGTTGGGCTCCTCGAAGCTGTAGGCGATACGGTAGCGGTTGGTCAGCGCATCGATCTTCTCTTTATCGCCGGTCAAACCGGTGAACTCGGGCCCGAAGGCATCGGTATAGCGCTTGAGCACCTCGGGCGTATCGCGGTCCGGATCCACCGAGATCAGGAGCATCTGAACGTCCTCGCGCTCCTGTTCATCGAGTTGATTGAATAGCGAAGCAAAGCGCGCCAGCGTGAGCGGGCAGACGTCAGGGCACTGGGTATAACCAAAGTAGACGAGCGTGGTCTTGCCCCGGTAATCCTCAGCACTTGCCACCTGCCCCTCTTCGTTGGTCAACTCGAACTCGAGCGGCGGCATGATCTCGTCGATATCGGTGGTGCGAAAGCTTTCGTCACTACAGCCCACCATTAAAGCCGCTGCCAGCAGCGGCCATAACACTTTATGCATACTCGATGCTCTCTACGCTACGTCTTCAAGACCGGGCATTCAGGGCGAACCTCAAAGTGAGGCGGGCGATACCACCTCGAAAACAACCGGCACGCGCTCGCTTTCAAACTCGAGGGTTACCTCGATTTCATCGCCCTCTTCCAGTGCGTCGACGCGCCCCATGAACATCAGGTGGTGACCACGAGGAACGAAGCTGAAGCTTTCACCTGCCGCAATCTCGACGCCCGCGATGGCATGCATATGGGCCATACCCTCGTGCTCGGTGCTTTCGTGCATTTCGACCGCTTCGAAGGCATCGCTGTCGGCACCGAGTAGCGTGATGGCGGTCTCGGACTCATTGGCGATATCGAAGTAACCCGCGCCCGGCGTATTGCCTGGTACCAGGCTCAGGCGCGCATTGGATACGTTGATGTCGCTTGCCTGAGCGCTGAGCGCGCCCATGAACACCACGGCTCCCAACAGGGCGGGCGTCAGAGTGCGCCGCGCTTTTTTCAGTACATGCTGCATGATGTTATCTCCGAGGTGAAACCTGAACCCGCATTAGCGGCGCCGGGTCACCACCAATTAAATGATGCTACCTTAGCGCTCTTTCGACGTACTGCCATCCCGATGCGACAATTTGCCTGAGTGACGCGTACACGCAAAAGCCCGGCAAACCGGGCTTTTGAAGACGGCCTGACGTCCCTTCAGTCATCGATGAGGGTTTCGCCCAGCACCTCGGGAATGGTCTGGCGCACATAGCGTCCGGGGGCGCTTTCGATCACGCTGAGCTTACCGCTGCCCGGCGGGCGAGCGGCGACCATTTTCTGTGGGTCGACATAGCCATTTTGCGTCATCCATGCCTGCCAATGGGGCCACCAGGAACCCTCGTGATACTGCGCTGCATCGAGCCACGCCTCTGGCGTGGCGGGCAAGGCGTCATTGGTCCAGTAGCCGTACTTGTTTTTATGCGGCGGATTCACGATACCCGCGATATGCCCGGAGCCGCCCAGCACGAAGGTGACCGGCCCCTTGGGCAGCAGCGCACCATAGTAGGTACTGTTCCACTTGGCGATATGATCTTCCCTGGTAGAGATGAAGTAGCTGGGCACCGCCACTTGGCCAAGGTCGATCTTCACCCCATCAAGCTCGATACCGCCGGGCTCGACCAGGCGATTTTCCAGATACATATGACGCAGATACCAGCCGTGAGTGGCGGCGGGCAGGTTGGTGCCGTCGGTATTCCAGTAGAGAAGATCGAAGGCAGCGGGCACATTCCCCTTGAGGTAGTTGTTGATGAAAAACGACCAGAACAGATCATTCTCGCGCAGCAGGTTGAAGGTATAGGCCATGGAACGCCCGTCCAGGTAGCCTTTCAGCTGCATGGACCGCTCCAGGCCCTGCACCACCGACTCGCTCAGAAAGACACCGATATCCCCCGGGTCGCGAAAATCCTGAAGCGTGGCCATATAGGTGACGGAGTTGATCTTGCGCCCCTGACGGGCACGGTTCAGATACGCCACGGTAGAGGCGGCGAGCGTGCCGCCCACACAGTAGCTCATCAGATTGACCGACTTTTCGCCGCAGGCTTTTTCGATCGCCTCCATGGCACTGATGGGCCCCATCTGCATGTAGTCGGCCCAGGTCACATCGCGCTGCTCAGGTCCGGGGTTGCGCCAGGAAATCAGAAAGACGCTATGCCCCTGGTCGACCAGCCACTTCACCAGCGAGTTGTCCTCGCGCAGATCCAGTATGTAGTACTTGTTGATCCAGGGTGGCAGGATCAGAAGCGGCGTCTTGAAGGTCTTTTCCGTCGTGGGCGTATACTGAATAAGCTGAATCAGCTCGTTTTCAAACACCACGGCCCCTGGGGTGACGGCAATGTTCTCACCGATGCCGAACGCTTGACGGTCGGTCATGCGCACGTTGATTCCCTCGGCCGAATTGGCCAGGTCTTCACGCAGGCGCGTCAAGCCATCGAGCAGGTTCTGCCCTTTGGTTTCCATCGTACGCCGGACAACCTCGGGGTTGGTCGAGACAAAGTTGGAGGGCGACATGGCACTGACCAGCTGACGGGCATAGAACGTCAGGTTGCGCTGACTCGTACCATCCAGCCCACTCAGGCTCTCGATCAGCTCATCCACCGTCTGGGAAAAGAGCAGATACTGCTGCATCAGGGAATGATAAAAGGGCTCGCTCGTCCAGGCCTCGTCCTTGAAGCGGCGATCATTCTGGGCGGGCTTGATCAAAGGAGATACTTCTTCGCCCGAAAGACGGCGCATGCCCTGCTGCCACAAGAGCCACTGATCCTGCATCAGCCGGGTCTGGGTTTGCCATAAAAGAGCCGGATTACTCATCAGCGCCTGGGCGGCCGCCTCGAAACTCTGGCGCATATCGCCATAGATGGTATCAGCGGCTTCACTGGGTACCATTCTGGCCAACAGATCTTCCATCAGCCTCTGGTACTGCTCGCCAACCCCTTCCATCACCGTTTTCCAAGCAGTGAGCTCTTCCGGCGTCAGGCCTTCAGGCGGCTTGTTCCACGCTGACTGCATACAACCCCCTTCGCGTTTTCGCCTGGACACTTCTTGTCCTGTACCAAAAAATACGGCGCCTGATGGCGCCGCGATAGGTACTGATCATTTTTTACGGGTCGACTGGCTGGTGGCGGCTCCGGGGTCACCCTTGGCAGCAGCATTCGCCTGTTCGTTCATCTGCTGGCCGGCAGCATTAGCCTGTTCACGCATCTGCTGGCCGGCGGTATTCGCCTGCTCACGCATCTGCTGGCCGGTATTGCTTGCCTGCTCTCCCATCTGTCGGCCGGCGTCGCTGACAAGCTTCTCCATTTCCGATTTGAACTGCAGACTCATTTCGCTCATGGTGCGAGCGTCTTCCTGCATCTGCTGAGAAAGATCCTTCATCATCTCGGCCTGCTGAGCGCCGAAGTCGCGAAAGCTTTCCGCGTCGCTGACGTCGGCGGCCTGGCGCATGCGTTCGGTCCCCATCTGGGTGTAGCGCTGCATCGCTTCCAGCTGGTAGTGCGTCAGCTTTTCCATGTTGTCGAGCATCAGCGAGTTCATCTTTCGCATGGGCTCGAACATCTGGCGGGTCTGGCTGTTGAAGGCGTCGAACATTTTGTCCTGCATGGTCCTTACTCCTTTTAAGGCTATGAGGCCAGAACGCTGTATGACCACGTCCTGGTATCGCTGGCCACCGTGCGTGAGGAAAGGCATTCATATCCATGCTGACCACCCAGCACGCCACTTGTTACAGGCGTATCCGGTTCACCGGGTGAACGTGATACACCGGCCAACGCACTGAAGCACCGCGTGAACCAGCGGCTGACGCTCTATTTTCAAACTGCCACAGCCACTCGGCGCTATAAAAGAGCGTAGTGGCTGGTCGAGGGTTTAGCAATTCAGCAGCATCCGCTCGCTTATTGGCCGCGCGAGCGCGATGAGGCACTTGCGCGAGGCTTTCCCGCCTCGGATGTGGGCGTCGGCTCTTCTTTCGTTGGCTCGCTCGAGGTCTTCGTACCGGCGCTTCCCGCTTGCTTGAGCATATCCAGCATCATCTGCTGGTAGGTACCAAAGTGAGCAAGCCCCTGGGAAAGCCCTTGCTGCATCATCGGCTGCTGCAAGAAAGGACGCATGAGGCTCATCGGGTCGTAGCCCTCCACGCCGGACTCCATCTGTCGCTGGATGCTGTCGAGCAGATGCTGCTGGAAAGCTTCGACATCGGGCAGGCCGAGGGACTGACGAAACTCCTCCGGGGTGAGGTCAAACTCAACGTTGATCTTCATGGGCGACTCCCTGTGCTCTTGTGGCTCGCTTTAGAGTGTAGCAGCGCATCACTCGATGGACTCAGCGCTGATTCAACCGCGGTGTGGCAACGTTGACCTCGCTGTTCTGCCCGCGATGCCTTAAAAAGTGATCCAGCAACGTGATCGCCATCATGGCCTCGGCGATGGGGGTGGCTCGTATACCCACGCAGGGGTCGTGGCGCCCCTTGGTAATCACCTCGACCGGCTCGCCGTGCACGTCAATGGAGCGTCCCGGCGTGGTAATACTGGACGTCGGCTTGAGCGCCAGCCTTGCCACGATAGGTTGACCGCTCGAGATACCGCCCAGGATTCCTCCCGCCTGGTTGGTCAAGAACCCCTCCGGGGTCAGCTCGTCGCGGTGCTCGCTGCCACGCTGGGTAACGCTTTGAAAACCGGCGCCGATCTCGATGCCCTTCACCGCGTTGATGCTCATCAACCCATGAGCAAGCTCGGCGTCGAGGCGGTCGAAGACCGGCTCGCCCAGCCCCACCGGCACGCCTTCGGCCACTACGGTGATTTCCGCCCCGATCGAGTCTTGATCGCGGCGCAGCTGGTCCATGTAGGTTTCAAGCTCGGCCACCCGTTCGGGGTCCGGGCAGAAAAAGGCATTGTGTTGCACGGCGTCCCAGGTCTTGAAATCGATCTTGATGGGGCCGAGCTGACTCATGTACCCGCGCACTACAATGCCCCGGGCGGCCAGGGCCTTCTTGGCAATGGCGCCGGCGGCCACGCGCATCGCGGTTTCCCGGGCACTGGAGCGCCCCCCTCCGCGATAATCGCGATGGCCGTACTTGTGGTGATAGGTATAGTCGGCGTGGGCGGGACGAAACTGATCCTTGATCCTGGAGTAGTCCTTCGAGCGCTGGTCGGTATTCTCGATCAGAAGACCGATCGAGGTGCCGGTGGTCTTCCCCTCAAACACCCCGGAGAGGATTTTCACCTCGTCGGGTTCCTTGCGCTGGGTGGTGTGACGAGAACTCCCCGGGCGGCGACGGTCGAGCTCGACTTGAAGGTCCTGCTCACTGATTTCTATCCCCGGCGGGCAGCCATCCACGACGGCCCCCAAGGCCGGGCCATGGCTTTCACCGAAAGTGGTGACACTAAAGAGTTTGCCAAACGTATTGCCGGCCATGTTCGTTATTTCCTTACGCAAAAGACGCCGCGTGGGCGTCGAGTTCAGCGGCGCTGATGGCAAAGACGCCCTGCCCGCCGTGCTCGAATTCAAGCCACATGAAGCCGACTTCGGGAAAAGCCGCTTCGACATGGCGATCAGAGTTGCCGACCTCGACGATCAGCCAGCCCTCATCGGTCAAGTGATGGCGTGCCTGGCGCAGAATGCGCCGCACGATATCCAGCCCATCCGCGCCGGCACCCAGTGCCAGGGCGGGTTCGTGACGAAATTCCGCCGGCATCGTGGCCAGGTCCCGGGCATCCACGTAAGGGGGGTTGGAAACGATCAGATCAAAGCGCTGGCCTTCAAGCGCCTCGAACACGTCGGATTCCACGGCGCGCACCCGATCACCCACATCGTGGCGGGTGATGTTCTGCCGCGCCACCGCCAGGGCGTCCTGGCTGATATCGGCAAGCGTCACATGACAGGTGGGCAGCGTGAGTGCCGTGGCGATGCCGATACAGCCCGACCCCGTGCACAGATCCAGAACATGCGCCGGCGGCTCTTGGCCAAACCAGGCGCCGAAGCCGTCACTGATCAGTTCGGCAATGGGCGAGCGGGGAATCAGTACGCGCTCGTCCACGTCGAAGGGGAAACCGGCAAAAAACGCCTCGCCCAGCAAATACGGTAATGGCGCCCGGGTCTCCACGCGCTTGCGGACAAGCCCGATGATGCGCTGGCGCTCAACGGGCAAAAGCCGCGCCTCCTGCACGCCGGGGTCGACGTTCCAGGGCAGGTGCAGCGCCCCAAGGCACAGCGCGACCGCTTCGTCCCAGGGAGCCTCGGTACCGTGTCCGTAGTAAAGCCCGGCGAGATAGAACTCGCTGGTCGCCCAGCGCAGATAATCACGCAGTGTGATCAAGTCGCTTGCCAAGGCTGATTCCGGCAGGGAAAGCGTTGAGTGAGAGGTCTCGGCATTAAGATGCGTGGTCACAAGGGCTCCTGGGTGAACGGCAACAGCCTGCGTGGCAGGCAGCCATCGTCGTTAAGTTTCATGGACGTCGTAAAATGAAAGTCGTTAAATAATTGTACCTTCGGCGTCGCCCGGTTCACAGCCACGCCAAGCCCGCTATACTGTGCGCTTTGCCATCAGTTTTCACTACGCTTTCCTGTGAGCCTACCATGTCGCGACGCCGCCACTCGCCCAATGATGAAGACATCAGCGCCTTTCGCCAAGCGCTTCAAGAGGCGGGGGTACGGCGTATCACAAGCAGCCAGGCTGACCCGGGCAAACCCAGACGCGAAAGCGACGCCCAGGCAGCGCGGCGCCAGGCGGCGGTGAAAAGCAGCGCCCAGACCACCACCGGCCGCACCTCCGATGGCCGAGTGGAAGCGGTACGCCCTTCCGAATATCTGGAATTCTGCATTCCCGATCTGCCTTATCGTACCTTCAGCCAGCTAAAGCGCGGGCAAACCGCCTGGCAGGAGGGGCTGGATCTTCACGGTTACACCCTGGAAGAGGCTCGCCTGGAGCTTGAAAGCTTTCTTCGCGACGCCGCCGCCCAGGGGCTTCACTGCGTGCTGGTAGTACACGGTAAATCCTGGGGCGCCACGGCGGATTTCCCCGTACTGAAGAGCCATACCAATACCTGGCTGCGCGAGTGGCCGGGGGTACTGGCCTTTTGCTCGGCAATCGACATCGACGGCGGTACCGGGGCGGTGTACGTACTGCTGCGCAAACGCGGCCACTAAGACATCTCCCTTCAAGACACCGCCTTGCAGGACGCCATCAAGCGGCATCATACGGCGGTCGATCACCTGGTGGCGACCATTACTCGGTGGCATCGGAGGCGATGCCGGGCATTCGCCGCTCGAGCGCTTCGTCCCCCAGGTGCCGGCCCAGGCGAATCAGATCCTTGGCGCGGTGAAACTCATAGGTGCTGCACACCGTCTTGGGAATTTCGATCAGCACATCCGGCGGATACCCGGCGATCTTGTACTTGGCGAGCGCCGCCTGGGTAATATCGAAGGACTCCAGAATCATGTCGAGCTTGCCCCACTCTCGCTGGCGTCGGGCATCTACGCTCTCCTCGTCCAGCGACTCGTCGTCTTGCGGGCCGAAGCCGTCCCATAGCCGTCGGGTGACGCTGCGAATGTCGTTCACCCAGCCGCCCAGGTTTTCGTCCCGATCACGTTCCTGGCGGGTGCGCTCGTCCACGCCCTCCTCCCGGGGCAGCAGTTCTTCGAGACTGATTGGCTGGGGGCTGTGAGCGGTCACGTTCACCGCCACGACCAGATCGGCCTCGTGGGCGGAGAGAATCGGCATCATCGGCAGCGGGTTCAAGAGCCCGCCGTCCACCAGCACCTGTTCACCCAGGTGAACCGGCGTGATCACCCCGGGCACCGCGATGGAGGCACGGATCGCGCGCAACAGCGGCCCGCGTTGAAACCAGACTTCGCGTTGGCGCACAAGGTCCGTGGCTACGGTGGTAACGGGAATGGGCAGGTCCTCGATCAACGTATCGCCCACCAGTGCCTTGAGCTTGTTCATGACCTTGTTGGCGCGCATCGCCCCCATGGGACTCCAGGTCACGTCAACCAGCTTTAAAACGTCCAGGTAATCCAGGTTGCACACCCACTCGCGATATTCAGGCAGTTTTCCTGATGCATAGATACCGGCGATCAAGGCGCCCATGGAGCAACCCGCGACCGAGATGATCTCGAACCCCCGCGCTTCGAGCGCCTCGATCACACCGATGTGGGCGTATCCCCGCGCCCCGCCACTGCCCAGTACCAACGCTACCTTGTTATTGCTGCCGGCGCCGACAGGATGGGTCTGGCCCAACGCCATATGGGTCGACTTATTCATCCACCGCTTCCTGCTCGTTTATCGTTTCACTCAGGCAATACTCGCCAATCACGCGTGCCACCTCTTCGACGGCCTCGGGCTCCAGGTGCAGATGGTGGCCGCCCGCCAATACGTGGCGGGTCAGATTCGCGACCGCTTGACGAGCGTCTTCCGACCACCGGCGCTTGCCCAAAATGCCTTTGTCACCTTCCACCAGTAAAACTGGCGCCTGAATCCCGGCCAGTAGCGCCAGTACCTGCTGCGGGGTGAAACGCACAAGCGAGGGCTTGAGCAGGCGGCTGTCGGTGCGCATTGCGATATGCCCATCGGCGGTGGCTTGAGTGTTGCGCTCGACGACCGGGTAAATGGTCAAGCGGTTGACCGGCGTCACGCCCCCGGCGACCCGAGCGGCCACCGCGCTTTCGATATCCGCGTAGCGCGGCGGTCGCGATGGCGGACGCCGACAGGCCAGAAGCCCCTTGCGAAGCTGGGCGACACTTTCCTGGGCCTCGGTGTTCAATGCCCCCAGCCCGTCGATCAGCAGAAGCTTTTCCACCCGCTCGGGCAGTGCAGCGGCCAGCACACAACTCACTGCAGCCCCCATGGAGTGAGCCAACAGCGTGGCGCGCTCGATGCCGAGAGTATCCAGAGCATCGAGTACATCGTGGGCATAGTCCCAAAGGGCATAGTCCCACAGCGCATGGCCCCAGGGGGCATGGTCCGCTCCGGCGGGCCCGTGCCCGGAGTGCCCGTGACCGCGAAAATCGATCGCGACGATACGAATATTCAAGGCGCGAACCAGCAGCGGGGCCAGGCGCGTGAAGCTGGCGGCGTTATCCAGCCAGCCGTGCAGGGCAAGCCAGGCAGGTGCCTCCTCCCGGCCCCAGGCAAGCGCCGCCAGACGCCCGTCTGCCAGCGAAAGCGGCCTGGCCGCATGGGCGGAGTCATTCATCGGGTTTGTCTCATGATGTTCGTGACCGTTTGTTCTAATGACGCTTTATAGCGTAAACGTTACCATGCCAGTCGCAAAACCCGTGCCGCTTTTAACGCTACCCTTGATGAGTGCCGCCATGAAACCTCGCCGTGATACCCGCGTTCGCAATACCGTTTTCTTCATCACCGTGATCAGCGCCGTTGTGGTAGGGCTTTGGCTCGCCCGTTGAACAGACCCGGCGTCGGGTGCTTGCATTTTTCGACTCGAGATCAAATACTGTATATAAATACACCTTTTGATTCTCGAGGACGTCAGCATGTCGTCTCCACCCACCCACGTTGCGACGGCCCGGCCGTTGAGTTTTCAACCGCTGGCGTTTCCCGCCCTGCGCGCTCGCGCAGGGTTCAGTGGCTTTCCTTCCCCCGCCCAGGATTACGAGCAGCGCACGCTGGATCTGAACACGCGGCTGATCAAGAACCCGACGCAGACGTTCTATTTGAGCGCAACCGGCGACAGCATGGAGGGCTGGGGCATTTTCGATGGCGATCTTCTGGTCGTGGATCGCAGCATCCAGCCACGCCTGGGGCATATCCTGGTGGCTCTGTTCGATGATGAAGTGCTGATCAAGCGCTACGCGCTTTATCGCGGCGCGGCCCATCTGTGTTCCGCCCACCCGCTCTACCCGCCGCTGCCGCTTGCCGATACCGACTGTCAGCTCTGGGGCGTGGTGCGCGCCGTGATACACGAGTACGTCTCGTGATCGGCCTGGTCGACGCCAACAACTTCTACGTCAGCTGCGAGCGCATCTTTCAACCGGAACTTGTCGGCAAGCCGGTGGGCGTGATGTCCAACAACGACGGCTGCATCATCGCGCGCTCGGAAGAGATGAAAGCCATGGATATCGCCATGGGCCTTCCCGCCTTCAAGCTTGAAGGGCTGCGTCGCCAGGGCCGCATTTACCTTAAATCTTCCAACTACGAGCTTTACGGCGACATGTCGGGCAGGCTTTGTCAGCTTTTGAGAGACGCCTGCCCCGAAGTCGCGCCCTACTCGATCGATGAGATGTTCATCTACCTGGATGGGCTGAACCCGACCCGGTGCCAGGCCATGGGCGAGGCGCTTCGCCGGCGTATTCGCCGGCATCTGGGCCTGCCGGTGTGTGTGGGGCTTGCGTCCACTCATACGCTGGCCAAGCTTGCCAACCACTACGCCAAAAAGCGCGCTCACTACCAGGGGGTGTGCCTGCTGCACGCCAAGGCCCTGGAAACCGCCACGCTCTTGAAACAGACCCCGGTGAGCGAGGTATGGGGCATTGGTCGGCGTCTGGCCGAACGCCTGGCGGTCAACCAGATCCGTACCGCCTGGGATCTTCGCGAATGCGACCACCACGATCTTCGCCGACGCTTTTCCGTCGTGCTGGCGCGTACCGCGCTGGAGCTTCGCGGCACGCCGTGTCTTGAAATGAACGCGCTGGACGAACCACGTCAGCGCATCATGACCTCGCGTTCGTTCGGTACACCGACCGGTATCAAGGCGGACCTTCACAGCGCCCTGAGCCGCCATGCTCAGCGAAGTGCGGAAAAACTGCGCGAACAGCGAAGCCTGGCGCGGGCGGTGATGATCTTTCTCAGCACCAACCGGCATCGCCAGGATCAGCCCCAGTATTTTCCCCACGCGATGATTCCATTGGCTTCGCCAAGCGACGATACCCGGGTGGTGCTGGCCGCCGTGCGCGAAGGGCTCGAGCAGATCTATCGCCCGGGGCACCGTTTCATGAAGGCGGGGGTGATGCTGCTGGATCTGGTCGACGCCGAGCAGTACCAGCTATCGCTTTTGCACCAGCCACCGCGCCACCAGCATCATCCGGCGCTGATGGCCACTATCGACGCGATCAACGAGCGCATGGGCCAGGGCAAGATCCGCTTTGGCGTCGCCGCCGAGAACGCCGCCTGGCATCTACGCTGCGCCCACCGCTCCAACCGCTTCACCACCCGCTGGGATGAATTGATGCAGGCGGGCACGCATCCCGGTGCAATCAAAACGTGTACTACGCGAAAGTAGCCGTTACCCTATAGGGTAAATACGAAGTCCATTTGGTTACTATGCCGCTTACCCGACCCGACAAAGAATTCGCCCCCTCTCCAGGCATGGCTCAGCGCTGGGCGAGCCGCCATATCGGCCGTCGCCTGGTTCGCCATAAAGCATTGGCCGAACCCGACATGGTCGCCCTCAGAAAAAGCCGGCGCTGGGTGATCTTCTGGGCAGCCATGGCGGGTCTTGTCTCGGGTACACTCATCGGCGGCTCCGAGTGGTGGATGCGCCAGATGCTGGTCGCCGACTGGGAGTCCTTGTCGTTTCGCGAACAGTTGCCCTATTGGGCAGGCTACATGGTGTTCGCCGGTTTCATCACGCTTTTGGAGATCGGCTTTTTGTACTGGAATGCCCTGCGCGGGGTGGCTCGCGTGGCGTACTTCGCCGGTCTGAACTACCGCGACGAGCAGCCCCAATCGCCCACCATCGAGCTTACCCTGCAGGGCGTAGCGCGCATTGCACTCGAGTACCCAAGCCCGGGCAGCCCGATCTACGGCGTCGACCCTCACGCCTACCTGCACGGCTGGAAGCTGACCTTGCGCGCCATGCTTTACCGACTCAAGGTGAGCATGAGCAGCTTCTTGCTGCGCATGGTCATGCGCCGCCTGCTGGGGCGCCTGACGCTGCGCGGGTTGCTTCCCATGCTGATGGCGCCGCTGTACGCCGTGTGGAACGCCTGGATTGCGGCTCGCGTCACGCGTGAAGCCTGTCTTCTGGCCTGTGGGCCTCGCCATGTCGACCAGTTGATGCAGCGTCTGGCGGATGCCCCCGAGCAAACACGCAGACTGCTGGCCCAGGGCGTGGGGGAGATGATCATGCGCAACCAGCACCCTCACCCCAACCTGGTACTGATACTGTCGCGCCTGCTGGCCACGCTGCCCGACAAGCCCGACACCCTGGACGTCGATTGGCCAGGCGCCCTGCGCGAGTACGCCGCACTTTCAGACGAGAAGCGAACACTGCTTTTGGAGAGCCTGACCCGGGCGGTGCTGTTGAGCGGTGGTTATCGCGGTTCGCGCAAGAAGTTCCTGCAAGAGGTGTTTGCTCGCTGTCAGACGCCGTTGACCCAGAAGGTTATCGACGAGCAGAGCGAATGACCGCCTGCCAGCGCTATGACGCCCTCGCCTGTTCATCCAGGCGTTGGGCGGTTTGATCCACTCGCTTGAGTAAAAGCAGCAACAGTGCTCCCAGTGCCACCAGAGCGCCGGCAAGCCAGAGCCCCAGGCGGTAGTCGCCGGTCGCTTCGGCCAGTGTGCCGGTCAAGGCGGGCGCGATAATCTGTGCCGTACCGTAGGCCAGCGTCATCTGTCCCATCAACCGCGCCGGGTTATCCGGATAGAGCCTGCCCGCCATGGTCAGCACCAGACATACACAGCCTAGAAACGTACCGCCATAAAGCACGGCACTTAAAAGCAGCGCGGTCAGACTCGCGCTCAGCAGCGGCAGCACAATACCCACGACCTGAATGCCCATGGCAAGGCCGAGCGCGCCAAGATAGCCCATACGCCGAGCGATGAAATCCCACACCACCACCGTCAGCGCGGCCGCCAGGCCCACCAGGGCAAACGCCCAGTTGCCCGTTCCGGCAAGCATGGGCTCGCGCTCCACGATAGTGACGATAAAGGTCGCGTTGACCACGTAGCCGTACCCGGCGCAAAAGTAGGCCGGCAACATCAAGCGCATGAAGGTAACGCTGGCGGGCTTCGACGTTGAGGTGTTGCGGGGTTTACCGGGGCGCGCCTTAGCGGGCGGCGGCAACCACCGCCAGGCCGGAACGACCAGCGCCGCCCCCAGGGCGGTCAACCAAACCCACTGGTCGCGCCAATCGAACGAGAGCGCCAACAAACATTCCACCGCTACCGCCGCCAGCACGATACCAAGTCCGAGCCCAGCGAAATGGATGCCTAGTTCCCCCCGGTGGCGATGCTCGAGCAGCCAGTGAAGAATCAACCCCGAGGCCAAGAGCATCGATGCACTGCTGGAAAGCCCCGCCACGAAGCGAAACCCCGCCCATAGCCAGACATTTTCGGTGAATGCCATACCCGCCGTGGTCGCTACCGCGAGCAACAGCCCCACACGATAAAGCGTATCCTTCACGCGAAGGCTGCCTGTCGAGGCCGCCAGCACCGCGCCCAGCATGTAGCCTGCATAGTTGAAGGCGGCCAGCCAGCCGCCTTCGGCGTCGTTCAAAAGCCCCTCACCCTGCATCACCGGCAAAAGCGGCGTATAGGCAAAGCGCGCCACCCCCACGCAAAGAAGCTGGCTAAAAATGCCGGCCAGTAGCACTTGATAGCGCTGAATGGGTATTAATGCGGTCAAGAGCTGCTCCTTCGACTTATATGCATTATTGTTAAATCACTAATGCAGGATAAGGCGTTTTCCTCTCGCCGTCATGTCTACCCACGTCGTAGGGTCAGCGACGAATTTCGAGCCCTAAAAGCAGGTAAGAGAGCGTCTTACCGTGACCATCCAGGTTCAAGGCTCCATTGACGCCGCCCTGGAGCACATCGTCGATGACGAAATTCATGCCCGCCAGGTTCGGCAACAAGTAGCGCCGCACGCGGCTGGCACCGCGATGGGCAAAGAGCGCGAGCACCCGCGCCTCGGTTAGCGCCTCGACCAAAAGCTCATAATCCGCCGGCTGGTAGGCAAAAAGTGCGATGTTGAGCCGGTCGCCCTTGTCCCCGGCCCGGGCGTGCGCCAGTTGGTGAAGGGGCACGGTGTCGAGGCGTTGCGCCTGGCGCGTCTGGTCAGCTTGCAGCATGGGCGACACCTTCTTGATGGTGAGATTGAAACAGCTCGGCGTAGTCGTGGATATCGCTACGTTTGACCAGATAAGAGGCGGTGAATACACGGCGCTGGAACTGGCGTCGGACGCCGCCGCCTCCCGCCGGGCCGGCGCAATAAAGCGCCAGAAGCTCCTGGGTGGCGCGGGCCACCCAGCGCCGTTCGGCGTGCTCCGCGGCCAAGCGAAGGCGGTAGTCGCCACTTGAAGAGGCAGGGGCCGCCAGCCGCTGCAAGGCGCCGTCGTCGCTGTCGAACACGCTCGTAAGGCCGATGATGTCGAAGCGGGTACGAAGCTCCGCCGGCGCGCGAAACGCCAGACGCTCGCGCAGGGTTTGGGCGGCCAGCTGGGCCCTGCCCAGCGCATTGGGCCCGGCGTAGGAGATCTCGGCTTCGCCCTGCCAGCCGCCTTCGTAGCACACGGTGGTTTTCAAGCGCTCCGGGGCGGGCTTGCCGCGAATGCCGCTGACCGCCACCCGATCCGGGCCGACTTGGCGAACCGTGGCGTTGGAAAGATCGACCGCCACATCCGGGGTCAAGTAATTCGCCGGGTCGTGGACTTCGTAAAGCAGCTGCTCCTTGACGGTCTGCTCGGTGACGCAGCCGCCGCTGCCCTCGGGCTTGGTGATCAGCAGGTGGCCATCCTCTTCCACCTCGATGATGGGATAACCCACCGTGGCAAGGCCGGGCACCTCCTTGACGCCTGGGTCGGCAAAGTAGCCGCCGCTGACCTGGGCGCCGCACTCGGCCAAGTGGCCAGCCATCATGCCGCAGGCCAGCCGGTCCCAATCGTCCCAGCGCCATTTGAAATGGTGCATTAGCGGTGCCAGGAAAAGCGCCGGGTCCGCAACCCGCCCGGTCACGACGATGTCCGCCTCCAGCGACAGCGCCTCCACCAACGCCCTGGCGCCCAGGTAGACGTTCGCGGAAATGAGCGCGCTCTGTTCGGGCAGCGTTTGGCGTTCGGCCTCCCACTGAGTCAGGTCAAGCGCGTGCAGCCGATCGCGAATGTCGTCGCCGTGCACCTGGGCAATCGCGATGTCCGGACAGCCCGCCTCCACTGCCAGGCGGCGGACCAGCTCGCACGCCCCTTTGGGGTTCGCCGCACCGAAGTTGCCCAGTATCTTGATACCGTGCTCGGCGCAGTCACGTAGAACCGGTGGCAAGAACTCCTCGATCAAAGGCTCGAACCCCTGGGCCGGGTCTTCACGCATGGCCCGGTGCGCCGCCGCCAGCGTGCGCTCGCCCAGGGTTTCAAAGGCCAGCGCCGCCGGCTGTTGGCGCTTGATCAGCTCCGCCACCACCGCTTCGGCGGCATCGGTACGATCACCCGAGAACCCTGCGCCACTTCCCAGTAGAAAACTCATGATGTGCTCCTTAAACGGTCGAGGCCGGCGGTGTTGGCGCCGCAGATGCAGTGTCGGACGCCAGCAACCGGCGCCGACGCAGGAACAGCGCCACGATGATCACCAGCGCACTGAGCGTGGTCAGCCACCCGGGTATCAGCGCAAGGCCGATCACCAGTGCAAGCGCCAGCGCATCCACCACGCGGTGGCCGGTCATCGCCACGCGGGACATGAGCGCGGCAAAGGCCACCACGAAGACCACGCCCTGAGAGCTCGCCAAAACGATATCCCAGGCCGAGCCAAACCCCGCCAGCGCCGGGTAGATCAGCAGCAAAAAGGGAATGACGTAGATCGCAGCGGCCAGGCGTACCGCTTCGACCGCCGCGGGCAGCCAGTTGGTCCCGGCGATGCCCGAGGCGACGAACACCGCGATACACACCGGCGGCGTAATGACCGAAAGCGTGGCGAAGTAGAAAACGAACAGATGCGCGATGAGCGGCTCGACGCCGATGGTGGTCAAGGCAGGCGCCAGCACCGAGGCCACCAGTACGTAGGCGGCGGTGGTGGGAATACCCATTCCCAGAATCAAGCACACCCCGCCCACGATCAGCGCCACGAGAAAGAGCGACTCGCCGCCCACGTTGACGATCAAGCTGGCAAGCGTGACGCCGATACCGGTCATGCCGATCATGGCGACCAGAATCTGCGCGCCGGCAAGCAGTACGCCGATGATCACCATGCCCTTGCCCGCATCGACCAGCCCGCCCAGCAGCTTGCCGGCGATCTCTTTGAGCGGCATCCGGGCAATCAAGGCAAAAGGCACGAAGGTCAGCACCGTCATCAGGATGCCGTAGAACGCCGACATCTGAATGGAGCGCCCGCTCAGCACCCCGTAAAAGAGCCCGCCCAGCGCCGCCAGGATGGGAATGATGCGCTCCATACGCAGTACGTCGGACCAGGGCGGCAGCTCGTCTGCCGGCACCACTTTCAGCTCGCGGCGCTTGGCCACCAGATGAATCGTCAAGAACACACCCAGGTAGAAAAGCACCGCCGGCAATAACGCCGCCAACGCAATGCGCAGATAACTCTCGCCGATGATCTCGGACATGATGAACGCCGCCGCGCCCAGAATGGGCGGGGCAATCTGCCCACCGGTGGAGGCCACCGCCTCCACGCCCGCGGCGAAGGGGCGCGGATAATCGAGGCGTTTCATCATCGGGATGGTGAAGTTACCCGTAGTGGCCACATTGGCCACGGCGCTGCCGCTCACCATGCCAAAAAGCCCCGAGGCGACGGTCGCCACCTTGGCGGCCCCGCCCGGCGAGCGCCCGCTGATACGCAGCGCCAGATCCATGAAGGTATTGCCGCCGCCGGTATGCAGCAGCAAACAGCCAAAGAGGACGAACGCGGCAATGGTCGTGGCGGCCACGCCCACCAGCATGCCCCACACGCCCAGATCGCCCAGGTAGATCGTCTCGGTCATGTAGTAAAGATCGAAACCGCGATGACCCAGCGGCCCCGGAATATAGGCGCCGAACCAGGCGTAGGCGAGCCCGGCGAGTACCAGCAGGGGAAATATCCAGCCGATCGCCCGGCGCGAAAGCTCCAGAATGGCGATGAGCAGCACCCCGGTCAGCGCCATGTCGCGCGGCGAGGCCCAGGGCAGCTCGACGAGTATCTGTTCGTGATTGAGCGCCACGTAGCCGCAGGCCAGCACCACGCCAATGGCAAGTAGCGCATCGATCATAAGCCCCGCCGGGCGCCAGCGCTTGCCATCGCCCAAGGGGTAGACGGCAAGCCCCAGCAGGATGACCAGCGCGAGAAAGATACTGCGTTGAACCAGGCTCTCGAAGGGCCCGGTGGCGGAGGTAAAGAGGATCAAGCCCCCAAGCGAGAGGGCCAATCCTTTAACAAGAGCATCGCGCATGAACATCCTCCCCGGTTAGCCGTTACTGCACGGGCTGCAAGGCATCGGGAATATCAAATCCCTGTTCTTCGAAATAGCGCGCCGCCCCCGCGTGAAGCGGAACCGTGCCGACTTCCAGGGTCATTTGCGCAATGTCCGCATCGCGCATGGCGGCGAACGCGTTGACCTGGGGTTCCGGGTTCTCCATTACCGCCTTCACGATCTGATAAGCGGTCTCTTCGTCCATATCGGGATGCGCGTGTACGGCTACGCCGAACGCCCAGGTGGTGTAGCCGGGGATACCCTCAGCGGCGCCTTCGGGCACGTCGACGATGGCGATGTCCGGCATTTCATCGCGCAGCGTTTGCGCCTGCTCGTCATCGAGGGAGAGCACGCTGATCGGCGTAAAGGTCGCGATATCCATGGTCGAGCCATCCAGACGGTCGCCCACGCCGGATTTGACCGAGCCCATCACGCGACCATCTTTCATGGCATCGACGATGTCGGTGGTCGAGCCCCGCACGTAGTCCGGCGAGATGCCCAACGTTTCCATGACGGCCTCGGTGGTCTTTTCGGTGGCGGAGCCGGTAATCCCCGGGTTGAAGCGAACGCCGTCCAGCTCACCAAATGACGTGACGCCGGCATCTTCGCGCATGACCGCGTTTTGCGGCGATACGGTGTACACCCACAGCAAGCGGTTATCGACGGGGCGACCTTCGAAATCCTGCTCGCCGGCGTAGGCCTGATAGCCAATATTGGTGGTCACCAGCCCCATATCGATCTGGTTACGCCCCAGGCGGCGAAGGTTATCCACCGCGGCGCCGGTTTCCGCCACCGAGGAGCTGATGCCGTCGATCTGGTTGTTGATGATCTGGTTGACGGCGACGAAATAGCTGTAGTGGCTGGACGAACTGGAGGTCGAGCCTATCAAGAGGCGTTCATTGGCGTGGCTGGTGGCGGCCGCGAGCAAAGCGGTGCCTGCGATAACGGCGGTCAGTAGCGTTTTCATGTCAGCTCCCAGGCCCGGATGAATGAGCCTTTCTTGTTATCAGACGAAGGTATAAGTCCTTACATAACAACGCTTTTTTAAAGCGATGCTTAA
The DNA here is from genome assembly GCF_968048975.1 of Vreelandella xerophytica. The sequence goes on along the minus strand of NZ_OZ309106.1, from coordinate 1,105,067 downwards.
CGATGGAAGGCCGACATGATTTTGTATATTAAATCGTTTTTATCTTTGGTTTAATTATTTAAAACGTCATGGAAAGACTTTATAACCCGTTATGTGTGAAGGATTATTGGCGCCAACGGCCGTCTCAAAAGAGCATTAAAGATAATTTACATAAACTAAAGTATAGGCCTCGAGGGTATGCAAAAGTCCCGAGCCCCTCCCCCTTTAGCTCTCTTTAATACAATGAACGGCATTCGATCTGTGTTTTAATTTCTAAATGACTACCAGCATCAAACAACTGCAGGTGTTCGTGGCGGTGGCCCAATCGCGCAGCTTTGCCGAGGCCAGCGAGCGCGTGCATCTTTCCCAACCCGCGATTTCCATCGCGCTGCGTAAACTCGAGGAGAACGTCGGCGGGGCACTTTTTGCGCGTACCAGTCGCCAGCTGGCGCTGACGCCGGAGGGCGAGGCCTTTCTGCCGATTGCCATACGCCTTCTCGGGGATTGGAACGAAGCTTTCGAGGACTTGAACGAGCACTTTTCAAAGCAGCGCGGCAAAGTGACGGTCGCGGCACTTCCTACGCTTGCCGCAGGGCTCTTTCCCAAAGTCGTCAAACGTTTTCACGAAAGCTACCCACGCATCAACCTGAGCCTGCATGATGTACTGGCGGACCAAATCAACCAGATGGTTCGTGAAGGTCGCGCTGACTTCGGCCTTTCCGTAGAACCTCAGGACTCGGATGAACTGACGTTCGAGCCCATTCTGGTGGACCGCTACGTGGCGGTCTTTCCTGTCGGCCACCCTCTGTCAGATCAGGCGCGTATCGATTGGACGCAGTTGGGCAGCTATCCTTTCATTGGCATCAATCGCCTCTCGAGTTCGCGCCAGGATATCGATCGCACGATGGAAAAGGTCGGGGTAAAACTCGATATCCTCTGCGATGCCAGCCAGATTGCCACCGTGGGCAGGATGGTCGCCGCGGGGCTAGGCATTAGCGTGCTGCCCGCCTTGAGCTTTCGCCAAATAGCCGTGGAAGGCATCGATTACCGCCCTCTTTACAATCCCGAGACACCGCGTGAACTGGGTATCGTACTGAGCCGGCGCCATCCGCTTTCTAGCGCAGCTCGAACGCTTTATGAAATGATTCACAGCGATAACGAGCTCGCCTAAACGCGACCAGCTTACGTTTTCAACAGAATGTGCCAGACTAACTAGCCTGGTAACGACAAGATGGAGAGTATTACATGAGCGATAGCGCCAAACCCTGGACGCAACCGATGCCCGACGCGCAGTTCGATGTGATGCGCGACATTATCTCGGCCCCCAGCCCGGTCGGTCTGGAAGGCGCCATGACCTATGGCGTATTGAAACCCTACTTCGAGAGCTTTGCTCCCACGGACTGGAAACTCCACCAGTACCGGGGTAACGCCGGCGTGGTACTGGATACGCACCCGGGCCGCGACGACATGTTCAAGGTGATGCTGGTAGGCCACGCCGATAAAATCCGCATGCAGGTGCGCTCGATCGGCGAAGACGGCAAGATCTGGATCAATACCGACTCCTTTTTGCCCACCGTGCTGATCGGCCACGAAGTGATTCTGTTCAGCGAAGACCCGGAGGCCCCGGGCAGCTATCGCCGTTTGGAAGGTGGCACCGTCGAGGCGCTGGGCGCCATTCACTTTTCTGACCCCGGCGTTCGCAGCGGCGAAAAAGGCATCAAGAAAGAGCAGATCTACCTGGATTTGCAGATCCACGGCGAGAACAAGAAGCAGCAGGTGCTGAATCTGGGCGTGCGCCCGGGGGATTCGATCATCTTCAACCGTCCGATCAAGAAAGGCTTTAGCCCGGACACCTTCTACGGTGCCTACCTGGATAACGGCCTGGGCTGCTTCGTCACGGCGGAAGTGGCCAAACTCGTGGCCGAAGCCGGTGGCACGAACAACGTGCGCGTGATGTTTGCCATCGCAAGCTACGAAGAGATCGGCCGCTTTGGTAGCCGCGTGCTGGCGGGTGATCTCAAGCCCGATGCGTTGATCGGCATCGACGTGAACCACGACTACGTGGCCGCCCCGGGCATTGGCGACAAGCGCATGCAGGCCCTCGAAATGGGTAAGGGCTTCACCATGTCCGTGGGCTCGGTAGCCAGCGAACAGCTCAATCGGATCATCGCCGAAACCGCGCGCCAGCACGACATTCCCATGCAGCGCGATATGGTGGGTGTGGATACCGGCACCGATGGCATGGCAGGCGTGCTGGCGTCGATCGATAGCGCCGCGACCTCGATCGGCTTTCCCACGCGCAACATGCACACCATCTCGGAAACCGGCAACACCCAGGATGTGCTCGCCGCGATTCACGTGCTGGCCGAAGCCATCAAGTTGCTGGACAACGTCGACGATATCGAGCGGCTGTTTTACGACAACCACCCCCGGCTGGATCAGGCCGACACCCTTGGCCACCAGGGCAGTGACAAACCCAAGAAAGACGACGAGAACGACGAAAAGAGCGACGCGAAGAAGTAGCTCTCCCGCCCCGGCCACTGGCCGGGGTTTTTATTTTCCCCTTCCTTATGCGCGTTGTTGATCTGGTTTATTCACTCTCAGCGCCTATCCGCTGGATACTCGACTTTTTTTTCCTGCTCGCACCAAAGGCGCGGATAGCACCGTGTGCCTGACACTGGGCTGCCCCTGATTGCGACCAAAGTCTTACCCCTGCCACCAACGTTCAATAGACCAAGGTGGTAGGATTCACGCGTGAAAAACACCACCGTTTGAGCCACTTGATATTGATTGGAGCCAGGTATGAGTGCGTTAACCCAAGAGTGGCGCCGCTGGGTGCCGCTGCTGGCGGGGCCGCTGCTGTTTGCGTTATTACAGTTTGCAATGCCCGCCACGCTGATCGATCCCATGCCACGCATCGTGCTGGGGCTGACGGTCTGGATGGCCGTCTGGTGGGTAACGGAGCCGGTGCCGATTCCGGTGACCTCCTTTTTGCCCATGGTGTTGCTACCGCTGACCGGCGTAATGGCGATGGACGAGGCGGTGGTGGGCTACGCCAACCCGGTCATCTACATGTACATGGGCGGCTTTATTCTGGCGATCGCCATCGAGCGCTGGAACCTGCACCGGCGCATCGCGCTTTCCATCGTGAACCGTATCGGCAATAGCCTGCGCAGTATCGTGCTGGGCGTGTTGATCGCCTCGGCGTTTCTCTCCATGTGGATCTCCAACGCCGCCACGGCGTTGATGATGCTGCCCATCGCCGTGGCCCTGCTGGGGGAGCTTGACGAGCGCGATCAGTTCGAAAAGAACCAGCGCGACGCCTTTGCCCGTACGTTACTGCTCACGGTGGCTTACGCCGCCTCGATCGGCGGGCTGGCGACGATCATCGGCTCGGTGCCCAACGCCATCGTCGTGGCGATGATCCCGCAGTTCTTCGATGTCGAAATCAGCTTCTTGCAGTGGATGATTTTTGCGCTACCGCTCACGCTGTTGCTGCTGGCCTTCTTGTACGTCTACCTGACACGGGTGTACTCGAAGGTGCCCAACACGCGTTTGGAGGTGAACTTCGTCGCCAAGGAGCTCGAGGCGCTTGGCCCGATCACCCGGGATGAAAAACGCGTGCTGGGGGTGTTCGTGTTGACCGCCCTTGCCTGGGCACTGCGCGGCTGGCTGGCGCCCTTTTTCGATCTACCGCTCAACGATACGCTCATCGCGATCATCGCCGCGATTTCCCTGTTCATCATTCCCGCCCACAGCGAAAAGCGCAGCCTGCTGATTTGGGAGGACATGAAAAATCTCCCCTGGGGGCTTTTCATTTTGTGGGGTGGAGGCATGTCGCTGGCGGCGGCGTTCAGCGCCAGCGACCTGACCGGCTGGATCAGCCAACAGCTACAGTTGCTGGATGGCGTCAGCTACTTCTGGCTGCTGCTCTTCATGGTCCTGTTGATGCTCTTTTTGACCGAAATCATCTCGAACACCGCGACGGCGAACATGGCGATTCCCATTACCGCAGGGCTGGCGGCGGCCATCACGACCGGCAACCCGCTGGGGCTGATGATTGCCGTGGCGCTGGCCACGACCTGTGCCTTCATGATGCCGATCTCGACCCCGCCCAACGCGGCGGTGTTTTCAAGCGGACGCATCACGATCAAGCAGATGGCCAAGGCGGGCTTTGCCATGAACATCGTGAGCGCCTTGGTCATTACGGTGTTTGTCTACTTCGTTGTACCGCTACTGCTGCCTTCGGTTTTGTAACACCCAAAAAAAGACCCGGCCTTTGGGCCGGGTCCAGTACGAGCATATCCTCCCTGAAGGCTTTCGCAACGCCTGTCGCGCCTCCCTGGTTCAGCAAGCTCCCTGCCTGCTTTTCCTGACACCATCCCGGTGTTAAAGCCACCATGCGCGCCTAATGTGTCATGCATATGACGGACTGAATAATTTCGCTTTGTCAGCCCCCGAATTGGCGAATCCTCTCAATGCCCCTCAATCCTGAATGACGAGGACCCTGTCGCCGTTGTTCAATAACGTCGGCAGGCTGGAAAAGGTGGTTCAACGCCCACAAAAAAACCCCAACCATTGAGGTTGGGGTTTTATCGCATCCTCCCTAATCCTGCTTCATGAACATCCTGTTCATGCCTCCTTGTGCTACGAGCCTCCTGCTCGCGTCTCCTCTCGGCTTGTCCTTAAGCTGTGCGCACACAATGAAGCCTATAGCGGTCGAGTTATCTATCTCAGGTTAAACAACCTCGAATTCTATTCATTTTTGAACAACGCGGAGGGATGAAACCGCTCTCAAGCTTGGACAGCGCTTTAAATTCCTCTACCAGAATCACTTTGGTACTAGTCAGGTACAATAAAAATACAATTTTATCTTGTACACCCCTTAACTATGTTCTATAGTCTGTAGTGTTCGCGGCAAGGAAACCGCTTCGCAAAGGATGGCTCGTTCAGGATGAACGATACTATACAAGGAAAGAACGTACTCAGGATGAGTACTTAGGTTTCAAGGACGAAGCAAGCTCAGGATGGAGCGTTCAAGTCTCAAGGAAATGAGAAGCTCAGGACGAGCAGGTAAAACACAGGGAAGGTAATTGAGAGGCAACGAAAAAGCACCCTTGCAAAGGGTGCTTTTTCGTATCTGTCGTATGCCGTACCGTCGGTAGACTTGCTTCATGACGTGTCTTCTTTTTGAGCCCGCATCAAAAAGCAATTACATAACACCTCATCTGGGTACTACGCTTTGAATGTCCATCAAGGAGGTACGTCATGTCTGATCAACAGTGTGCATGCCCCAAGTGTGATTGCGCGGTAGGTGCTCAAGCAATCGAGAAAAACGGCCAGCTTTTCTGTTCCCAGTCCTGCGCCGTCGGCCATACCGATGGTACAAGCGGCTGTGGCCACAATTGCCAGTGCGGCTAGATTGCATGACCATCTAGATATTCGCTGATCTATTTCAGCTGCCCATAAAAGCCTGGAGGCTACCGTCTCCGGGCTTTTTTGTCTTTAGCACCAGCGCTTTGAAGCCGTGCGCAATCCAGCGCTTTGCACTATCCTGAAAGGCACTTAACTTACATATCAGGGAAAGAAGATGCCATCTACTACCGTAATCGTTGTCATCATTGTCCTCATTGCCGTGTTGGGTATCGGCTTTAGCGGTGTGCTCCCCTTCTAGACACGGTCTTTTGTAGACACTGTTTCTTGTAGATGCGGCCTCTTGCAGAGGCCCCCGCCACCGCTTCAGGTCGCCTCACGCGAGAGACGTTCTACATCTGTTCGCGATTGGTGCGACAACACGCGCAGCGGCTTAACCGCCCTTCAACGACTGAACAAGGAGCCACCATGCCTTTACTGGATAGTTTCACCGTGGATCACACCATCATGAATGCGCCGGCGGTTCGGGTCGCCAAGACCATGAACTCCCCCTCCGGCGATACCATTACCGTGTTCGATCTGCGCTTCAACAAGCCCAATGAAGAGATGATGGGCGAAAAAGGCATTCACACGCTGGAACACCTGTTTGCCGGGTTCATGCGTAACCACCTGAACAGCGACAGCGTCGAGATTATCGACATCTCTCCCATGGGTTGTCGTACCGGCTTTTACATGAGCCTGCTGGGCAGCCCCTCGGAAGAGAAGGTAAGCGAGGCCTGGCTTGCCGCCATGCACGATGTGCTCAAGCTCAACCGCATGGACGAGATCCCTGAACTCAATGAGTATCAGTGCGGCACCTACGTCATGCACTCGCTGGATGATGCCAAGAGTATCGCCCAGGGCATTATCGACCAAGGTATCGGCGTCAATAAAAACGATGACATCGCCTTGAGTTCCGAACGCTTGGCGGCACTGGGTAACGATGTAAGGTAATCTCCATCATTGAACTAAAAAACCGCCATCGTGAAGATGGCGGTTTTTTTTCGGCAGGCCGTTGAACAGACGCCTTTAAAGGTGCTCGTCCAACCACTTCTTGACGGTCAGTTGATCCCGCGCATCCGCCGGCAGCTTTTCATGAACGAGCGCCTCGCCCTTGTGAAGCGCAGTGATGGGCGCCGAGGCTGACAGTACGGTGTTCAGCATATACAGCACTTCCTCACCCTCTTTGGGGTCAAATGAGGTGGCTTCTTCGGGCTCTTGGCTGACGCGGGGGTCATTGGCAGCAATATCGCTCCAGGTGTAATGATCCAGACTCATGTTGATACGCTGAAAATTGGCCATTGGTACCTCTTTCATCCATGGATTAGCCCTATCGCTATCAGGGCATGTGCTTCCTGTTGCCTGAACACGCCACCTTATAGGCGCCGTATTACAGACACCCCCAAGCATAGCAAAGAATCTTATTCATGCCCGTCAGACAGCCTTGGATCAACGCTTATCTTCTGCAGGCGGGAAAGAGTCATGACCCGAGCTATCTGCCTAGCGCTGGTGAAAAGTGCCCAAGGAAAGTCATCGAGAAGAAATATCTGAAAAAAGTTATCTGGATAAAGTTATCTGGAAAACGTCAACAAGCTATCAAAAGCCTGGTCGGTCGGAGATCAAGCAATAATGCCAGGTGTGATACCGCTTTATTAACAAAAATCAATAAATTATAAACGGCAGGCAGCAATACTAAATTACAAAAAATTTCACAACCACCCAATAGTTTCAACTTTACAAGTAGTACTTTATTAATCAGATAAACCGGTCATATAATGAGTAAATTAATATTTGAGCCGCCATGAGCCACGCACCTCAAAAAAACGACATGACCCGTATCCGTCAGCTCAATGAGATCGGGATCGCCCTTTCGAGCGAACGTAATCTGGGCGCCTTGCTTGAAAATCTTCTTACCAGCGCACGAAAACTGACCTCGGCAGATGCGGGCACGCTCTATACAGTCGATGAGTCAAAACAGCAGCTCTCTTTTGCAATCGTTCAAAACGATACCCTGAATATTCATCTGGGGGGGCTTCACACCCCTGTAGGCAAGCAGTTTCCCACGATCGACCTTTACAAGGCCGATGGCTCCCCCAACCAGCAGCTAGTGGTGGCTTACACCGTCCTGAACGACTGTACGGTGAATATCGAGGATGCTTATACGGCAACAGGCTTCGATTTCTCCGGGACCAGTAAAATCGATCAGGCTACGGGATATCGCTCACGTGCGTTTCTCACCGTACCAATGCATAACCATCAGGGCGATACCGTTGCGGTCTTGCAGCTTTTGAACAAACGTACTGAGCATGGCCTGAACGGTACCTTTAGCCTGGCTGATCAGCATATTGCAGAGTCCCTTGCTTCCCAGGCCGCGGTCGCTATTACCAATCAGCGCCTGGTCGATGAAATGCAGGCGCTCTTCGATAGCTTCGTTCGCATGATCGCCACCGCCATCGATGCCAAGTCCGCTCATACCGGCGCCCACTGCCGCCGAATGCCCGATGCCACCTTGCTGCTTGCAGAGGCGGCACATCGTTCGCAACGTCCCGAGCTCGAAAGTTTCATCCTGACAGATGAGGATCGGTACGAAATCAAGACCGCCGCCTGGCTGCACGATTGCGGGAAAATCGTCATCCCCCACCACGTCATGGAAAAGTCGACAAAGCTTGAAGGGCTCTTTGACCGGCTTCCCACGATCGAGGCGCGCTTTGCAGCCAGACTGCAAGCTACCCATACAGCCCAGCTGCGTGCCGAATTCGAGGCTTACCGCAATGGCAGGACCTTAACACAAGCACAGTGCGCCGCCTTTGCCGACGAGCGCTCAGCGCTGCAGGACGACCTGGCTCTGATACGCCGCTCGAACAAGGATGGGGCACGTATGACAGATGCGGACATTGCCAAGCTTCAGGCAATTGCACGGCAAACATGGGAAGACAGCGATGGCCAGCCACAGCCGCTATTGACTGACGACGAGCTGAATAACCTTTGTATTCGCAGCGGTACTCTCAACCAAGAAGAACGCAAGGTCATAGAAGGACACGTCAACGCCACGCTCGATATGCTCAACGAGCTGCCTTTTCCAAAACATCTGCAACGCGTTCCCGAGTACGCGGGTGGCCATCACGAGCGGATGGACGGGACCGGTTATCCAAAAGGACTGACCCGTGAACAGCTTTCCCTGCCGGCGAGAATACTGGGAATCGCCGATGTTTTCGAAGCACTTACCGCTCCCGACCGGCCTTACAAGGCACCGCTGAAACTGTCTGAAACCCTGACCATCATGGGGCATATGGTGCAGGATCAACATCTCGATGCTGAACTATTCGCGGTGTTTGTCGAGGAAGGAGTGTACCTGGATTATGCACAGGAGCATTTGCAGGCCTACCAGATAGACGAAATCGATATTGCCGCTCTGCCTGGGTTGCAAGCCTTCGCGCCAATCGATCAACAAAACGAACATTAAAAGAAGAACCCGAATTTCATGCAGATAAAGACACTCGGTGCCAGTGGTGGATTGGAGTCGATACAGGGCACCAGCGCTTTCCATTTACCTCCCCATACACTCATTGATGCAGGCACGGGCACCCAGAGACTCAGCCCCCCCGAACTGATGTCGCTCAACAGCGTCCTGCTGACTCACGCTCACCTCGACCATATCGCCAGCCTCCCCCTTTTGGTCGATATGCAGTTCAAGGCGCTGACCGACCAGGCACGCACATTGAGGGTCTATGCCCTGCCGGAGGTATTACAGATTCTCAAGCGGCACATATTCAACGAGCAGATCTGGCCTGATTTTACCCAGCTGCCTTCGTGTGAAGCGCCGGTTCTCGATTTCGTTCCTGTTACCTTGTGGCAGCCATTCACCTTGCCCCACGAAGCGGACAATACCTTCGAAGTGACGCCTTTTCCGCTGTTCCATGGGGTGCCGACCTGCGGTTACTGTATCAGTGACGGCCATCATCAAATGGCGATCTGCGGCGATACCGGGCTAAGCGACGATACCATCGCTTCACTTAACCGCCTGGGGCCGCTGAAGCGTCTGGTCATCGAATGCGCCTTGAGCAATGACCTGGACGAACTGGCCAATGCCGGGTATCACCTCACCCCCCGCCGACTCACCACTCTTCTAAACGCGCTGGACACGCTCCCCGAGACGCTCTGCATTACCCACCTGAAACCCAAGCTGCGAGAGAAAATCACGGCGGAGCTCGGCCACCATCTGCCCCCTACGCTGAACTGGACGCTCCCTGCATGAAACCGTTCAGCCTCTCGACAGCGCTGCCATTGCTGGCAGGTGCCGTGATCTATCTGGGGTTCGCCTCTCCCGTGAAGGCTAGTCAGACCGAACTGGCGAGCGCAAAAATCCTGTTGTCACAGCAGGCTCCCCAGTCAGCCTACGAGCAACTACGAGCCGTGGAACTCGAGTACAGTGGCATACCCGAATTCGATTACTGGCTGGGCGTTGCCGCTCTTCGCGCCGGCGAGTCGAGCCACGCCCTGATGGCACTCGACCGTGCGATCCTGCGCCAGCCCAACCACGCCGGCGCCCGGCTGGAGCGCGTAGCGGCACTCGTTCAGCTCGGTCAGTACGTAACGGCCGAGCGTGACATCGCCCAGTTGCAAGCGCTTTCTCCGCCTTCTGATGCGCAAGCCGCCATTACACGGCTACAGGCATCGATCAACCAAGCACGTCAGGCGCAAAGCGCCCCGAAGCATCGAGGCCTGCTGGGCGTGGAGATCGGTTACGACAGTAATCCTCAACGGTTTCCCAATGAAATCGCCCTGGATCCTCTGCACCCTGAACTGCGACGGCAAGCCGAAAGACTGATCGAGAGCGGCTGGGAGCCCGAGGACGGGTCGGCCAGCCTGGAAGAACGGCTCTTCAGTCGTGACGCCAGCGCCTATCAGCGGCTACAAGGCAGCTACCAGGGAACCGTCCCCATCGACGCGCGCTCTCGCTGGCGTATCGGCACGACCGGCCAGGCCCAGCGTTATACAAAAGAGTCGGCCCAAGAGTACGATCTCACGCTGGCCCAGGCGCAGCTAGGCTATCAGCGCGATCTGGCGCCACAGCGTACGGTCACTTTAAAGGGTAGCGCCCTGCTGGGTTGGAGTGGAAATAACCAGCATCACTTGCTGACCCGCTGGGGTAGCGGGGTGGATCTGAGCCATCCCATCGGGCTGGACAGCGACCTCACCTGGCAGCTCGATGCTCAGCATAACCGCTTCAACGCCGCCGACAATGATTACGACGCGGCGAGTCTGGGGGTACAGCTGGAAACCAGCTATACGGCCTTGCGCGCTCGCTGGAATGCGCAGCTCGAACGTGAGTGGGCCAGCGAACACCGAGATGGTGGCGATCTCATTTCCCTGCTGCTGGGAACGCTTGTCGATTACCCCCTCGGGGACCACCATCTCATTCGCGCCAGCCTCAACCATCGCACTCGTACCTACCAGGAGCAGGGGTTCGCGCCTTATAACGATTTTTCAGCGACCACCCGCCGCGACCGCATATGGCAAGCACGGCTCGCCTGGCTTCATCAGTTCGACAACAACTTGTTGCTGGAGGCCAGCTCCGAAGCTGAATACCGGCGCTCAACCATCGACTTCTTTGACACGCGCCGCTATCAGGCACAGTTAGCGCTTCGCTACCTCTTCTAATGGAGATTGACATGGCCTGTTTTCATAAACGCCCATTGGCTCGCTTTACACGGATCGGTCTGGGCAGTTTAGCGCTGATGCCTTTCCCTACTTTCGCCGATACGCCCGCAGGGCGGGTAATGTTCGTACATGGAACGGCCACTATCGAGCGCGACGGGGTGCGGTTACCCGCCGAGCGGGGCGATGATTTCTTCGCCGGTGATACCTTTCATACAGCGCAAGCCAGCACACTCCAGCTGCGTTATAGCGACGGTGGCACCAAGGCGATTCGCCCCGATAGCTCCTACGTTCTGGAACGCTATGTGCTCGACGAACAGGTGCCTGGCAATTCGACGCAACAGGGAGAATTGATTCGTGGGGGGCTGCGCTCGATTACCGGCGCCATTGGCAAGAACGCTCCTCAAAACGTCATACACAAGACCCCTGTCGCTACCATTGGCATACGCGGCACCAGCTTTCAGATTCTACACGTGCCGGATGGAGGCAGCGCTTCGCTGCCCGGGGTCGACACAGGCAGTTACTTCTATGTGGAAAGCGGTATGCTGGCCATGTCGACTAACGCAGGCGACACCCTTATACGTCCAGGCCAGGTCTTTTTCACCCCGTCACTGGACGCCGCGCCGCAGCTGGTTCCCGGCGGTATCGGCATCTTTGAACAGCTCGACAGGAATATGCCCCAGGGTACAGATTCCACAGAGGAGGCCTCCTCCAGCAATACAGGCGTTGCACAAAACGATGATAGCTCCCCGGAAGCCCGGGATGAGCCAGCCGGCCCTTCCAATGAAACGCCCCCCAGCAATGACAGTGCGCCCGCTGTCGATACCTTTTTCGAAAGTGCTGTATTGACGCCACTGACCGATAGCGGGTCAATACAGAGCACGGCCAGCAACGTTCGCAGCGAATCTCAGCTGCGCCGGCCAGCCACCAGGGTCCCGGAAGCGCTCGCCGAGAACGGCGGCATCCAGGAACATGCGAATCGCGCCGCCAGCAATGAGAATACAGACAGCAGCGTTGGAAACCCGGATACCCTCAATGGGCGTCAAAGTGCTCCTGACGCGAATTCGGGCAACGCCAGCACCAACCCAGGCAACAGCAATGGGAGCCTCGGCAGCCTTGACGGGCGCCAGGACACTGATGAAGAAGCCCGAGGCCGGGGCAACGCCAATCCAGGCGTTATCGCCGGGAATCCAGACAGTCTTGGCGGGCGCCGGGATGTTCCCAACGAAACCCCGAACAACGGTAACAGGAGCCCAGGCAACGGCTCTGCTGCCCCAGCCAGCCCTGGCGAGCGCCAGAACGCTCCCAACGAAAATCTGGGCAATAGCAATCGAAACCCGGGTAATCCAGGTAACGCCAACCGCAGCCCAAACAACAGCACCGGGAACCCGAGCAATCCCGACCGGCGCCCAGACATTCCCGCTGGAAGTCAGAACAGCAACGCAGGTAATCCGAGCGTCGGCGCCGAGACACCCACCAATTCCAGCGGCCCCCAGGATGCTCCCAGCGAGCCCCCGATCGATGAGAGCCCGGGCAACAGCAATGAAAGCCCGGGTAACGGCGCCGATAACCCAACCGATTCCAACGGCCCCCAGGATGTTCCCAGCGAGCCCCCGATCGATGAGAGCCCGGGCGACAGCAATGAAAGCCCGAATGACGGCGCTGGGAGCCCACCTCCTTTTGATGCCCCCCAAGACACTCCCAATGAAACACCCCTTGACGAAGACCTGAGCGACAGCAATGAAAGCCCGGGGAATTCGGATGAGACCCCGGATATCCCCGACGAAAGCCTGGACAGCAACACAGGTAGCCCAAGCGATGCCGACGGAAACGCCGGCGACAATGCTGAGACCCCGAGTAATCCTGACGAGGGCCAAGATACCCCTGAGGAAACTCCGGACAGCGGTAACGAGGACCAGGACAGCGACAACCAAAGTGGCGGCAACGGTAGCTGGGGCAACTGGGGCAACTGGGGCAACGGCAACGGCAACGGCAACGGCAACGGCAACGGCAACGGCAACGGCAACGGCAACGGCAACGGCAACGGCAACGGCAACGGCAACGGCAACGGCAACCAGGGTAATGCCTACGGTAATCCGGGCAATACTCAGGAGACACCGCCGCCGTCTGACACAGGCGGTGGTGGTACCACCTTTAGGGACTGGCTGGCCACCGAGCCCACCGGGGACAATTCGCTATTGAACGAGGCTGCGGAATCCGATATCGAGGATTTCTACGAACTGGAAGTTGCCCCAGATGTTCAAGGCGCTTACTCCATCGGCCCGGGCGAAGTCGTCTGGGGCTACTGGAAGAGCGGCACACAGATACCCACTTCGATAGAGGACGAGGGAGTGCTGGAGGAATCCATGGTCTTTATTACGGCTTCCGATGAAATCTCCGACTCCTTGAGCGATTCACTCAGCGATCTTGCCTTGAACGCGCTGCGTGACCAGCTCGACGCAGGCGTGACGTTCAACTGGGTCGACGGTACCGGCTTGATACCCGAGGAGGATGGCGAGATCATTCCCATCCTGCCCGAGAGCTCTATTGTGCTCTCCAACAGGGAAGGTGTGCGGATCGAGATCCTTCTTGAGGATTTCGGCGCGCTGGTAGGTCGTGACCGGTCTGACTCGTTCTCCCTGGATGAGATCGAGCTGACTCATGAGCTATGCAACGGAAACAACTGCTTTGAAGAAGGGGAGTTCAACGGTCTCTATGTCGGCGAGGAGGCCGCTGCCGTCATGGGTCTGATCGAAGCGTGGGGCGACCGGACCGGTGACTATAGCGGTGCCGGTATCTTCATTCGCCAGGTCCGGTAACCTTGAAACCATAAAAGCGCTATTTTTCCGTATGCGTCCAGACGCCATCCCATCCCGGTGATGGCGGCTCGGACTTGAAATGCTCGATACGCGCCAGATACATGCGTGTTGGCACATCGTCTTGATCCAGTGCACGAAACGCCCGCGCGGCAGATTCAAAATCCGCCGCCTGGTATTTTTCCAATGCTTCTTCGAAAGCAGCCTGCCAAGCGAGCAACTCGCGTGAAAGGGCCTGTCGTCGTCCCAGTGGCTCAAGAATCCACAAAGGTGCCAGGCGCCCTTTGACGCATACCTTGTCCAGGCGCCGGTAGCACCACTGCGGCGCCTGATCGGCGGTGGCCTCGCTGACGATCAGGCTCACGCCATAGGTCTTGGTCAACCCTTCCAGGCGAGAGCCGAGGTTCACGTTATCGCCCATGACGGTATAGGCCATACGGAAACTGGACCCCATATTGCCCACATTCATGGGCCCGGTACTCAACCCTACCCCCATTGCCAGGGCGGGCTTGCCTTCGCCGATAAATTCGTCATTGACAGCTTCCAGCGCCTTCAACATGGCGAGAGCGGCCTCGATCGCATGGTCGGCATGTAGCGGGTCGCGAAGCGGCGCCCCCCAGAAAGCCATGATGGCATCGCCCATGTACTTGTCGATGGTGCCTTGATGGTGGTGGATAGCGCCGGTCAGCGGGGTCAATAAACGGTTCATCACTTGCGTCAATTCAGACGGCTGAATGGTCTCGGCAAAGGCGGTAAAGTCCCGCACGTCGGAAAACAGTACCGTCAGCTCACGCTCTTCCCCTTCCAGGCCAAAGCTTTCGCCGCTTTCGACCATATCCTCGACCAATTGCGGTGGAATGTACTGTCCAAAGCGCTCGGCTACCCACCGTTTCTGGTGTGTCTCACGAAGGAAATTCATCGTCAGATGCCAAAGCATCTGTCCTGCCAGCAAGACAAGTACGCTTGCAAGGGGCAACACCATTCCCTGATACCAGGCCCACAGGTTGGTGGCTAGCACCATAGCGAGCAGGCCGGCACTTGCCAGCAGCAATAACGGCGCATTCAGGCGAGGGTAAATCAGCACCATGAGCAGGCCAAGAACGCTCAGGTTTACCAGATCAAAGCCCACCACCCAGGGTGGTTGCGCCCGGATACTCTGATGAAGCATGCCCGCCAGAAGACTCAGGTTGATCTCAGGGCCCGGATAGACAGCGCCGACGGGTGTCGATCTCAAGTCCATCAGGCCGGGGGCGGAGGCGCCCAGGATCAGGGTTTTTCCCGCCAGCGCGTCGGGCTCGATACGCTCTGCCAGGACATCCGCCGCGGAAATATAATCGAAGTGGCCTCGCGGCCCGTACCAGGGCACCAGCGCGGCGCCCGTCTCATCCACGGGAATCTCGAACCCCCCTACGTTGAATGCCTCCAGCTGAGCCACGCCGCCGCCCTCTCCGATCACGGGGATGATTGGCGGCTCGCCCAGTAGCGATAGAAGCATCGCCAGGGGGAGGCCTGGATAAAGCTCTCCTTCCCAGCGCTGCAGCATGGGAACACGGCGGAAAACACCGTCCTCGTCGACACGGGGGTTATCGAAAAACCCTGCACCCCACGCGCTTTGCTGCAGCACCGACAGGTTCGCGGTGTAACGCTCGGGTTCGGGAAAAGGAAGAGACCCCGGCCCTGCGAATTGGGCAGGCATGGGCAACTGACCAATGGAGGGCGGGTCTTGAGGCTGACGGTGTGCTTGGAAATAGTAGCCCAGCACGACGGGGTGATTCGATAAAGCCCCCGCCAATTGCCGGTCACCGTCCACGGGTGGCGTCGCCTCGTTCAATTGGGGATATTGCTGGGCGAGCCGTGCCCAATGCTGCTGCCAGAATGGTTGCTCTGGCTCGGCAAACACCACGTCAACCCCGAGCAGCTGCGCCTCATACCGGGTGAATAGCGTTTCTATCAGATCAGCGACGGTGGCTCTTGGCCATGGCCATTGGCCAATTTCATACAGGCTTCGCTCATCTATATCGATAATCGCCAACGAGGGGTCGCGCTGCTCGCTCAGCGTACCGCGCACCTTGAGGTCATACGCCTGCCACTCCAGGCGCTCCAGCACCGGGAACGTGGCCCATCCTGCCTTGTGCATCAGCAGCAGGACAACCATCAATACCCCCCCCAGGTACTGAAGCCAGCGCCAGCCGGAGCGGTCGATC
Source organism: Vreelandella xerophytica (assembly GCF_968048975.1). The sequence continues at coordinate 1,088,998 of NZ_OZ309106.1, read as the reverse complement.
GAAGAGAATGGTTTGGGAAGTGGAATCGCCACGCCAGGGCCTCGTTATCCAAGCAGTGATAAAGTAGCACGCGCAGCTTTTCAAAAGACCAAAACTCTCATCTTTTCTTGTCGAAATGGCTCGTTCAACCGTTTCGCCCCGCTCAGTACGGCGTGAAGCGCGGGGTAAACCACCAGGCAATAAAAAAGCCCGCTGATCACTCAGCGGGCTTTTTTCAATTCGGTGGCGGAGGGGGAGGGATTCGAACCCTCGAAGCCTTTCGACTTACACACTTTCCAGGCGTGCTCCTTCGACCACTCGGACACCCCTCCGCATTTTTCGCTCCCGGGGGAGGCGTTGCCTTTCCCGACAGAACGGCGCGTATTCTATGGGGTAAGGCGTTAAATGGCAAGTCTTTTCCGCATTTACGCCAAAACCGCGTAGCTGCCGCTGGCTTGAAGGCAAAGCACATCGTGGCAGTAAAGCTCCTGCACCAACGCAATACGCCCCTTGCCACGGGCTTCAAGCCGTGCCAGCAGCGCTGCCGGGCCCTGGGGGTCGCTGGGCCTGCACACCAGGCGATAGTCGTCGGTGACCGGCGCGAGAAAGCGCTGGGAGGCTTCCGCGACCACGACATCGCGAGCCAGCGCATGTTGACGCAGCCAGAGCGTGACCCAGCACCACCCTTGCAGCGTGGTCTGCGCAGCAAGGGCACCGCCAAAGCCGGTGCCCTTGTCGTTAAGCGAGGGTGTTAACGCAAGCTCCCAGATCAGATGGCCGTTGCTTTGATGCATCTGTTCAAGACCGAGGGCTTCGACCATGGGGATCGCCTGGGTCAACCAGCGCTGGAAAGCGGGAAGGTCCTCCTTGTCCTGGGCAGGCAGCGGCAGGCGTGGATAAGCAATACCCGCCGTGCGAGTACTCGTCATGCGCCCTCCTCCAGGGTCAGCTCCAGTGCTCGACGAAGGTCTCGGTACTGTGCCGGGCCAGGGGTTTATGGCGACCGCCCAGAGTGCCCAGATAGATGAACGCCACGACCTCGTCGTCCTCCTCAAGGCTTAGTCCCTTGCGCACGACCGGGTCGAAGGCGTACTTGCCGCTTCGCCACATCGCTCCCAACCCCAGCGCATGGGCTGCCAGCAAGATGCCGTGGGCGGCGCAGCCTGCAGAAATCACCTGCTCCATCTTGGGCACCTTGGGGATATCCGGCGTGACCCTGGCAATGACGGCAATCACCAGCGGGGCGCGCAGCGGTTTCTGGCGTGCGGCGTTCAGGGTATCGTCCGTGGCGCTGGGGTCTTCCTGGAAATCCGCCTCGGCAAACAGCTCACCCAGGCGCACGCGCCCCTCTCCGCTGAACTCGATGAATCGCCAGGGGCGAAGCTCTTTATGGTCCGGCGCGCGAAGAGCAGCCTGGTAGAGGGCTTCAAGCTGCTCGGGGCTTGGCGCGGGTTCGACAAGCTTACCCATAGAGCTTCGCTCGTGAAGAAGCGTGAGTGCGTCCATACTTACATCCTTGGGTGGCCTGGTGGGCTTAGCGCTTCACTTTAGCGCAATGTTTCACTGTCTTGCCAGACGCAGTGAGCCCGGAGCCTCCATTCCCGGCGTTGCCCGCCAGGGGCTGATATCCAGCCCACCGCGGCGCACGTAGCGGGCCAGCACCAGAAGCTCGGTGGGCTCGGCGTGCGCCATCAGATCGGTGAAGATGTGCTCGACACAGTGCTCGTGGAAATCCTGATGCTGGCGAAAACCGATCAGGTAGCGCAAGAGCCCTTCCCGATCGATTCTGGGGCCCTTGTAGCGAATCATGACGCTGCCCCAGTCCGGCTGGCCGGTCACCGGACAGTTGGATTTGAGCAGATGCGAGTAGAGTGTCTCCTCGATGATCTCGCCATCCGCCTTCAAGTGCTCGGCGCTGGGGATATAATCATCGACGGTGATATCCAGATCATCCAGGCACTCACCGGGCAGGCGTGTGGGAGTGAGCGCGCAGTCGTCCACATCGAAAAGCTCGACACCTACCGGTGCCTTGGCCACCGCCGCCAGGTCCTTTTCCAGCACGTCGATCATCGCAGCACGGTTTTCAAAGCGCGTCTGATTGAAGCTGTTGAGATAGAGCTTCCAGGACTTGGACTCGATCAGGTTGGGCGAACTGGCCGGTAGCTTGAAGCGGGCCACTGCCACCACGGGCTTGCCACGGGCGTTGAGCCAGGAGACTTCAAAGGCGTGCCACTCGTCTTCGCCGATGAATGGTAGCGCGGTCTCATCGATGCCCAGGGGCGCCCGGTTGGCGGCGCGCGGGATAGCAAAGAGCAGCCCGGCGTCGTAGCGCTCGGGATAGGCAGAATCGCGCCCCAGGGGCGCGTTTTCCAGGGTATCTGGCCGATATGCCATGAAAGATTCCTTGAATTAGCTGCGAATACCGCGGCCACGCTCCAGCATGATGAGAGCGGCGGCGAACAGCACGATGATAAATGCAAAGATGGCGGCCAATGCCCACCCCACGGGAATATCCGACACGCCCAGAAAGCCATAGCGGAAGACGTTCACCATATAGAGAATCGGGTTCAGCATGGAGATGTTCTGCCAGATGTCGGGCAGCATCGAGATGGAATAGAACACCCCGCCCAGGTAGGTCAGCGGCGTGAGGATAAAGGTCGGCACGATCGAGATATCGTCGAACTTGTTCGCCAGCAGCGCATTGATGAACCCGCCAATGGAGAACAGCGCCGAGGTCAGTACCACCACCAGCACGGTCAGCAGCGGATGCTCGACGGTCAACCGGGTGAAAAAGAGTGAGACGACCGTCACGATCAACCCCACGCCCAGCCCGCGGGCCATTCCCCCTAGAACAAAGCCGGAGAGAATCACCCAGTTGGGCATGGGCGACACCATCATCTCCTCGATCGAACGCTGAAACTTGTTGGAAAAGAAGCTTGAAGCCACGTTCGAATAGCTGTTGGTAATTACCGACATCATGATCAACCCCGGAACAATGAAGTCCATGTAGTTGAAGCCGTCCATAGCGCCGATGCGCGAGCCGATCAGATTGCCAAAGATGATGAAGTACATGGCCATGGTGATGGAAGGCGGCAACAGCGTCTGCGGCCAGATACGCGTAAAGCGCTTGATCTCCTTGACCACCAGAGTCCATAGCGCAATCAGGGTTTGCGTGGCATTCATGCGCGGGCCTCCTTGGCGCGTTGTTCATCGATCGATTGCTGACCGCCTTCCACCATGGAGACAAACATCTCTTCCAGCCGGTTGGCGCGATTGCGCATCGAGACCACGCTGATGCCCTGGGCGCTGAGCCCGTTGAATACCGCATTGAGCTCCTGGCCGCGGTGAATGGCCACGGAAAGCTGAGAAGGCTCTATCTGCTGGAATTCGAACCCCTCCACTTCGGGAACGCGTTCAACCGGCGCGGCAAGGTCGAGTAAAAACGTTTCGGTATCGAGTTCGGCCAGCAGCTCACGAATGCTGGTGTCGCGCACGATTTCGCCATTATTGATGATGGCGATATTGCGACAAAGGCTCTCCGCCTCTTCCAGATAGTGGGTGGTGAGGATAATGGTGGTGCCTTCATCGCGATTGATACGGCGCATGTACTCCCACATGCTGCGACGAAGTTCGATATCCACGCCAGCAGTCGGCTCGTCGAGAATCAAGAGCCGGGGCCTGTGCATCAAGGCACGGGCAATCATCAAGCGCCGTTTCATGCCACCGGAGAGCATCCGCGCGTTACCGTTACGCTTGTCCCAGAGGCCCAGATCCGTCAGCAGCTGCTGTGCCCGAGGCAGCGCCTCGCGTCGGGTCATGCCGTAATAACCCGCCTGCGCCATCACGATATCCAGCACTTTCTCGAACTGGTTGAAGTTGAACTCCTGTGGCACTACGCCGAGCTGGTACTTGGCCTTGGCGAAGTCACGGTCGATGTCGATACCAAAGATGGACACCTCACCTTCAGACTTCTGCACCAACGAGCACACAACGCCCAGAGTGGTGGATTTACCCGCCCCGTTGGGACCCAGCAGAGCAAAGAAATCGCCCTGCTGGACATCGAGATTGATGCCCTTGAGAGCGTGAAAACCGTTGCCGTACACCTTGGTAAGGCCACGGATAGACAATGCCGGTTCGGCCATAAAGATGTCCTGTCAGCAAAATAGGGGTACAAAAAATACATGAGAGGCAACGATATCGGGGCGTAGAGACGCCTTTTCAAGCCATCAGCCCAAGGTGGCGAACGACGATTTCCTTAAAGCGCTAACTTTTTTAGCGCTAATTTTTATTAAACAAGAAAATTGTGTGAGCGTATGATCAACTAATACTTTAGTATTACGCACATGCCGCTGCGCTATAAAAAATCGCTTAGTAGGCAAGGGAATACACAACTTAAAACGAGAAAAACACATAATGAGTACCATGATTGCCCAACCCCTTATTGCATTTGCCGCCCAGCCCACTACCGAACGCCCACCATCCAGCGCCAGACGCGGCCTGGCCGCTCTCTCACTGCGCCGTCAACGATGGATCGGCGTGGTGGTTCTATGGTTGATCCTCATCATCATGATGACGGTAAACGTCCTGCAGAGCCGAGCATTGCTCAACGAAGAGCGCGAGCAGCGCATGGTCACGGCGGTGAATATCGCGGTATCGACCATCGCCCACTTCGACGAGCGGGCAAGCCAAAATGAAATATCGCTGGAAGAAGCCAAGACGCTGGCCTTTGAGGCCATTCGTGACATGCGCTTTGGTAAAAGCGACAACTACCTGTTCGCGTTCACTGGCGATCTGACCATGCTGGCCCACCCCAAACGCCCGCCTGGCCAGGATCTTTCTCAGGTGACCGACCCACAAGGCACACTGATCTTCCAAGCGATTCTGGACAGCGCGCGCAGCTCGGGCAGCGGCTTTACCGACTACTACTCCAACTTCCCCCGTGGTGACGATGCCACGCCTCAGGTTCATACCTACACCGAGGCTTACGCCCCCTGGGATGTATACGTATCCAGCGGCGTCTTCATGGGTGACATCAACCGGACGATCATGACCCAGCTGGCCAAGACCATTCTGATAGGCCTGGTGGCCGGGGTACTGGTAACGCTGGCGTTCTGGGGCATGATCTCGCTGATCCTGCGCCGCCTGGGGGGCGAGCCGGATTATGCGGCAGGCGTTGTGGCGCGCATCGCTCAGGGCGATCTGACCGCCCAGGTCGCCCTGAACGCCCGCGATACCCACAGCCTGCTTTACGATATCCAGCAGATGCGCGACAAGCTGCACGCCGCCATGCAGGAAATTCACACGACCAGCGCGGCAGTGGATCATAACTCTGCCGGCATTGCGGCAGGCAATCAGGAGCTCTCCTCCCGCACCGAGCAGCAAGCCGCCGCCCTTCAACAAACCTCGGCCAGCATGGAAGAAGTTACCGCCACCGTTCGCCAGAATGCCGAGAACGTCGAGCACGCCAAGGAGCTGGTGCACAACGCAGGCGAAACCTCTCAGATTGGCCAGCAAGCGATCAGCGAAGCCGTGATCTCCATGCAGGAAATTACCCGCGAGGCGAGCAAGATTTCTGAAATCGTCACGTTGATCGACAGCATCGCGTTCCAGACCAACATTCTGGCGCTTAACGCGTCCGTGGAAGCGGCACGGGCCGGCGAGCACGGCCGAGGCTTTGCCGTGGTGGCGGGGGAAGTACGTCAGCTTGCCAACCGCTCGGCAAGTGCAGCCCAGGAAATCAAGACGCTGATCAACGCCTCCAATGCCCAAGTGGACAACGGCGCCTCGCTGGTCACGACGGCCAAGGAACGCATGCAGCATATCGACCAACAGATTCAGCGTATCAACGACCTGTTTGCGGGCATCACCGCGGCCACCCATGAGCAGACCCAAGGCATCGAGCAGGTCAACGTGGCCATCGCCCAGCTGGATCAGTCCACTCAGGACAATGCGTCCATGGTTCAGCAGACGGCCCATTCCGCTCATGATCTGAAACAGCGCTCCCAGTCACTCAACGGCATCGTCAACCACTTCACGCTCAGCTAGGCATCACCGCTTACGCTCAGACATACCGTCTGGGCGTAGGTAGCTATCAACCACCTGTGCATAAATCACACGCACAGCAAAACGCCGTCGCAAAGATGGTAGATAGAAACGCTTTAGTTAGGGGATAAACAAGGGAGGATGGCTAACAGGAGGAGGTTTACATGGAGCGGGAAAAGAGATTCGAACTCTCGACCCTCGCCTTGGCAAGGCGATGCTCTACCACTGAGCTATTCCCGCAACGTAAACGCTTTCTAGATGGCGTCCCATAAGGGGTTCGAACCCTTGTTACCGCCGTGAAAGGGCGGTGTCCTGGACCACTAGACGAATGGGACGTATCAACATCTATTTGATTGGAGCGGGAAAAGAGATTCGAACTCTCGACCCTCGCCTTGGCAAGGCGATGCTCTACCACTGAGCTATTCCCGCTTATCAATACCTGCAACCGGAGTGGCGTCCCATAAGGGGTTCGAACCCTTGTTACCGCCGTGAAAGGGCGGTGTCCTGGACCACTAGACGAATGGGACGTATCTGGAGCGGGAAAAGAGATTCGAACTCTCGACCCTCGCCTTGGCAAGGCGATGCTCTACCACTGAGCTATTCCCGCACTCCGATCACCTGACGATGAAGTGGCGTCCCATAGGGGGTTCGAACCCCTGTTACCGCCGTGAAAGGGCGGTGTCCTGGACCACTAGACGAATGGGACGTTTCATTGCCTCGTCGAGGTGGCGCGTATAATACTCAGCCTGTATTTTGATGTCAAGCCACGCCTTTTCGATTTACACCTTTTCTTGTCTCTACAGCACTTTAAAGCCTGGCCCACAGGCGCTACGACCGTATTGCTGTCGGCGTCGGGGTACACCTGGTGGTATAGCCTGCTTGGATGACTTGCTTGGGGGCTCGGCGCTTATGGCCTAGACTGAAACTCATACCACTCAGGGTGGTCTGACAAAGGCTTTGCCAGTTTGACGAGCAAGGCTTTTCACCATTTATACGCCATCAAGGGAGGCGCCCATGGCCAAAATCGATAAATCGCCAGAGCAGTGGCGCAGCGAGCTGAGCGCCGAGCAGTACCGGGTCACGCGGGAAAAAGGTACCGAGCGTCCGTTCACCGGTGACTACCAGGTAAGCGACCAGCAGGGTATCTATCACTGCGTGTGCTGCCATGCGCCGCTTTTTGAAAACGAACACAAGTTCGAGGCAAGCTGTGGCTGGCCAAGCTTTGACCGGCCGTTGGGTAGCCATAGTGTGGAAGAGCATGATGATACCACCCATGGCATGACGCGTACCGAAGTGGTCTGCTCTCATTGTGATGCTCACCTGGGCCACGTCTTCCCGGACGGCCCCCGAGAGACCACCGGGCTTCGCTACTGTATCAATTCGGTCTCCTTGGAGTTTCATCCCAACGAGTAGGCACGCTCGATCTGCCCGACACAGCACCCCCGGGCTGTCATTCTGTTAGAATGACAGCCCGTTTTTTTGCCTCACCTTTGCGTTTGTAGGAGATCCCCATGCTCGGCTGGTTCCCCGGACATATGAACAAGGCCCGCCGCCAGATCAAGGAGGCGCTGCCGGAAATTGACGTGGTCATCGAAGTGCTCGATGCACGCCTGCCCTACTCCAGCGCCAATCCGATGCTGGCCGAGCTGACCCGACACAAGCCGGTGCTCAAGATTCTTTCCCGGGCGGATCTGGCAGATCCTGCACGCACCGCCGAGTGGGTGGCCTTTTTCGATGCCCAGGACGCCACCCGGGCGTTGGCCATCACCACCACCAACACCCGCGAGCTCAAGAAGATTCCCAAGCTTTGCCATGAGCTTGCGGGTGCTGTACGCGCCGACCGCGATGTTCGCGTGATGGTGATGGGCATTCCCAACGTGGGCAAATCCACTCTGATCAACGGTCTGGCCGGGCGCAAGATCGCCAAGACCGGCAACGAGCCCGCCGTCACCAAACGCCAGCAGAAGGTCCGTATCGATGGTCGCGTGGCGCTGATCGACACGCCCGGCGTGCTGTGGCCCAAGATCGAGGACCAGGCCAGTGCCTACCGGCTGGCTGCCAGTGGCGCGATTCGCGATACCGCCATCGAGTACACCGATGTGGCCATCGTGGCCAGTGCCGAGCTTGCCAAGCGTTACCCCGAGGCCCTCAGCGCGCGCTACAAGCTTGGCGCCCTGCCCGCCTATGAAGCGCCCGAAACGGCTCAGGACGTGGACGCCGATGGCCCGAAACGGCCGGACTTTCTCGCTTTGGCGGGATTTGACGGCCACGCGATCCTTAAAGAGATTGCCGCCAGACGCGGGGGGCTGCGCGCCGGTGGTGAGGTGGATCTGCACCGTGGCGCGGAGGTGCTGCTTCACGAGCTGCGCGATGGAAAACTGGGCCGCATTACGCTGGAAACTCCCGATGACATCCCGCCGGAGCCCTTGCACAATAACGCCGATAATGACCAAGACAGCACTCCCCCCTCAGCGCATAATAGCCAATAATCCCATCGACCAAGGTACTTCTGGACACCCCATGGATACGCCGCAACCCACCGAGCCCCAACCGCTTAAGAAATCGCACAAACTGAATAACGTCTGCTACGACATTCGCGGGCCCGTTCTCGACCACGCCAAGCGTCTGGAGGACGAAGGGCAGCGGGTATTGAAGCTCAATATCGGCAACCCCGCCCCGTTCGGGTTCGAGGCGCCGGAAGAGATCCTGCAGGACGTGATGCGAAACCTGCCCACGGCACAGGGTTACTGCGACTCCAAGGGACTTTACTCGGCGCGCAAGGCGATCATGCAGGAGTGCCAGCGCAAGGAAATCCCCGGGGTGGGGATCGAGGACATCTATATCGGCAACGGCGTCTCCGAGCTGATCGTCATGTGCATGCAGGCGCTTTTGAACGACGGCGATGAAGTGCTGATCCCCGCACCGGACTACCCGCTCTGGACGGCGGCGGCGCATCTTTCCGGCGGCCACGGCGTGCACTACATGTGCGACGAGCAGGCTGACTGGACACCGGACATGGCCGATATCCGCGCCAAGATCACCAGCCGCACCCGCGCCATTGTACTGATCAACCCCAACAACCCCACCGGCGCGGTCTACCCGCCGGAAGTGGTCAAGGAGGTGCTGAAGATTGCCCAGGCGCATAACCTGGTAATCTTCTCGGACGAAATCTACGACAAGATTCTTTACGATGGTGTCGAGCACACGTCGACCGGGGCGCTGGCCGACGAGGATCAGCTGGTGATCACCATGAACGGGCTTTCCAAGAGCTATCGCTGCGCGGGTTTTCGCTCTGGCTGGATGACCATTTCCGGGACGCTTGCCAAACAGCGCGCCCGGGATTTCATTCAGGGGCTGACCATGCTCGCCTCCATGCGCCTGTGCGCCAATGTCCCCGCGCAACACGCCATTCAAACCGCGCTGGGGGGCTATCAGTCGATCAACGATCTGATTCTGCCGGGCGGTCGGCTCTTGGCCCAGCGGGACATCACGGTGGAAAGACTCAACGCCATTCCCGGGGTTTCCTGCGTCGTCCCCAAAGGCGCGCTTTACGCCTTTCCTCGTCTGGACCCTCAGGTCTTCAATATCAAGGATGATCAGAAGCTGGTGCTGGATCTGCTGCTTCAGGAAAAGATTCTGCTGGTGCAAGGCAGCGCGTTCAACTGGCCGCAGCCGGATCATGTTCGCATCGTCACTCTGCCCTGGGCCGATCAGCTGGGTGATGCCCTGGACCGGTTCGCCAATTTCCTTTCCCGCTACCGCCAGTAAGGCGTGAAACTGTTCGGCCACGAGCCTATCCAATTCAACAACTTGAAACCGTCCTGGAAAGACATTTCCAGGACATTAAAGGGAGATAATCGACATGATGCGTATTTTGCTGTTTCTAGCCACCAACTTGGCGGTGGTGCTGGTGGCAAGCTTTACGCTACGCCTTTTTGGCGTGGAAGGTTACTTACGAAGCCAGGGCATCAACTTCACCGGGCTTTTGCTGTTCTGCTTCATCATCGGCATGGCGGGGTCGATGATTTCGCTTTTCATGTCCAAATGGCTGGCCAAAAGATCCACCGGCACCGTGTTGATCGAAGCGCCTTCGAACTCCACCGAGCAGTGGCTGGTGGATACCGTGGCCGAGCTTTCCCGCGAGGCAGGCATCAAGACACCGGAGGTGGGCATTTTCCCGGCCCAGCAGTCCAACGCCTTTGCCACCGGATGGAACAAGAACGACGCGCTGGTAGCCGTCTCGGCGGGGCTTTTGAACCGTATGCGCCCAGATGAAGTACGCGCGGTCCTGGCTCACGAAATCGGCCATGTCGCCAACGGCGACATGGTGACCCTGGCGCTGATTCAGGGCGTGGTAAACACCTTCGTGATGTTCTTCGCCCGCGCCGTGGCGCATCTGCTCGACGGTTTCTTGAAAAGCCGCAACGGCGGTGAAGGTGGACTGGGCTTCATGGGCTACTTTGCCGTGGTCATGGTGGCGGAAATCGTTTTCGGGCTGATCGCGTCGGCCATCGTTGCCTGGTTCTCGCGTTTTCGCGAATACCGCGCTGATGAAGCCGGCGCACGTCTGGCGGGCACCAGCGCCATGGTCAACGCGCTGGCGCGCCTTAAGGCCGAAACCGACATGCCCGACCAGATGCCGGACACCATGCGCGCCATGGCGATCACCAAGGGCCAGACCCGCTCGGTGCTGGAGAAACTCTTCGCCAGTCATCCGCCGCTGGATGATCGCATCCGTGCACTGAAAGAAGCGGCCTATCGTCAGTAGGCCGCCTGAACGTGCAAGTGTGCGCGCCGATCCCGACGCAGCCCTGCCACTGCAGATGAAGACAGCTGCGTCGGGTATCTTACCCACACAATGCCCCCTATGACTATCAAGAGGACGTTCAGTAGAGAACGTCTATCAAGAGGATACACAGAGCGCCGAGCGTGCACATCCTCTTCCGGCTGCCTTGGCTTCGTAGAGCAATTGATCGGCGGCTCTTACCAGCACTGACGCATCGTCCCCGGTTATCCACTTTGCCGTGGTCACGCCCAGACTGATGGTGACGATGGGTGCCACGTCCGACTTTTCATGAGCAAGCGCCAGCGCTCTGACGGCCCTCTCGAGTTCCTCGGCCTTGCAAGTGGCATCGAACAAATCGATGCCCGGCAAGAGGCAGGTGAACTCTTCCCCCCCATAGCGAGCAACCAGACCGCCCGGGAAATTCACATTCGTTCTCAGCGTCGAGGCGATGGCCTTGAGACATTCGTCACCCTTGAGATGACCATAGAAATCGTTGTAGCGCTTGAAGCAGTCGATATCGATAAAGAACATCGAGAGCGGCAGCTGGCTCTGCTTGCAGCGTTGCCACTCGATATCGAGCAGCTCGTCGAAATAACGCCGGTTGGCGACGCCGGTCAAACCATCCTTGAGCGCCAGCTCGTGCAGACGCAGCTTTTCCTGTTCGCGGCGTTTAAGCACGGCAGCAGAAATCTTCAACACAGCCGAGCGTAACAGCTCGGTGCTTTCATCGGGCATGGCAGGGTGAAGTCGAAGCGTCTTCTGGGTGCTTCGTGCAATACGAAAGACGTTGCCGCTGGCACCCCGATACTGAGCAACCGAGACGGACCGCCGGTTATTGATGTATTCAAAAGCCGGTGGAGTTACATCGCCCGGCGCCCAGGAAAGATCCAGCGCCCGTTCAGGAAGCAGACACCGGGAACAGATATCTCGCGCGCTGATCCCTTGGTTCAATATCGCCGCAGCGTCGGCAAACTCTTCGACAAACCCCAGGTTCCAATCGATCAAACGCTCGTGTGCGTCGAACATGGCAACGCTCTGGGTGAAAGAGTCGGTTTTATTCATTCAAGACGCCACGCTGCGATGCCAGTTGCGCCGACGCCATGGCGGTCCCCTCCACACGTGCACGGATCTTGGCAAAAGCGGTTTCCCGCGAGGTGGAAACATCATCGCAAAACGGTGAAAAGCCGCAGTCATCGGTGGTACCCATCTGCTCAAGCGGTATATGGCGGGCCGCTTGCAATACCCGCGCGCAAACTTCCTCGGGGGTTTCGATACGCGGGTCGTTGACATCGATGACCCCGATGAAGGCCCGCTGCCAAGGCTTCAGGTAGCGAGCGACGATCTTCAGGCCTCGCTCCGGGTCGGCCTCCGCCGCCATTGCGATATAGAAGTTGCCAGCCTTGAGTTCGAAGAGGCTCGGCAGCAGTTCGGCGTAGTCCACATCGGCACTGTGGGTAGCGTCGTGGTCCGCACCTGGGCAGGTATGGATGCCGATGCGCTAGCGCTCGTCATCGGTAAACCGCGCCAGCACCCGATTGTTCAGCTCGATGAAGCTGTTGAGCACGCTGCCACTCGGGTCCAGCTTGAGCGCCAGCCGCCCTTCCGTAAAATCGATCTGCACCTTTTGCGCCCCGGCGGCGAAGCAGCCGCGTATCTCTTTTACCTGCTCGTTGACCAGATCGTCCAGGAAGGCTTCACGACTATAGTCGGCAATCGTCTTGGCAGGATAAAACAGGCTCAGCGCCGACGCCGAGATGATGGCTTGCTTCATGGGCAGCGGCGTATGGTGTCTGGCCATCGCCAGGGTGTCCGCCGCGGACAGGACGTAGCGGAAAGGACCGGCAATCAGGCGGGGCAAGCGGCGCACGTGACCATCACTGAACGGAATTTCCAGACCGTCCGGGGCAAAATTCTCGCCCCCTTCCACTGAATAGGTTGCAAAGCTATGTGATTTTCGCTGCTCGCCGTCGGTAATGATGGGGGAGCCGGTTGCCTCGAGCTCCTTCATCGTCAACTGGACGGCTTCGTCATAAAAGGCGTCCAGGGCATGTGCATCGATTTCCCCGGCATCGAATCGACGCTGTGCCTGCATCAGCGTCTCGGAGCGAGGAATGCTGCCAACGGCTTCTGTCGGTAATTGTGTCATTGGTCGTCCCATGGCCTGGTTGTACTCCTCTTCATTATTAGTAAATGTTAAGCACTTTGCCCAGCCAACGGGTGCATCTTCTCAAGACATGTCAGTTCCGGCTCTTCACTCTATCAGTACGCCAAAACCTGCTGCTCGAAGCAGGTTCTCCAGCACCAGCGCGTCTCCGTATAACCGGACGTTCAAGGTGGCGAACTCGCGGCGCATCGGATAGTTCGCCCGACAGTCGTCGAACCCCTTTGCAGGGCCATGACGGCGTATCTGGCGTGTCAGTGCATCATGGTCGCGGCGAGCGTCATACACGGCCCGCATGCACAACCGTAGAGCATCTTCCGGCGCCAACGCCTGCTCGAGATTCAACGATGCCAGCGCAGGCGGCGGGCAGATCTCGTCAAACGAGCGCCTTTCAGTCACCCCGAAGTGATGCGCCAGCGCCTGCTGGATCATCCACGTGCCTCGAAGCTTGCCATCCAGACTGTGACCGGCTATGTGCGGTGTTGCCAGCGCGACCCGATCCTGCAGGCCGGTATCGATGGCAGGCTCGTTTTCCCAGACATCGAGCACGGCGGTGATATCGCCGGCGCCAGCAAGGCGTCTGGCGAGCGCGCTACCGTCCAGGCAGTCTCCTCGGCCGGCGTTGATCAGTACCGTTCCCGGCGCCAAGGCGTCCAGGCGCTCGGCGTTCAGCAGGTGATAGGTTGCGTGATCACCTTCGCGAACCAGGGGCGTGTGCAGGCAGATCACATCGCATTGCTTAATAAGCGTATCCAGCGACACAAAGGATGCAAGCCCCTCGCGCTCGGCCCGGGGCGAGTCGCAGACCAGTGGTGACAGTCCCATGGCGTCCAGGCGGGTGACGAGCCGTCCGCCCACGTTGCCTGCCCCCACCACTCCCACGGTGCGCTCGAAAAGCGACCAGCCTTCCTTTTCCGCCAGATTCAGCAGGCTGCTCAGAACGTAATCCACGACCGCCTCGGCGTTACAGCCCGGCGCGTTTGCAAAGCTGATGCCGCGCCGATTCAGGTAGGCACTGTCGATATGGTCCACCCCAATGGTGCAGCTGCCTACGAAACGAACGTTGCTGTCGCCAAGAAGCGCTTCGTCCACCCGGGTGATCGAGCGCACGATCAGCGCATCGGCATCGACCAGGTCCTGGGAAGTGATGTTCCGGCCGGGCCGGCGTGTCAGCCGCCCAAGGTGGCCAAGGCATTCATCAGCGGCTGGAATGTGGGTATCGATGACAAGTTTCATAGGCGTTTGGATATCCGGGCTTTACAATACGCTTAAAACGCTCGTTCAAGCGTGACAAGAGGGTGTCAAGGCCAAGGGTCAAGGCCAGGCAAGGGTTTTAAGGAGAACTGAGTGATCGTACGCTGGGAAACCGACCATGACTATGTACTGGTGCATATTCATCAGGATATGTTCGGCGACTGGATTTTCAGCCGCGCCTGGGGACAGATCGGTACCCAGTTTGGCGGGCTGAAACATCAGTTGGCAGACTCCCGCGAGCAAGCCCAGATGTGGCTTGAAGATGAAGCCACCATCCAGGCCTCGCGGGGTTATGAGAAAGTGCTGGAGGCCGCGGACCACACACCCGAAGCCCAGGACGCCATGCGTCAGCTGTCGCTTCTGGATGTGCTTTAAGCCGAGTGATTCAAGCCGGTTGATTCAAGACAGGTGGCGCAGCGTGAACACGTGATGCAGATTCGTTCGGCGCTGAAAGTCCGGGTCGAAGGTCTGGTGGGTCACCTCTTTTACCTGGTAGCGCTGACCTATCGCGTCATCGAGCTTGAAGCGTCGCTGGTTGTTGGAAAACACCAGCGTACCGCCGGGGGCCAGACGCGCCATGGCAAGCTCGATCAATCGCGGATGGTCGCGCTGAACATCCAGGGTATCGCGCATCTTCTTGGAATTGGAGAAGGTGGGCGGGTCCATGAAGATCAGATCGAACTGGGTATCCGCCTGTTCCAGCCAGCGAAAGCAGTCCTCGCGCACGACCTTGTGACGGCGCGGCTCCAGCCCGTTCAGGGCAAAGTTGTCCTTGGCCCACTCAAGGTAGGTGTTGGACATGTCCACGCTTACGCTGTCGCGAGCCCCGCCGAGCGCGGCCTGAACCGTGGCTGTGGCGGTATAGCAGAAAAGATTCAGAAAGCGCTTGTCGGAAGCCATGTCGTTCAGCATGCGCCGCACCGGCCGGTGGTCGAGAAACAGCCCGGTGTCCAGATAGTCGCGCAGGTTCACCCATAGCCGAGCGCCGCCTTCGCGCACCTCGAACCGCTCCCCGCTGGCCTCGCGCTTTTGATACTGGGCGCTCCCGGTCTGGCGTTCGCGACGCTTGATATAGATATCGCTTGAGCGAACGTCCAGGGCCTCGGGCAGTACTTCCAGCGCATCGAACAGCCGCTTCTGGGCCTGGGCGGCATTGACTGATTTGGGCGCGGCGTACTCCTGGACATGCACCTTGTCGCCGTAGCGGTCGATGGCCAGAGCGAACTCGGGCATGTCGGCATCATACACGCGGTAGCAGGTTTCGCCGCTTTGCTTGAGCCATTTCTTCAGCCGCTTCTGGTTCTTGGTCAGACGGTTGGCGAACATGCGGGCGTTTTCCGACACCTGGTGCCCGGAGGTCTCTACCCTCGTCGCGCCCTCCTCGGCGTGCTGATCCGTCTCGGCGCTCGAAGTCTTGCGATCTTGCGCATCGCCGATCGCCATGAGCAGAAGCTTGGCATCCAGGGCGCCATTTTTCAGGGCGTACTGCTTGTGGGCGCGAAGCCCCAGGCGGTGGCCCAAATCCGGGTTGCCGGTAAAAAGCGCAAGCTGCCAGCCGGGGAAAAGCGCCTTGGCCTTGTCCCCCAGGGTGGCATAAAGACCGACCAGCTCGGGAAGCTCGCCCAAACGTTCGCCGTAGGGCGGATTGGTGATGAGCAGCCCAGTGTCACCGGTCAACGCCTCGGGCCGGGCCAGTTGATTCAAGCCTTGCCCTTCAAACTCGATCAGCGCAGGGACCCCTGCGCGCATGGCGTTAGCCCTGGCCGCCGCGAGCGCCGCGGGGCTTTGGTCGAACCCGTAAAGCGTCGTCCTGCAGCGCTTGCGCCCGATGGAGGCGCGGGCCAGGGCCTCCCGCTTGAGTTCTTCCCAGACAGGCACCTGGTGACCCGCCCAGCCTTCAAACCCGAAGCGGCCCCGGTGCAGATTCGGCGCCTGGTCGGCGGCGATCAGAGCGGCTTCGATCAGCAAGGTGCCCGAGCCGCACAGCGGGTCGACCAGCGCTTCACCGTTTCTGGCGCGCGCAGGCCAATCCGCGCGCACCAGAAGGGCAGCTGCCAGATTTTCCTTCAGCGGCGCATGGCCCACCTCCTTGCGGTAGCCCCGGCGGTGAAGGCTGTCACCGGAAAGATCTATCCCCAGCGTCAGATTCGCCCGGTGCAGATGAGCGTAAAGGCGCAGATCCGGCGCTTTGGTATCCACATTGGGCCGCTCGACGCCTGCCAGGGCCAGTGAATCCACAATGGCGTCCTTTACCGTCTGCGCACCGAAGCGGGTATGGCGAATTTCGTCGCTACGGCCGTGAAAATCCACCGCCAGGGTCTTGCCGGAGACAACGTGGCTCGGCCAATCGATCTTCATCGCAGCGTCAAACAGATCCTTTGCACTTGCCACCATGGTATCGCGCCCCACGATCAGGATGACGCGATTGGCGAGCCGAGACCAGAGGCACGCGCGGTAAGCGATTGCCAGGTCGGCGTTGAAATAGACGCCGGCCACCGTGGCCTTGCAGGCGCCAGCCCCCAGTGACGAAAGCTCTTCCATCAAAAGGCCTTCGATGCCCTTGGGGCAGGTCGCTAAAAACGCTAACGGGTCGTGTTGGCTTGACTCGGTCATAAGTTTGGCCGCGCATGACAGCGCGAAATTCCTGTATATGGCAAATGTATTTACGTTCGATGACAATTTGAGGGTCGACAACTACCCCCATGATGGTCTAACAATAAGAGAGTAGCTACTGAAAACGCATGCGTCTCATGTCAGGGTTTGTATCCGAATCTGCTCATTTTACCCAGCGGGTTCAAGGTTGAAACCTATGGCTTGTCGGGTTTGTCCAGGCCGTTTTGCACGTGAGTGCCAAGCGCTGGCCTGTGGTCGAACTCGCTCTTGAAGTAAGCTCCGAGGCGGCTGCCGGCCTTACATCATTCATCCGGCGAGCTGTTTCATACCCAAGGCTTTCATAAAAGAGGTCAGCCAATGAAACGACAAAAACGTGATCGCTTCCAGCGGGCATACGTCCACGGCTACAAAGCGGGTGTTACGGGTCGTTCCCGTGACGATTGTCCCAGTCAAGATATCAATTTACGCGAATACTGGATGAGCGGTTGGCGTGAAGGTCGCGGCGACCAGTGGGACGGCATGACGGGCGTCTCCGGTATCCACAAGAACCCGATGGTCATGACCTGACGGGCCCCTTCAAAAGCTGATTGATCCGACTGAGCCCGCTTTTTGACAGCGGGCTTTTTAGTGCCCTCTTCCTTTCTTCTACTTCTCAGCAAGTGCCTTGGCACACCGGCTCACAAGCGCCGGGCCTTCGTAAACAAGCCCCGAGTAAAGCTGAACGAGATCGGCCCCGGCGGCAAGCTTGGCTTTTGCCTTCGCGGGGCTATCGATACCGCCTACACCAATTATGGGAAGCGCGGGGAGCTGCGCGCGAAGCTCACGGATGACTCGATTGGAAGGCTCGAACACTGGCCGGCCCGAAAGCCCACCGGCCTCGTCGGCATGAACGTGACCCGCCACTGCGTCACGGTCAACCGTGGTATTGGTGGCGATCACGCCGTCAAAGCCGTTGTGGTTGATGCTCTGCGCAATCAAGGAGATTTCATCGCTGCTCATATCCGGGGCGATCTTGATCAGAAGCGGCACCTTGCGTCCGGTCTCCAGATCCAGAACGTTGCATCGCTCTCGAATGGGGCCCAGCAGCGCATCGAGCTGTTCGCCGAACTGCAGCGTTCGAAGCCCGGGCGTATTGGGCGAGGACACGTTCACGACGACGTAATCCGCCACACCATGCACCGCATCCAGGCAGACGAGATAGTCATCCAGCGCCCCGTCTACCGAGGTGGTCAGATTCTTGCCGATATTGACGCCGACCAGGCCGGCGTAATGGCGCTTTTTCACGTTCTCTACCAGGTGGGCAACACCTTGGTTGTTGAAGCCGAAACGATTGATGATGGCGCCGTGTTTCGCCAGACGAAAAAGCCGGGGCTTGTCGTTGCCCGGCTGAGGCTTGGGTGTGACCGTTCCCACTTCGACGAAGCCAAACCCGAGTGCGCCCAGCGCGTCCAGGTGGTCGGCGTTTTTATCCAGCCCGGCAGCCAGCCCCACCCGATTGGTAAAGCGTAACCCCATCAGCTCGACTGGGTCGCTCACCGTACCGCCGTAGAGCTTTTCGATACCGCCGACGTGATACAGCTTGTCCAACGCGCCAAGCGCCAAGCCATGGGTGGTTTCAGGGTCAAGGCGAAACAGCAGCGAACGGGCAAGCTGGTACATCGGTGGCTCCAGACATAGGCAGGCAGTGATTTCGGCCGCCGAGTATAGCGTAAAGCGTCCGCGGTCGCAGAAAAGCCGTGCATGAAACAACTGACGGTTTTGTACAAGCAAAAAAAATCGCGCCCCGGTAACGGGGCGCGATTGTCCGGATGAAAGCCTTTCTAGCCTTCGCTACCGCTTTCGGCCAGATCCACCAGCTCGCGGACAGCGACGGCAAAGAGCGCAAAGCCGCCTTCACTACCGCCGCGCACCTCATCAATCAGACGGCGCCAACGGCGATGCAGATCTTCGTGCTGCTCCAGCCACTGATCGACCAGTTCCTGGGTATCACGGCTGCCGGCATCCAGCTTCAACACGCCGATGGTGAGCGCCAGCTGCTGACGTTCGATATCGTCGCGGAAGGTTTCCCGGGCCTGGGCCTGCCACGCATCGCGTACCTCCAGCTGGGTGACCTGATGAATCATCCAGGGAAGTTCCAGACGGCTACCGACCTCATGGAACACCTCGGCTACGCGCTGGGGCTTCTCATTGGTGGTGCGTGCCGCCTGAATGATACCCAGTCCCGCATAGAGATTGGGGGCTCCCGCCACCGTAGAGGCCAGCGCCTCGGGCACGCCCTCCTGGGTGAGCTTGTCGCGGCGATCCTGCCACTCTTTTTGCTCTTCGCCGCTTAAAAGCTCGCCGATACTCTCCTGCAACTGAGCCAGACGCGGGGCGAAGTACTCGATGGTGTCCTGGGTCGAAAGCCCCAGATGCAGACGCACGAACCAGCGCGTGGCGCGGCGAATCATGCGCATCAGGTCGAGCATCATGGCGTACTGCACGCGGTTGGGTACCTGATTGTCCAGCGCCTCGATCTGGGCCCACAGCTCCTTGAGGTTGAACGCGTCCCGGGCGATGACGTAGGCGCGGGTAATGTCCGCGCGCCCGGCACCGGTGGAGTCGATCAACCGGCGCACGAACACGATCCCCATACGGTCGACCAGGTCATTGGCTACCTGAGTGGCGACGATCTCGCGCTTCAAGCGGTGCTCGTACATCTCCGTCGGGTAGCGTTCGACCAGTACCGAGGGAAACAGATGCTCGAGATGGCGATGAATGTAGGTATCATCGGGCACATCGGACTTGATCAGATCGCCTTTCAGCGTGCTTTTCGCGTAGGAGATCAGCACCGAGAGCTCGGGCAGGCGCATGCCCTCGTTGTTGCTGGCCCGCTCCTTTAGGTTCTCGTCCGAGGGCAGAAATTCAAGCTCACGATCGATCTGCCCGGCGCTTTCCAGTTCGCTGATGAAACGCCGATAGGGCCCCGCCCCCTGGCGCGAGAGAATTTCGGAAAGATCGATGGCCTGGGTCTGGCGGTAGTTATCCAGAATGACCAGGTCCGCCACTTCGTCGGTCATCTCGGCCAGAAGTTCGTTGCGCTGTTTTTCAGTCATGTCACCGCGCTTGACCACTTCGTCGATCAATATCTTGATATTGACCTCGTGATCCGAACAGTTCACGCCACCGGCGTTGTCGATGAAATCGGTATAGACCCGCACGCCTTTCGCCGCGGCTTCCATACGTCCGCGCTGGGTCAGGCCGAGGTTTCCGCCCTCACCCACCACGCGACACTCAAGCTCGGCGCCGTTGATGCGCAAGCCGTCATTGGCCTTGTCACCCACGTCGGCGTCGCTTTCGTCGGAGCCCTTCACGTAGGTGCCGATACCGCCGTTCCAGATCAGATCCACCTTGGCCTTGAGCATGGCATTGATCAGATCATTGGGTGAAAGCTTCTCGGCCTCGATGCCAAAGACCTGGGCCATTTCCTCGGTGATGGTGATCGACTTCGCGCTACGGCTGAAGACGCCGCCACCTTTGGAGATCAGCTCCGGACTGTAGTCCTCCCAGCTCGAACGGCCCATGTCGAACATGCGCTTGCGCTCGGCAAACGACGCCTCGGCGTCCGGGTTGGGGTCGATAAAGACATGCAGGTGGTTGAACGCCCCCACCAGTTGAATTTTGTCGGACAGCAGCATGCCGTTGCCGAACACATCGCCGGCCATGTCGCCGATGCCCACCACGGTGAAAAGATCGCGCTGGGTATCCAGGTCCAGGTTCTTGAAGTGACGCTTGACCGATTCCCAGGCGCCGCGAGCGGTAATGGCCATCTTCTTGTGATCGTAGCCGTTGGCCCCACCGGAGGCGAAGGCATCGCCCAGCCAGTGGCCATACTCGAGCGATATCTCGTTGGCGATATCGGAAAACGATGCCGTACCCTTGTCCGCCGCGACCACCAGGTACGTGTCGTCATCGTCGTGGCGCACCACGTTCTCGGGCGGTATCACTTCGCTGCCTTTCAGATTATCGGTGACATCCAGGAGCGCCCGGATAAAGGTCTGATAGCAGGCGATCCCCTCTTTTTGCTGGGTTTCGCGATCGGCGTTTTCCGGCATGCGCTTGCATACGAAGCCGCCTTTCGCCCCGACCGGCACGATGACCGAGTTCTTAACCTGCTGCGCTTTCACCAGCCCCAGAATTTCGGTGCGGTAATCCTCGTGGCGGTCGGACCAGCGAAGCCCGCCGCGCGCCACCTTGCCACCGCGCAGGTGCACACCTTCCACCCGCGGCGAGCACATGAAGATTTCAAAGACCGGGCGCGGTTTGGGAATCCCGGTCACCTTCGTCGGCTCGAGCTTGTAGGCGATGTAATCCTTGAAGCTGCCGTCGGCGCTGGTCTGGTAATAGTTGGTGCGCAGGGTTGCCTTGATCAGCTCCATCATGCGACGCAGAAGCTGGTCATCGCTCAGGCTTGCCACGCCCTCCAGGTGCTCGAGAAGGCGCGATTCGCACTCCTGGGTATCGTGGGCGCCGGCGTCGGGGTCGAAGCGCTTCTTGAAGAGCTCGACGAGCGCTTGCGTGATCACGGGGTAATTGACCAGCGTGGCGGCGATGTAATCCTGGGACATGCCGAAGCGGATCTGCTTGAGATAGCGGGCATAGCCGCGCAGCATGGCCACTTCACGCCAGTCAAGACCCGCCCCCAGCACCAGCCGGTTGAAGGTATCGTTGTCCGCTTCGCCGGCCCAGATGCGCTTGAATGCCTCGCTGAAGATATCGCGCATCTGGCTCATGTCGACGCCGGTACGGCTATGTTCAAGCTCGAAATCGTGAATCCAGTAGCACTCGTCGGGGCTCTCGATATCGTAAGGGCGCTCGCCCAGCACGCGAAGGCCCAGGTTCTCCATCATCGGCAGCACGTCCGACAGGGGTATCTGGGCGTTGCGGTGGTAAAGCTTGAGATTCATGCCACCGACCTGCTCTTCAAGCGGCCGGTAAAGCGAGAGCGACAACCCCTTCTCGCCTTGAAGCGCCAACAGGTGCTGGATATCGAACACGGCAGTACGCGCATTGAAATCTTCGCGATAGCTTGCCGAGAAGGCGTCCTGGAACTGCTCCAGCAAATGATTGGCGCGCTCTTCACCGAAGCCTTCGGTCATGGCTTCCTGAAGTTCGTCGCGCCAGCTGCGGGCCAGACGCGCGACCTTTTTCTCCAGCCGCTTGAGATCGTACTGGCTGGGCTGATCACCCTTGAAGCGCAGGATCAGCTGAATACGCGCCAGCACCGACTCCGACAGATAGGTGTTGAAGTCCCCAAAGCGCGCGTCCAGCTCGTCGCAGAGCATGCTCTGAATACGCTGACGAAGATCCGTGGAGAACACATCCCGCGGTACGAAGACCAGACAGGAGTAGAACTTGCCGCTGACATCGGTGCGAATGAAAAGGCGTACCTGACGACGCTCGCGGATATTGAGGATCCCCAGCGCCGTTTCAGCCAGAGCGTCGGTGCTGATCTGGAACAGATCGTCCCGGGGAAAGACCTCCAGCACCTGCAGCAGCTGCTTGCCGTTATGCCCCTGGGGATTGAAGCCCGCAATATCCATGACGGCCTTGAGCTTGCGGCGCAAAAGCGGAATGTTGCGGGGGGATTCGTTGTACACCGTGGAGGTAAACAGGCCGAAAAAGCGCCGCTCGCCGATCACGTTGCCATCGTCATCGTAGCGGTCGACAGTGATGTAGTCCGGGTAGGTGGGCCGATGAACGCGGCTGTGGTGCGCACTCTTGGCGAACGAGAGAAGCTGGGGCACCAGCACGAAGCCGCTTTCATCCACGCCTTCCTCGGTGCGAATGCGCTCACGATAGCGCGGCTGGTTCAGACGAAAAACGCCCAGTACGCTATCGGGGTCGCGGGTAAGCTCGCCGTCTTCCAGACGGTACTCGTCGTAACCCAGGAAGGTGAAGTTGTCCTTCAGCAGCCACTCCAGAAAAGCGATCGCTTCTTCGTGGTCGTCCGGGTCGACCTGGGGCGGACAGTTCTTCTCGAGCTCCTGAATGGATGAGGTGATCTGGCTGCACATGGGCTCGAAATCGTAAACCGCCGTGCGCACATCGCGCAGCACGTTCGTGAGTTTCTCCTCCATGTTTTCAAGCGCTTCGCGGTCGGTGCGGCGATCCACCTCGATCACGATCAACGACTCCCGCGCCTCCGGAGCACTTTCCTGACGAGGTGAGGTCAGCGTTTCCAGCTGATCGCGCTGATCGCGGGCCACCGCGAACACCGCATTCTGGATCGCGTGAACCGTCAAGCCTCGACGGTTGAGTTCGATGCGCACCGAGTCGACGAGAAACGGCATATCCTCGTGCAGTACCGCCACGAAGGTGTGGTTGGACTGCCAGCCGTGCTCTTCAAAATCCGGATTGAAGATACGTACTTTCGGGCTATCAGGGTCGTGGTGCTGCAAGAACTGCCAGATCGAGAGCGTGGCGCCGTAAAGATCGTCCAGCCGGCGGTCCACCAGATCCTCTACCGGCACAGTGGCGTAAAAGTGCCGGGCGAAGGCGCCAACGCGCGCCGCCCGGTCCGGTTCCAGTCGCGCCTCCAAGCGCTCTTGCAACTGTTTCAAAAGGTCTTGTCGACTCTCTTCACTCGCAACGTAGTGCATCCATCACCTCGATTGCCTCAGGCCTGTCAAGGCCAAAAAACGAATAGTTATAGGCCCTTGGGCCACTGTACCGGCTAGCTTACGCGAACAGGCCGCACCTCTCTAATCACCTGTCAGCTTACTTATAGAGTATGCCGTCTTGGCATTACCGCACTGATCAGCGGCGTTTCAAAACCACTCCACACTCACAGTGGGGAGTAAAAGGAAACTGGTCAAATAACGCAAAGCGCTCGATCGTGTGGGTCTGCGTCAGTTTTGCCAGATTATCGGCAAGCGTTGCCGGGTTGCATGAAATATAGACGATCTGGTCGTATTCGCTGATCTGCTGACAGCTTTCCTCGTCAAGCCCGGCGCGAGGCGGGTCGACCAGCACGGTCGAGAAGTCATACTCGTCGAGCGCCATCTCGGTGACCCGGCGCCCCTCTTTCTCGCCTTTCAGCGCCAGCGAAAATTCTTCTGCCGACATTCGAGCGACAAAGGCGTTGTCGATGCCGTTGGCCTCGATATTAACGTTAGCACTGGCCACCGAAGTACGAGAAATTTCGGTGGCCAGCACCCGACGAAAATTACCGGCCAGCGCCATGGTGAAGTTGCCGTTACCACAGTAAAGCTCGACCAGATCCCGGGAGCCTTCCCCGACCGTAGCCTCGGCCGCCCAGCCCAGCATGGTCTGGCAGATATGCGCGTTGGGCTGGGTGAAACTGTTTTCCACCTGCTGGTAGTCAAGGCCCTGGCCATTCACCGTCAAGCGCTCCCACACGTGATCGCGGGTCAGCACCAGACGCTGCTTGCGCGAACGGCCGATGATCATGATGCCAAGTGAAGCCTCGAGTGCGCGGGCCTGCTCTTCCCAGGCCGCGTCCAGCGGGCGGTGATAGATCAGCGTGACCAGCGCCTCCCCGGTCAGCGTAGTGAGAAACTCCACCTGAAAAAGGCGCCTTCTGAGCGTGTCGCTTTGTAAGAACGCCTCTCTGAGTCTGGGCATCAGCTCATTGATGCGCTCGCTTGCTACCGGATACTGATCCAGACGCACGACCTTCTTGTCCTTGGGATCATCCGGGTTCACCTCGAACATGGCGTAGAAAAGATCGTCCCCTTCGTGCCAGATACGAAACTCACAGCGTTGACGATAGTGGCTCGGCGGCGAGGGATAGACCTCCAGGTCGGGCAAGGCGAACGGCGCGAACAGGTCTTCGACGAATGCGCGTTTATCGGCAAGCTGCTCGTCGTAGCGTTGGGGGTCGACAGCGGGAATAGCCAAGGCGGCTCCTTATTGATTAACCGGTCAAGCCTTTGAATTCAAGGCAGCTGTAAACGTTGGGGGTGGCGAAAGCCAAACTCGGCAAGACCGCCGACAAGATGCTCGGCGTCAGCCGTGGTGAAGCAGCGCCCGTCCGGCGCCCCGGTGCAGACAGGGACCACATCGGCCACCCGGCGGGCGATGGCGTCGCCGGAATCGACCCAGGTGAGAGGCCGCGGCGCACACGCCTGGAGCACTGGCTTGAGCAGGGGAAAGTGTGTGCAGCCCAACACCACGGTATCCAGCATGGGAGTGGCCCGAGTGGCCTGCCAGAGCGGCGTCAGGGCCTGGTGAATGCGCCCCTGGTCAAGGGGTTTGCCGGCAAGCCAGGCTTCGGCCTCGATGACCAGCGCATCCGCAGCCACCCTGGTCACCACGCAGTCGCTGGCAAAGCGCTCGACAAGATCCTGGGTATAGGGGCGATTCACCGTGGCGCTGGTCGCCAGAAGGCCGATATGGCGGGTCTGGCTTAAAAGCGCGGCAGGCTTGATGGCGGGCACGGTGCCGATGACTGGAATATCCAGCGCCTCGCGCAGCCCAGACAGGGCCAGGGTACTGGCCGTATTGCAGGCTACCACCAGGACACCCGCCCCGCAGGCGTTCACGCATGCCTGACACACCTCGAGGATGCGCTGGGCCAGGGTGTGATCGTCGCGCAACCCATAGGGCAGCCAGGCGTTGTCGCAGGCATAGCACATGGCGATATCCGGGTGGCGCCTGTAAAGCGAGCGGGCCACCGAGAGTCCGCCCACACCGGAATCAAAGATAAGAACAGGGCCACTCATTGTGTCCTGTCCGGCCTGATGGGTGAATTGATCACAGCGCCCTCGGGTGTTGAAAAGAGCGCTAGTTTAACACGCCCCAGGGGCCGAAATGCGAGCGCAACTAGAGGGCGGGGACGTCGGCGCCACGTAGTTCGGCGTAAAGCTCGGGATAGGCCAGCTGCAGGCGTTCAAGCTCCTGCTGGGCCTTTTCCGGCAGTGCCTGGCGAAGCGCTTCCATGTCCTCGGGCGTGAAGTGCTGGTCAATCAGCGGGAACAGGCCTTCCCGCTCGTGACGCAGATACGTTCGGTGGGCGTCCAGGTAGGCGCTCAAGTCATCGGCGAAGCGATCCATGGGCAGCACATTGTCCATCAGGATCATGTCGATATCATCGGAAAGCTGTGCAAGGCTTGGTTTCAGCTGGCGATAATCGTTTGCCATCTTCTCCATGAAGGGCAAGTCTTCCGGCGCTTTATCCTGCAACCGTTCCACGCAGATCCTTTCAAGAGGCGTGGCAAAGTCGTCCATGTAGGAGAGAATGTAATCCACCACTTCGCGCATCAGCTTGAAATCCGGCCGCTCGCCCAGGGCCAGTGTTTTCTGCTTGAGCTGCAGTACATGAAGCATGCGCGCCATATTGGCGTGATCCAGACGCAATTGGTTTAACATGGGCCTATCTCCTTAGATGAGTGTCGAGCCTTTCGCTTCAACCCCCTTGTCAAAGCATTAGACACGCGCTGGTGAGGCGGTTTCTACTACACTAGCGTTACATTCAACCATGCGCCCAGCCGGGCGACTTCGCAAGTATGCCTCATTAAAGACGCTATCATGCCCTAAGGTAGCCGCCTGCAGGACGCTTTGCCATAGTCAGGCCTGCCAAGCTTATCTACCCGACCGACAACGGAAGTGATCATGGACCTTTTTGACAGCGCCCTGGATACGCCGGCCGATGGCGCACCCCTCGCCTTTCGCATGCGCCCGCGCAGCCTTGACGACTACGTGGGCCAGCAGGCCCTGGTCGGCGCCGGCAAGCCCCTTCGCCAGATGACCGAGTCGCACACGGTACGCTCGATGATTCTGTGGGGCCCGCCCGGGGTCGGCAAG
This sequence comes from Vreelandella xerophytica, assembly GCF_968048975.1. The sequence continues at coordinate 1,062,356 of NZ_OZ309106.1, read as the reverse complement.
ACGACGCTGGCCGAGCTTCTGGCCCGGGCCTCCGGTGCCAAGCTCGAACAGCTAAGCGCGGTCATGGCCGGCGTCAAGGAAATTCGAAGCGCAGTGGAACGGGCGCGCCAGACCACCGCCCCCACCCTGCTGTTTCTGGACGAGATTCACCGGCTCAATAAAAGCCAGCAGGATGCGCTGTTACCCCATGTGGAATCGGGGCTTTTGACGCTGATTGGTGCGACCACTGAAAACCCCTCCTTCGAGGTGAACTCGGCGCTTTTATCGCGCACCCGGGTCTACGTGCTCAAGCCCTTGACGCAAGAAGAGCTGATGGACGTGATGCGCCAGGCTCTGAATGATGTCGAGCGCGGCCTTGGTGCGCGCCCCATCGATGTCGAAAACGGCGTGCTGGAGGCGCTTGCCTACGCCGCCGCAGGTGACGCCCGCCGCGCGCTCGGCCTTCTGGAAACCGCCTGCGATTTCACGCAGGAAGTGAGCGGCCGCGAGATACTGGGCAAGGAGGCCCTCTCCGATGTGATCGGCCATCAGTCCAGCGCCTTCGACAAGCAGGGCGACGCCTATTTCGACCTGCTCTCGGCGATTCATAAATCCATCCGCTCATCGCGCCCGGATGCCGCCCTTCTCTACATGGCGCGCTTCATGCAAGGCGGTGGCGACCCGCTGGACGTGGTGCGCCGGCTTTGCGCCATTGCCTCGGAAGATGTGGGCAACGCCGACCCCCGGGCCCTGCCGCTGGTGATTGCCGCCTGGGACGCCTACCTGCGCCTGGGCGACTACGAGGGCCAAAGAGCCATCGCCCATGCGGCCATTCATCTGGCGGTGGCCCCCAAGAGCAATCGGATCGACCGGGCCTGGAACGCGGCCAAGCAGTTCGTGGCAAGCCAGCCCCAGGTGGAAGTACCCACTTACCTGCGCAATGCCCCGACCAAGTTGATGGAGCAACTAGGCCACGGGGAAGGCTACCGCTACGCCCATAACGAACCCGATGGCTACCCGGCGGGTAGTGCCCACGACTGCTGGCCCGACGAGCTTCCCAGAAAACGCTTTTTCGAACCCAGCCCTCAGGGTCAGGAAAAACGCTTTGCAGAAATCATGGCCTGGCGCGAGGCCCGGGACACAGAAACCGATCAGGCGCCCTGAGGCGCCTGATCGGTTCTTGCTTGTAATGAAAGCGCGGTTCGTCAAACGCGCTTTGGGTCAGTAGCTTTCACGAATGACGTCGGTGCCGTCAGGAATCTCGAAATCGAAGATGCTTCTATCGATGCGCCCGTTCTGCACTACGTCATCGAAGGTGATCATCGTGCGCTGACCAGTGCTGTCGGTCATCATCAGCTCGCTCAGGGTCTCGCCCTCGAACACCATGCTCAGCTCCTCGAAGAGCGTATCGTTCGACGTAGGGATAAGCGTGAATACATCCCCGCGCCCTTCCTGGGCGTAGAAAACGTCGAAATTCTCGGTCAGGTCATAGGCGCTTCCCGACAGCAGCAAGGCCGGGGTGTGAGACACGCGATTGTCCATCGCCTGAACGGTCACCTGCTCAAGGTCCGGGTCGTAAAGATAGACCTCATCCCCATCGGAGACGACGATCTGCGAGTACGGCGCCTCGACTTCCCAGCGCAACATGCCCGGGCGCGACAGCCACATTTCACCCCGGGCGTCCTGCAGGCGCTCACCGCCGCTGCCGGTAATTTGCTGATCGAACGCAGCCTGGTAATTTTCCAGTGGCTCCAGTCGTTCGGTCAGGCGCTCGGCGGCGTCGTTTGCAAGCGCCAGCGGCGAGGCAAGGCTCAGGCCCAGCGCACTGGCGGCCAGGGCCAGCGAAGAAGAACGTCGAGTGTCTGTGTCGCTCATTACCATACTCCTAAGGCAGTGTTGCCAGATAGCGGTCATCGATCATGCCGCGTCAATACTTGGTTAACCGGACAGTCAACGTCCTTGTGTACACTCAGACGCGTATCGCGCCCCGGGGTTTCACCCGGGACGCGACTTTCACGCTTGTTGCACGATTGGCAGGGTCACTGATGATTGACCGGAGGCGGCGCAAGCACTTCCCGGGCCCCGTTGGAGCCCATCGACGACACCACGCCAGCCCCTTCCATCGCCTCCACCAGGCGCGCTGCGCGGTTGTAGCCGATCTTGAAGCGGCGCTGCACGGCGGAAATCGACGCCTTGCGGGTTTCGGTGACAAACTGAACGGCCTCGTCGTACAGCGCGTCCTGCTCGGCATCGTCATTGTCGCCGCCCTCCGCTTCGAGCCCGGTCAGGGCGTCCGCCGAGACCCCGCCGGAGAGAATCTCGTCGATATACTCAGGCTCGCCGCGACGCTTCCAGTCATCCACCACGCGATGGACCTCGTCGTCGTCCACAAAGGCGCCGTGAACGCGGTTGGGTGGCCCCGAGCCCGCCGGCAGATAGAGCATGTCGCCGTGGCCCAGAAGGCTCTCTGCACCGCCCTGGTCCAGAATCGTGCGCGAGTCGATGCGCGAGGAGACCTGAAACGCCATGCGTGACGGAATATTTGCCTTGATCAACCCGGTCACCACGTCCACCGAGGGGCGCTGGGTAGCGAGAATCAGGTGGATACCTGCGGCCCGGGCCTTCTGGGCCAGCCGGGCGATCAGCTCTTCGACCTTCTTGCCGACAATCATGAACATGTCGGCAAATTCGTCGATGACCACCACGATGTAAGGCAGCTTCTCGAGTATTGGCGGCGTCTGGTGCATTTCCCAGGGCTGGGGTTCCCAGAGCGGGTCGGCCACCTGGGCGCCGGCGCGCTCGGCCTCATCGAGGCGAGCGTTGAAACCGGCAATGTTACGCACCCCCATGGCCGCCATCAGCTTGTAACGGCGCTCCATTTCGGCCACACACCAGCGCAGGCTGTTGGCGGCCTCTTTCATGTCGGTCACCACCGGCGCCAGCAGATGCGGGATGCCGTCGTAGACCGAAAGCTCGAGCATTTTCGGGTCGACCATGATCAGCTTGAGCTCGTCGGGCTTGGCCTTCAGGAGCATCGAGATCAGCATGGCGTTGACACCGACCGACTTGCCCGAACCCGTGGTGCCCGCCACCAGAAGGTGGGGCATCTTGCCCAGATTCGCCACCACCGGCCCGCCGCCGATATCCTGGCCAAGCGCCATGGTCAAGGGCGAGCTTTCCTGCTGGTAGCGGTCGGAATCGATGACCTCGCGCAGGCGAATCATCGCCCGGTGCGGGTTGGGGATTTCGATCCCCACCGTGGGCCGCCCGGGGATCACTTCCACCACGCGTACGCTTTTCACCATCAGCGAGCGAGCCAGATCCTTGGCCAGGTTGCTGATCTTGGAAACCTTCACCCCCGGGGCGGGCTTGATCTCGAACCGGGTAATGACCGGGCCCGGCCAGGTATCGACCACCTCGGCCTTCACGCCGTAATCGCGCAGACGCACCACCAGAAGCTCGGCCATGTCACTGAGCTGCTCGTCGGTGTAGTTGGGCTGATGCGGCTCCGGCGGCGTCAATAGCTGAAGGCTGGGCACTTCGCCCTCGGGCTCGTCAAAGGTTTCAAAGGCCGGGCGCTGGTTCTGCAGATGCTCTACCGTCCAAAGGGTCGGTCCGGTATCCGGCTCCGACGCCACACGCTCAGACGCAAAGGTAGGCTCCTGACGCGCCGCCCTGGGCGCTAGAGGCGCAGGGGCAGGCTCGGGTTCGTCGTCATCCTCCCACACCGGCTCCGGCACCACTTCGGGCACCCGGGTGGGCGAAGCGATGGGAGGTTTATCCTCACTTGCCGTTAATGGCGTCTCGGGATCACTCGGCACCTCGTCGCTGCCAAGCGCAGTGAAACCCTGGCGCTCGTCCTGCGCCGGCTCCTCACGCCTGGACGCACGAAGCGAAAGCGGCCGAGGGCCGAAGTCGTCCGCCTCATCGATGCTTGACAGTCCTTGCGGTTCGACACCTGCCGGCGCTGACTCGCTCGCCTGGCTCACGTCGGGCTCGGTTGTGTCCTCAAGGCTTGCCATGGCGGGCGGCGCCTTGGCGACCGGCACATCGGACTCAAGGTCCGGGTCCCCGGCCGGCAGAGCCTCTTCGACCGGTTTTTCGTCCTGGACAGAAACCGCAAAAGCGTCTTCCCGAGGCGTCCCAGGCTGAGCGGTTTCAAACGCCGATGTGGACGGCGCAGGGGCTGGCGCGGGTTCTTTGGAGGTCTCCGACGGCTCTTCCCAAGGTTTGCTTGCGGCCTCCGTTTCCGGCGCGGTCTCAAGCGTGGGCGAGGTCTCTTTCTCAAATACGCTTTCGGGTTCTGAAAAAGCGGGCTCGGTTCTCGTGGGCTTGTCCGGTGTCCCGTGCGTCGGCTTCTCTTCACCACGCTGGGCGTTTAGCGGCGCGACAGGCTCAGGAGCAGGCGTTTCATCTCGCGGTTTGGCGGGTGGCGGCGTGTACGTATTGGCCGTTGCCTCCCAGGGAATGGAGGTATCGGTGGTCTCTTCAACATCGTGACTTTGGTCAAATGCCGCCATCATGCTGGGTTCGCGACGGCTGCGCTCGCCACGCGCCTTGGGCGATGGGTGTTCATCGCGGGCCGTCGGCATGTCATCCTGAGCGCTGCTTGTGCGCGCTTCCTGGGCGTCACGCTCCTTGATGGAACGCTCCTTGAACTTGCGTGAAGCCTCTTTACCGGCGGCCTTGATCGCCGCGCGGTCTTCACGCTTTTGCTTGCCTTCGGCTCGGCGTGTACGCAGGAAGCCGCCCAGACGGCAAAGTCGCTTGCCCAGCTCATCGGCCACGTTGAGCCAGGACATGCCGGTAAATAGCGGAAAGCCGATCAGGATCAGCGCAGCGGCGATAAGCCCGACCCCACCGCTGCCCACCAGCGGCCTGAGCGTCCCCATCAGACCCTCGCCCAGAATACCGCCCGAGGCGTAGGGCAAGATGCTTTCGGGATGATAAAAATGCAGCGCGCCCAGCATGGTGGTGCCGAATATCAAAAGCACCAATCCTCCGGCGTGCACCGCGATGGCCACCGGGTCGAGCTCGAAGCGCACCTGGCGCGAGCGCATCAACCACCAGGCGGCGAAGCCGAACATGCCGGGCCACCACAGGGCGCTGGCTCCCAGAAGCGAATAGAGTACGTCAGCAAGCCAGGCGCCGACCGGGCCCATCCAGTTGCGTACGTCGGTCTCCGGACCCTGATAGGACCAGCCTGGGTCGGCCGGTTGATAGCTGAAAAGCGCCAGCAATAAAAATACACACAGCGCCAGCAGGACCACCACCACGCCCTCGCGCATGGAGCCGTGAAGACGAAGTCCAAAACGCCGGGCCTTGTCCTTGGCAGCTTTAACCCGTGCCGATTGTGGCGATGAGGGTCGACGCGAACTGGCCTGCGTTCGCTTGTCCACCGTCTTGTTTACTTTCAAGCGATTCTCCCTTTACACCTGATGGCGTCGTTAATCCACTTGCGAGTTTGCATCATACCGAGCATCCTTTCGCCGTCACAGCGCTGGCCGTCAAGAGTTCGTCTCTTGAGCCGGCTCGCTGACGGCTTGACTGTTCAATACTCTATTCATTCGACACCCTGTTCATTCGCTGACCTGATCATTCGAGACACTGCTCATTCAATGGCCTGTCCACTCAAAGCTCACCAGGAGTCTTTCAATGCTGCCTTGGCTTTCATCGCCGACCCCCGTCTTTCCGGATACGGCCACAGCGCTTGAAACGCCCAACGGCCTGCTTGCCGCTGGCGGCGAGCTTTCGCCGCCCTGGCTGGTAGAGGCCTACCGACGAGGTATCTTCCCCTGGTACAGCGATGGCGACCCCGTGCTCTGGTGGAGCCCGGATCCGCGCATGGTGATGGCGCCGGCAAATTTCAGGCTGCACCGCAGCCTTGCCAAGCGCCTACGCAATGGTGGCTTTAGCGTGACGCTGAATCAATACTTCGATCAGGTAATTAACGCCTGCGCCGCCCCCCGTCAAGACGAGCCAGGCACTTGGATCAATCCCGACATGCGGCTCGCCTATCTGAACCTGCATGAACTGGGCATCGCTCACAGTATCGAGGTGCACCTTGAGGACCGGTTGGTCGGTGGACTTTATGGCGTGGCCATGGGGCCGGTGTTTTTTGGTGAATCAATGTTCTCGACCGTCCCGGACGCCTCAAAGGTAGCCCTTGCCTACCTTGCCCGGGCCATGGCTGACCGGGGCGGGGAGATGATCGACTGTCAGATGTATACCCCGCATCTGGAGCGCCTGGGAGCAGCGACCATCGCCCGGAAGACATTCATCAGCTATCTTGATCAGTGGTTGCCGGAAAAGGCATTCAGTGTAGCATCCAAAGGCCACCCAGCACCTAACGTGCCCGCCTCGCCCTGGCTTGACGCCATTCCCGAGGCCTATCGCCGGTAGGCGGTTACCACTTGCAAGGAGGTAGACCGTGAGCAGCAATGCCCCTCGCCGTCCGGTACGGGATCTACGCTTTTTTCTGACCGTCCCCCATGGCTGCAGCTACCTGCCGGGCAAAGAGGCGACCACGCTTTTTCTCGACCCGATGGAGTCGCCCAAAGGCGGCGTTTATGAAGCCCTGTCGCTTCTGGGGTTTCGGCGCAGCGGGCGCCACCTGTATCGTCCGCATTGCGAAGGGTGCCAGGCGTGTCAGTCCGTGCGCATTCCGGTTGCCCAGTTCACCCGCAACCGTACCCAGCGAAAGATCTGGCGGCGCAACGGCGATATTACCACGCGGGTCATACCGGCACGTTTTGAATCCACCCACTACGCGCTTTATGCCCATTACATTCGCACGCGTCACAGCGATGGCGACATGTACCCGCCCAGCCAGGAGCAGTACCGTACCTTCTTGACGCAAAGTGAACCCTACGCGTATCTCATGGAGCTGTATCTGCAGGACACACTGGTAGGTGTTGCCGCCTTCGATGAGCTGGAGCACGGGCTATCGGCCATCTATACCTTCTTTGGGGTCAGCGAAGCGCTGGATCGACGCTCGCTGGGAACGTTCGCCATTCTGTGTCTGATCGAGCTATGCCGCGAGAAGGGCCTTTCCCATTTATATCTGGGCTACTGGATCGAAGAGTGTCGTAAAATGCGCTACAAGCAGGCGTTCTCGCCGCTTGAGGTGCTGGATGGGCGTTATTGGCGCGGCCTGATCCGTTAAACTGACGCGCTTTTTTGCCTTGACGCCAGGCTTGCGGCACAATATAGCGCTGCTTACCCAGCCCTTGTAAACTACAGGCGCTGGCTAGAATGCTAGTCGAACGACTAATGACGTTAAATAAGTGAGGATTTGCCTATATGGCACGCGAAGACCATATTGAAATGGAAGGCGTTATTGTTGATACCCTTCCCAACACCATGTTCCGTGTTGAGCTTGAAAACGGCCATGTCGTGACGGCCCACATCTCGGGCAAGATGCGTAAGAACTACATCCGCATCCTGACCGGCGATAAAGTCAAGGTGGAGCTTACGCCTTACGATCTTTCCAAGGGCCGTATCGTTTACCGCTCGCGTTAAGCTGTCCTGACGCCTTCATGCTACAGGCGCCTTGCTTGAGCATGAGCGTTACCCTTCATACAGCGCCTTAAAATGACAACGCCCCGTCGATGACAGGGCGCTGTGATTCAAGGCGGCTTATCGCCCTACGGGGCGTCAGCCATTTCCGATTCGGTCGAAAGCGAAAGCTCGCCCCCTTCCAGACTCACGTGCACGATACCGCCGTGCTCGGCCAGCTCGCCGAAGAGAATCATCTCGGCCAGCGGCTTTTTCAACTTCTCCTGAATCAGGCGGGCCATTGGACGCGCGCCCATATCCGGGTCGTAGCCCTTGTCCGCCAGCCACTCTCTCGCTTCCTCGTCCACATCCAGTTGAACACGTTTCTCGTCAAGCTGAGCTTGAAGCTCGATAAGGAACTTGTCGACCACGTTGCGCACCACGGTTGTGGGCAGCGAATGGAACTGAATGATGCTATCCAGACGGTTGCGGAACTCCGGCGAGAACGTCCGCCGAATCACTTCCATGGCATCTGTCGAATGGTCCTGGCTCTGGAAGCCGATGGAGCGACGCGAAGCCTGTTCGGCACCGGCGTTAGAGGTCATGATCACGATCACGTGGCGGAAGTCCGCTTCGCGGCCGTTGTTGTCGGTCAAGCGGCCATGGTCCATGACCTGCAGCAGCAGGTTGAACACTTCCGGGTGCGCCTTTTCGATCTCGTCGAGCAGTAGCACACAGTGCGGCTGCTTGTTGACCGCCTCGGTCAGAAGCCCGCCCTGGTCGTAGCCCACGTAGCCCGGCGGCGCGCCGATCAACCGTGAGACCGTATGGCGCTCCATGTACTCGGACATGTCAAAGCGCACCAGATCGATGCCCATGATATGGGCAAGCTGCTTGGCCACTTCGGTCTTGCCCACCCCGGTCGGGCCGGCAAACAGGAAGCTGCCCACCGGCTTGTCCGGTGCTTTCAAGCCGGCGCGGGAAAGCTTGATCGCTGCCGACAGCGAGTCGATCGCCTCGTCCTGGCCGAACACCAGCATCTTGAGATCACGGTCAAGCTTTTCGAGCTGCTTGCGATCCGAACTCGACACGCTTTTCGGCGGAATGCGCGCGATGGAGGCGACCACCGCCTCTACCTGATCGACATCGATGGTATCCACGCGCATCTCGGAAGGCAGCATGCGCTGGTGCGCACCGGCCTCGTCGATCACGTCGATCGCCTTGTCCGGCAGAAAGCGGTCGTTGATGTAACGGTCCGCAAGCCGCGCCGCACTTTCAAGCGCGCCGTCGGTGTACTTGAGTTCGTGGTGTTCCTCAAAGCGCGAGCGCAGCCCCTTGAGAATCTTGATGGTGTCATCCACCGAAGGGGCCGGCACGTCGACTTTCTGAAAACGACGGGCAAGCGCACGGTCTTTCTCGAAAATACCGCGAAATTCCTGAAAGGTGGTCGAACCGATGCAGCGAAGCTCGCCGGACGACAGCAGCGGCTTGAGCAGGTTCGAGGCGTCCATGACGCCGCCAGAGGCCGCCCCTGCACCGATCACCGTATGGATCTCGTCGATGAAAAGAATCGCGTTGGGCTGCTTTTTGAGCTCGCCCAGAAGACTTTTCAAACGCTTCTCGAAATCGCCGCGGTATTTGGTGCCGGCCAACAGCGCGCCCATATCCAGCGAATAGACGACGGCGTCGGCAATGACATCCGGCACGTCCTCTTCCACGATGCGCTTGGCAAGGCCCTCGGCGATGGCCGTCTTGCCCACACCCGCTTCGCCGACGAGAAGCGGATTGTTCTTGCGCCGCCGCGCCAGAATCTGTACCACACGCTCAAGCTCGTGATCGCGCCCGATGAGCGGATCGATCTTGCCAAGCCTTGCCTGCTCGTTGAGGTTGCTGGCGTAGCCGGTCAGCGGATGCGCTGCCCCTTCGGCACTGGTCTCTTCCACCTCTTCACCCTCTTGCGGTGAAGAAGAATTCGACGAATTATGGCCCGCTACCTTCGAGATACCGTGGGCGATGTAGTTGACAGCATCCACCCGCGCGACGTTCTGCTGCTTCAGGAAGTAAACGGCCTGACTCTCCTGCTCGGAGAAGATCGCTACCAGTACGTTGGCGCCGTTGACTTCGCTTTTGCCTGATGACTGTACATGGAATACCGCGCGCTGAAGCACGCGTTGAAAACCGAGCGTGGGCTGCGTTTCACGCTCGCTCTGGCCTTCCGGGATCAAAGGCGTCGTCGAATTGATGAAATCCTGCAGATCGGACCGCAGCTTGTCGAGGTTTGCCCCACACGCTTTCAGCACATCAATGGCCGAGGCGTTATCCAACAGCGCCAACAGCAGGTGCTCGACGGTCATGAACTCGTGGCGCTTTGAGCGAGCCACGGTAAACGCCGTGTTCAGGGTCAGTTCAAGTTCTTTGCTCAGCATGGCAGTCCCCTTTTCGCTACTTCCCGGAGTGGCTCGCACTCGGGACTTGCGTCGGATCAATGAAATCGACCGGCACTTTCAACATCGGGTACAAATGCCCCTGTTGCAAGTCCCGCTGCCACTTTTTTTCAACGCCCTGCGTTAGCTTGCCAGCGCATTGATCAGTCGGCGGCTTCGATATCGCTCATTAGCGGGTGCTCGCATTCGCGGGCATATTCGTTGACCTGATGGCTTTTCGTCTCCGCGATATCGCGAGTGAAAATGCCGCAGGTCGCTTTACCCTGGGTATGCACGGCGAGCATGATTTCTACGGCTTTTTCATTGTTCATGTTGAAAAAGCCTTGCAGCACTTCAATGACGAACTCCATCGGCGTGTAGTCGTCGTTATGAAGCACCACTTTATATAACGGCGGCTTGGCAAGCTCGGGTTCTGAGGCTTGTACATCCAGGTCGTCGTCATACTCGGGCATATCCGGGCGTGTCATGCCTAGAACAAGGCTGTTCAGGCAAGGGCTTTCGAAATTGGGCATAAAGCGTTGCGATCGTCTCTGTGCTGACAGGCGGATGTTGCAAGCAGGCTTGCTTTAAGACGCCCAGGTTCAGCAAGGGTTCATGGAAAAACAAAATTATCACACTGGATAATACAAAAAACCCCCGCCCGACGAGCGGACGAGGGGTCGTTGTTGCCATGAGGGCTTTGCCTAGCCTTTAGCTACCATGGCAAGCGCATCGTTGAAGGTCTTGCTTGGACGCATGGCCTGGCTTGCAAGTTCGCGATCCGGATGGAAATAGCCCTTGATATCCACCTTCTTGCCCTGGGCGCCGTTGAGCTCGTCCATGATCCTGGACTCGTTGTCACGCAGCGTTTTGGCCAGACGCGTGAACAGCGAGTGAAGCTCGGCGTCCTGATCTTGCGCGGCCAGCGCCTCGGCCCAGTAGAGGGCGAGGTAGAAGTGGCTGCCCCGGTTGTCGATTTCGCCGGTCTTGCGCGAAGGCGACTTGTTGCTGTCCAGGAACTGGCCGGTGGCTTCATCCAAGGCGTTGGCCAGTACCGTGGCACGCTTGTTATCAAACGTGCTGCCCAGATGCTCCAGCGATGCGGCCAGGGCCAGAAACTCGCCCAGCGAATCCCAGCGCAGGTGGTTCTCTTCGACCAGCTGCTCTACGTGCTTGGGTGCGGAGCCGCCGGCGCCGGTTTCAAACAGACCACCACCGTTCATCAGCGGAACGATCGAGAGCATCTTGGCACTCGTGCCAAGCTCCATGATCGGGAACAGATCCGTCAGGTAGTCGCGCAGCACGTTACCGGTGACCGAAATGGTGTCTTCACCCTTGCGAATACGTTCGAGTGAAACGTTCATCGCCTCGACCGGCGCGAGGATACGGATATCCAGGCCGTCGGTGTCGTGGTCGGCAAGATAGGTTTCTACCTTGCCGATCAGCTTGGCATCGTGAGCGCGGTTGGCGTCCAGCCAGAAGATCGCCGGCGTGGCGCTTTCGCGGGCCCGGTTGACGGCCAGCTTCACCCAGTCCTTGATCGGCGCATCCTTGGTCTGACACATCCGCCAGATGTCGCCGGCTTCCACATCGTGGCTGAACAGCGTCTGGCCGTTGTCATCGGTGACCACCACGGTGCCGTCGGCAGGAATGTGGAAGGTCTTGTCGTGAGAGCCGTATTCTTCGGCTTTCTGGGCCATCAGGCCCACGTTGGGTACGCTGCCCATGGTGGTCGGATCAAAGGCGCCGTGCTTTTTGCAATCCTCGATCACGCTCTGGTAGATCGTGGCGTAGCAACGGTCCGGAATCACCGCCTTGGCGTCCTGGAGTTCGTCGTTTGCATTCCACATCTTGCCGGAATCGCGAATCATCGCCGGCATGGAGGCGTCGATGATCACGTCACTGGGCACATGCAGGTTGGTGATGCCCTTGTGCGAGTTGACCATCGCCATCGGCGGGCGTTCCTTGTAGAGCGCGTCGATGTCGCTCTTGATCGCCTCAGACTGCTCGCTGGGCAGCTTCTCGATCGAGCTGTAAAGATCGCCCAGGCCCGAGGCCGGGTTGAAGCCTGCCTGCTTCAGCGCATCAGAGTGCTTTTCCAGCGCCTCCTTGTAGAACTCTTCCACCACGATGCCGAACATGATCGGGTCGGAAACCTTCATCATGGTGGCCTTCAGGTGAAGCGAGAACAGGACATTGCGCTTCTGGGCATCCTGGATTTCGCTGTCGATGAAGCTGCGCAGCTTGCGACTACTCATGGACGCGGCATCGATCACCTCACCTTCCTGCACTGCCAGGTTCTCTTTCAAGAGCTTGGTGGTGCCGTCTTGCTGCTTGAGTTCGATCTTGAGCGTACCGGCTTTTTCCATCACCGCCGACTGCTCGCTGCCGTAGAAGTCGCCGTCGTTCATATGCGCCACGTGAGAGTCGGAATCCTTGCTCCACTCGCCCATGCGGTGCGGGTACTTGCGCGCGTAGTTCTTGACCGACTTGGGTGCGCGACGGTCCGAGTTCCCTTCACGAAGTACCGGGTTGACGGCGCTGCCCTTGGCCTTGTCGTAAGCGGCCTTGATGGCCTTGTCTTCGTCGTTTTGCGGCTCTTCGGGATAATCCGGCAGGTCATAGCCCTGGCTTTGCAACTCTTTGATGGTCGCTTTGAGCTGCGGGCCGGAGGCGCTGATATTGGGCAGCTTGATGATGTTGGCTTCAGGCGTGGTGGCAAGCTGGCCAAGCTCGGAAAGATCGTCGCTTACCCGCTGTTCACTGCTCAACCGATCGGGAAACTGTGCCAGCACACGGGCTGCCAGCGAGATATCGCGCGTCTCGACCTCGACACCTGCGGAGTCGGTGAAGGCATCGATAATCGGTAACAGTGAGTAGGTGGCAAGCGCGGGGGCTTCATCGGTGAGCGTATAAATGATCTTCGGCGTTTTGGACATTTTGCGTTAACCTCGTTTCTGTCGCTGTCACTAAAAAATTTCTAACCGGCTTACTTGTTGAGTCACACCGCAAAGCAGGTAAAGCACGCGGCTTTGGCCCTGTTGACTAGCACTTGAGCGTCCGGGGTGACAATGATGCCAGCACCACATTGAGTATTTGTGTATTTCAGCGCTGCACTTTACCCCTTTATGCGATTGTCGACAAATTCACCCCGCCATACGAGAGCCTGATGAGCACGCTGTATCTACTTCACAAGCCCTACAAGATGCTGTCTCAGTTTACCGACACCGAAGGCCGAGCGACGCTTTCTGATGTGATCGATGTACCCGGGGTCTACGCGGCGGGCCGGCTCGACTACGACTCTGAAGGATTATTGCTGCTAAGCGATGACGGCGCCCTGATTCACCAGATCGCTCACCCCCGCCACAAGCAGCCCAAGACCTACTGGGCCCAGCTCGAAGGGGTGATCGACGACACGGCGCTGGGCGCGCTGCGCACAGGCATCACGCTCAACGACGGTCCGACTCGCCCAGCCAAGGCGCGGCGCATTAAAGCCCCGGCTATTGGCGAGCGCACCCCGCCGCTCGACCCCAGGCGCCACCCCGACACCTCGTGGCTCGAACTCACCATTACCGAAGGGCGCAACCGCCAGGTACGCCGCATGACCGCCCACGTGGGCTTTCCTACGCTTCGCCTGGTGCGCGCTGCCATCGGCGCCTGGCGCCTTGACGATTTAGCGCCGGGTCAGTGGCGCAAAGAGACCTTGCACGCCCCCAAGGCGCTGACCAGACCCGGCGGACAAAAGCGCCCCGGGCAAAGACTGCGGAGCAGAAGAACGTCATGAAACGCATCCACGCCACCGCCGCCTGCGTGATCGAGCAAGATGGGCGCTACCTGATGGTCGAAGAGGAGCGCGGTGGCCCATTCACGCTTTTCAACCAGCCTGCGGGGCATATCGAACCCGGTGAGGGGCCGATGGCGGCGGCGCTGCGCGAAGTCGAAGAAGAGACCGCCTGGCGGGTACACTTGACCCGTTATCTGGGGCTCTGGGTATTCCACACCGCGGATAGAACCTTTCACAGCCACGGCTTTACCGCCACGCCGGACACCCATCTGGCAACGCCCCTGGACGCCGATATTCACGCCACCCACTGGCTGACGCTTCACGAAATCAGAACTCTCGAGCGCGCAGGCAGGCTGCGTAGCCCCCTGGTGGTCAAGCGCATCGAAGCCGCCCAGGCGCAGCGCCACTACCCGCTGAGCGTGATCAGCGAGTGAAGCACTCGAAGCGCCAAGCGTCCATCGTGTATAATCGCGGCCAACTGCATACCACTTCAAGAGGATGGCAATGACATCCACTCACAGCACAATCGCCGCACCTGGCACCGGAGCGCCGGCCACCGGGATGCCGGCCACCGGGATGCCGGCCACCGACAAGGTGATCGTCGGCATGTCCGGCGGCGTCGACTCTTCCGTTTCAGCGCTTTTGCTCATGCAGCAGGGCTATGAGGTCGAAGGGCTCTTCATGAAGAACTGGGACGAGGACGACGGCACCGAGTACTGCACCGCCAAGGAAGACCTGGCGGATGCCGAGGCCGTGTGCCAGAAGCTTGGCATCAAGCTGCATACCGCCAACTTCGCCGCCGAGTACTGGGACAACGTGTTCGAGCACTTTCTGGCCGAATACAAGGCTGGGCGCACCCCGAACCCGGACATCCTGTGCAACCGGGAAATCAAGTTCAAGGTGTTCCTCGACTACGCCAAGATGCTTGGCGCCGACAAGATCGCCACCGGCCACTACGTACGCCGCGGCGAACGAGACGGCCGCCCGCGACTTTTGAAAGGGCTCGATGGCAACAAGGATCAAAGCTACTTCCTGCACGCGGTACCGGAAGCCGCTATCGCCAAGACGCTCTTCCCGGTGGGCGAGCTGGAAAAGCCTGCGGTACGGGCGTTGGCCGAAGAATTTGGGCTGATCACGGCGAAGAAGAAGGACTCCACCGGTATCTGTTTTATCGGCGAGCGCCGCTTCAAGGACTTTCTGCAGCAGTACCTGCCTGCAAAGCCCGGCAAGATCGAAACCGCCGAGGGTGATGTGATCGGCGATCACATGGGCCTGATGTACTACACCCTGGGCCAGCGCCAGGGGCTGGGAATAGGCGGGCTTGCCAACTATTCCGAAGAGCCCTGGTACGTGGTGGGCAAGGACCTTGAGCGTAACGTCCTGCAGGTGGTGCAGGGCAAGGCGCACACGCGCCTGTACACCAACGCACTTTCCACCGAGGCGATGGACTGGGTGGCCGGTGTTGCGCCGGCTCTGGATGGCCGCTTCACCGCGAAGACCCGTTACCGCCAGAGCGATTGCCCCTGCTTTGTACGTACGCTAAGCGATAACAGCGTGGAAGTAATCTTCGACGACCCCCAGTGGGCGGTAACGCCGGGGCAGTCGCTGGTTCTTTACGATAATGATATCTGCCTTGGGGGCGGCGTCATTCGCGCCGCCTGGAATGCCACCGAGGTCGCTGCATGAGCCCGACCACGCCGATCCACCGCGCCCCGGACACTCCCGCTGCCCGCCAGGCCCTGGCGCTTGCCGGGGTGTTCCAGGCGGCAAGCCTCGTTGACGAGCTTGCCCGCACGGGCCAGGTGGAACCGCGCGCCTGGGAAACCCTGATCAACGCGACCCTCGATACCGACCCGGCAAGCTTCGAGGCGATCTACGGCGGCCACCCCAACAACCTGCGCCGGGGACTCGAAACCCTGGAGGCGCTGGTGGGGCGCAAGCAGGCCAACCCGGTGGTGCTTCGCTACGGCTTTTCGATGCTGATGCTGATGAACAAGCTGCGCGGTGATACCCAGATGCTCGCAACGCTTGGCGAGAAGCTTCAGCATGTGCAGGGCCAGGCGGAGCACTTCGGCCCGGTGCATGAAAACGTGATCGCAAGCCTGGGTGAAACCTACCAGGAGACGATCTCGACGTTCAAGACGCGCATCGTGGTGCAGGGTGACCCGTCGCTTTTGCAGACCCGCATGATGCCCGAGCGGGTGCGCGCCTGCTTGATGAGCGGTATCCGCTTCGCCCTTCTGTGGCATCAGCAGGGCGGCCGGCGCTGGAAACTGGTATTCCAGCGCAAGGCGCTTCGCCGCGCCCTCGACAGCCTGAGCTAGGATCTGTCATAGACTTCGACTTTTTTGATCATCTTTGGAAACCTTGCCATGCAACTCACCGCTTTGACCGCTCTCTCCCCTGTTGACGGCCGCTACGCCTCTAAGGCTTACGTGCTTCGAGAACACTTCAGCGAATTCGGCCTGATCCGGGCTCGTGTCATCGTGGAAGTGCGCTGGCTGCAGCGTCTGGCCGAGCACGAGGGCATCACCGAGGTCAGCGCGCTCTCTCAAGATGCCACGGCGTTTCTGGAAACGCTGATCGACGAGTTCTCGGTGACCGACGCCGAGCGCATCAAGGAGATCGAGCGCACCACCAACCACGACGTCAAAGCGGTGGAATACTTTCTCAAGGAGAAGATCGAGGATCAGGCGGAGCTTCACGCGGTCACCGAGTTCATTCACTTCGCCTGCACCAGCGAGGACATCAACAACCTCTCCTACGGCGTGATGCTCACCGACGGCTTGAAGGCCATGCTGCCCACCCTTCACCAGGTGGCCGACGACATTGCAGCACTTGCCATCGCCCATGCAGCGCAGCCGATGCTTTCGCGCACCCACGGCCAGACCGCAAGCCCCACCACGCTTGGCAAGGAAATGGCCAACACCGCCTACCGGCTCAAGCGCCAGCTCAAGCAGATCGAAAGCGTCGAGGTATTGGGCAAGATCAACGGTGCGGTGGGCAACTACAACGCGCACCTGGCGACCTACCCGGAGATCGACTGGGAAGCGAACGCGCGCACGTTCGTGGAGGGGCTGGGCCTTCGCTTCAACCCCTACACCACCCAGATCGAGCCTCACGACTACATCGCCGAACTGTTCGATGCGATCGCCCGTTTCAACACCATTTTGATCGACTTCGACCGCGATGTGTGGGGCTATATTTCGCTTGGCTACTTCAAGCAGCGCACCGTGGAAGGCGAAATCGGCTCCTCCACCATGCCGCACAAGGTCAACCCGATCGACTTCGAGAACTCGGAAGGCAATCTGGGGCTTGCCAACGCGGTGCTCAATCACCTGGCGCAGAAGCTGCCGATTTCCCGCTGGCAGCGCGACCTGACCGACTCCACCGTGCTTCGAAACCTCGGCGTGGGCCTGGCCTACGCGCTGATCGGCTACCACGCGAGTCTCAAGGGCATCAGCAAGCTCGAGGCCAACCCGGCGCGTCTGATCGAGGATCTGGACAATAGCTGGGAAGTGCTCGCCGAGCCGATCCAGACCGTGATGCGCCGTTACGGCATCGAGAAGCCCTATGAAAAGCTCAAGGAGCTGACCCGCGGCAAGCGTATCGACCAGGCAGGCTTTGCCGCCTTCATCGATTCCCTCGAGCTTCCCGGTGAGGTCAAGCAAGAGCTGAAAGCCCTTTCGCCCGCAAGCTACATCGGTAACGCCCAGGCCCAGGCCGAAGCATTGCCCAAGCGCCTTGATGCGCTATAACCCGCGTCGACTCACCAGGAATTCGCCATGAGCCAACATAACGAGCCGCTGACCCTGCTGGGCGATCTGACGCCCGAGGAATTTCTGAAAAGCTACTGGCAGCAAAAGCCGCTGCTGATTCGTGGCGCCATGCCGGATTTCGTCAGCCCCCTGGACCCGGACGAGCTGGCCGGGCTTGCCTGCGAACCCGGTGTCGAGGCGCGACTGGTCGAAGAACAGGGGCCGGAAGGCCCCTGGCAGGTCTCTCAAGGCCCATTCGACGACGCCACCTTCGAACGCCTGCCCCAAAGTAACTGGAGCCTGCTCGTTCAAGCGGTGGACCATTACGTACCCGACGTCGCCGCGCTGATGAAAGCGTTCAGCTTCCTGCCCAACTGGCGCCTCGACGACATCATGGTGAGCTACGCCCCGCCCGGCGGAAGCGTTGGCCCCCACGTGGACCAGTACGACGTGTTTCTGCTCCAGGGCCGGGGTCAGCGGCGCTGGCAGCTGGGTGGCAAGCAGCCCGATGACGCGCCGATCATCCAGGGCATCGACCTGAAGATTCTGGAAACCTTCGAGATCGAACCCGACTCCGACTGGACGCTGGGCCCGGGCGACATGCTCTACTTGCCACCAGGCTGGGCGCACCACGGCGTGAGCCAGACCGAGGACTGCATGACCTTCTCGGTGGGCTTTCGCGCCCCCTCCGCCGACGAGGCGATCACCTCGTTTGCCGACTATCTCGGCGAGCAGTTGCCGGGCTCGAAGCGCTACAGCGATGCCGGCATGGCGCCGGCCGAGAATACCGGGGAGCTCGACGACGCTTCGCTCGAGCGGATGCGTCACTTCATCCTCGAAACGCTCGACCAGCCCAAAGAGCTTGCCCAGTGGTTTGGCCGGGCCATGACCCAACCAAAGTATATGGACCAGGTCATACCGCTTGAAGAGCCACTGGCCGAAGAAACCCTTGTCGCGCAACTACATGCCGGCGAGCCGCTCTTTCACATGCCCGGCTCGCGCATCGCCTGGCGCTCGGAAGCTGGCACCACCACGCTGTTCTTCGATGGCGACGGCCTGGCCTGCAGCGAGGCGCTGGCCCGCCGCATTGCCGATACCACGCCCATGTTTGATGACGTACTGGAGCTCGAAGACGCTCAACGCGTGCTCACGCATCTGGTCAACGCCGGAAGCCTGGGCTTCATGGACGAAGAAGAAGACGAGTAGCGCTGAATACGCGTTACCTCGCAAGCGCCGCTTTCAAGCGGCGCTTTTTTATGCCCGGCCGCTGGCTGGCGTAAAACGACGACGCAATCGCGCCGTTTGAATAAGCCCGTGTCGTTTAACTACGACGGCCACTGCCCCGAAGTGCCAATTGCTGCAGCGCACCACCTCATCGATAGTGAAAACACACTCGCCAGGCAAGAAAGCGGGTAGCAGCGCCCCAAGGGCGTTGGAACGCGAACACTACCGGAGGATGCAACATGACAGGACTGCTTGACGACATCAAAGCCATGGCGCAGCTGCGTGAAGCCCAGGGCGGCAAATGGGATGCCATCAAACCCGAATACGCCGCGCGCATGCGAGCCCAGAACCGTTTTCATACCGGCCTCGACATCGCCCGCTACACCGCCTCCATCATGCGCGCCGACATGGCAGCGTTTGACCAGGACCGCGCGCAGTACACGCAGTCGCTGGGTTGCTGGCACGGCTTCATCGGCCAGCAGAAGATGATCGCCATCAAGAAACACTTTGGAACGACCAAGCGAAGCTACCTTTACCTGTCCGGCTGGATGGTCGCCGCCCTGCGCTCGGAATTCGGCCCCCTGCCCGACCAGTCCATGCACGAAAAGACATCCGTGGCCAGCTTGATAGAAGAGCTCTACACCTTCTTGAAACAGGCCGATGCCTGGGAGCTCAACCACCTGTTTCGCAAGCTCGACGACGCTCAAGAGGCAGGCGATCGCGGCCAAATCGACGAGCTGACACAAAAGATCGACAATTTCGAAACCCATATCGTACCGATCATTGCCGATATCGATGCAGGCTTTGGCAACGCCGAGGCTACCTATCTTCTGGCGAAGAAGTTCATTCTGGCCGGGGCGTGCTGTATCCAGCTCGAAAACCAGGTCTCCGACGAGAAGCAGTGCGGCCATCAGGACGGCAAGGTCACCGTACCCCACGAGGATTTCCTAGCCAAGATCAACGCCGTTCGCTACGCCTTTCTGGAGCTGGGTGTGGACGACGGCGTCATCGTCGCACGCACGGACTCCCTCGGCGCGGGACTGACCCAGAAGATCGCCGTGACCCAGACACCGGGAGATCTGGGGGATCAGTACAACAGCTTCCTCGATGGCGATGTGGTGGAGAACGCCGCCGATATTCATAACGGCGACGTGGTCATCAAGCAAAACGGCAAGCTGGTCAAGCCCAAACGCCTGGCCTCCGGCCTCTACCAGTTCAAGCCCGGCAGCGGCGAGGACCGCGTCATACTCGACTGCATCACCAGTTTGCAAAACGGCGCGGACCTTCTCTGGATCGAGACCGAAAAACCCCACGTGGGCCAGATCGCCAGCATGGTGAACCGGGTTCGCGAGGTGGTGCCGGACGCCAAGCTCGTCTACAACAACTCGCCGTCGTTCAACTGGACGCTCAACTTCCGCCAGCAGGTCTTCGATACCTGGCAAAAAGAGGGCAAGGACGTTTCCGCCTATGCGCGCGACCAGTTGATGAACGCCGAATTTGATGCCACCGAATTGGGCCAGCTTGCCGACGAATGGACACGCAACTTCCAGCGCGACGCCGCCAAGGAGGCGCACGTCTTCCACCACCTGATCACCCTGCCCACCTACCACACCGCGGCGCTCTCCACCGACAACCTGGCGAAGGGCTACTTCGGCGATGAAGGGATGTTGGCTTATGTTGCCGGCGTGCAGCGTCAGGAGATTCGCCAGGGCATCGCCACCGTCAAGCATCAGGACATGGCCGGCTCCAACATCGGCGACGATCACAAGGAGTTCTTCCACGGCGATGCCGCCTTGAAAGCCGGCGGCAAGGACAACACCATGAACCAGTTCTAGATCTTTCGTCTGTGCTGTCTTGCAGTGCATCGGGGCCCGTGCCCCGATGCACTGCTTTACGCACACTTTCTGCCCCACCTTCTTATACAAAGCTTGCACAAAATGCGCGTATTCACTACATTCCAGCGTACTGTTTTCTTCAAAAAGCACGCTTATCCAGCAGACGGGGCACGAGTGTCAGGTGCTTGTTTCTTGCACACTGCTTTCTCATTACGCCCAATGCTTAAAAAAAGTGATCTTTTTCAAGGGAGACTGGTCAAAGCATACGGCTTTGGTTATCTTTTAAAACACTGTTTGATAACTGTGAATATACTACCAGCCGCCTGTGCTGATAGATCTGGAGGTTTTATGAAACGTCTTTTACCCGTTGCTGCTCTTAGTCTTCTGACCCTGGCGGGTTGTGCCAACACCTCCCCCTACTCGGGGGATGTCTATCGGGGCAACCAGGCCCAGACCGGCCAAAGCGTCAGCTATGGCACCATTGTCGCGGTTCGTCCGGTGCAGATTCAGGCTGATAGCCGTGCGGGAGGCCTGCTGGGCACCGGCGGTGGCGCCGTGGTCGGTGGCTTGCTGGGTAACCAGGTCGGCGGCGGTACGGGCCGTCAGTTGGCAACCGTGGCCGGCGCGCTGGGCGGTTCGGTCGCCGGTAGCTCCATCGAAGACCGTGCCAATCGGGTCCGGGCACTGGAAATGGAAATCCGTCGCGATGACGGTAGCGACGTGGTCGTGGTTCAACGCGCCGATCGCCAGTTTCAGGCCGGCCAGCGGGTTCGCCTGATCGGCAGCGGCGGCAACCTGAGTGTCGCTCCCTACTAGGCACTTCGCCAGACCTTGCAAGTGATAAAAAAATGCCCGGCTTTTCAGCCGGGCATTTCACGTATGGCGCGGCAACAAAGGCGCCTCTGAGCCCGCTAGTGCGATAGGCTGCTCGCCCAGTCAGCCAGCTTGATCACCACCAGCGCAATCAGTGCCAGCAAGATGGCGACCAGAATGATTTCTACTGGATTGACCAGCGCAGTGGCGCCCAGCACGGCCAGTGCCCCCACCCATAAATAGCGGTTATCGCCATGGCTTTTAAGCACCCCTGGCAGGAATTTGTCCAGCCCCTGGCTGACACCGCGCTCCCAGTGCTGGTTGGCGAAATAGGCAATGAGAACGAAAGCGATAATCCACAAAAACAAGATCGTCATAGAAGCTCCAGTGGGCGTTATCTTAAAAGGAGAGTGGAAAAGGGATGGAGCTAGGGTATCGCTCGCCCCTTTTTCGCGCAATACCGATCCAGATTAACATAAAGGAAAAACCCGCCCCCGCCCCCTGACAAGCCGGTTCACACGCGTTACCATTAGAGTACATGCACTCACCGAAAGGTTATTCCATGCAAATTGCGCAAAACTCGGTTGTCGCGTTTCACTACACTCTGACCAACGACTCAGGTGAAGTGCTAGACAGTTCTGAAGGCCGCGAGCCGCTGACCTATCTGCACGGCGCTGGCAACATCATTCCGGGCCTCGAAAAAGAGCTTGAAGGCCGTAACGAAGGTGAAAAGCTGAACGTCAAGGTAGCGCCTGAAGAGGGTTACGGTGAAGTTCAGGAACAGCTGATGCAGGAAGTGCCGCGGGATGCGTTCCAGGGCGTCGAGAACGTCGAGCCCGGCATGCAGTTCCAGGCACAGACCCAGGGCGGCCCGCTGATGGTCACCGTCAAGCAGGTCGAAGGCGATACCGTGGTCGTTGATGGCAATCACCCGCTGGCGGGTCAACATCTGAACTTCGATGTGGAAATCGCCAAGGTACGTGAAGCCAGCCAGGAAGAACTCGAGCACGGCCACGTGCACGGCGAAGGCGGCGTAGAGCACTAAGCACGCTCTGCTTGCACGCTATCGAAAAGGGCGGCCTCCGGGCCGCCCTTTTTACGCTGGATAGCTCCCGGATTCAGATTTCCGGAATCAACACCAGCTGGCCATGACGCACGCTGCGCGATGAAATCACCTCATCGGAGAACTGCTGCAGCGCCTTTCCCTCGCCTTTCAAGAGCGCCACCTCCAGACAGCTGTGCGGATTGATATGCACGTGAAGCGTCGAGAGGGTCAAGTCATGATGGTCGTGGGAGTGGCGGGTCAAGCGTCTGGAAAGTTCCCTGGCACCGTGATCGTATACGTACACCAGCGCCCCCATGCACACCCTATTGGACGCTGCCTGCTCCTTCACCTGATTGAGCCCGCTGCGGGTCAGATCGCGTATCGCCTCGGAACGGCTCTGGTAGCCGCGCTCGCGCATCAGCACATCCACTTCGCTTACCAGCTCGTCATCAAGAGTGACCGTTACCCGCTGCATAATTACCTCTTCATTGAATGCCGGCACGCCGTTCGAACCGCCAGAGCCCGAATGCGATGGCAAGCGTGATACTCAACAGTAGCCAGGATCCCACCGCCACGCCCTGCCACTGGGACCAGCGCCAGAACGGCTCGAGCCAGAACCCGCCAACGCTGGCGCCCAGGTAGTAAAACACCAGATAGAGTGCCGATGCGCTTCCCCGCGCCCCTTGAGCGTAACGCCCTACCCAGCTCGACGCGAGTGAATGGGTCAGGAAAAACCCGAAGGCGTTGATGGTCAGGCCTGCAATTACCACGGCAAGCGAGTGAGCCAGAGTGACGGCGGTGCCCAGCATCAGGATCATGATGCCAGCACACATGCAGCCCGCCGGCGAAAAGCGCCGCGCCAGACGACCGGAGACGGTAGAACCGAACGTACCGCCCAGATAGGTCAGAAAGATCAGCCCCAGCGCACTTGCGGCGAGCTGATAAGGCGCGCCCGCCAGGCGAAAGGTGATATAGCTGTACTGGTTGATGAAGATCAGGAAATTGATACCGCCCAGGCAGTAAGCGGCCAACAGCACCGGCGTACGCAGATGGGCGGCCAGATCCCGCATGGCTTGGCGAAGCTGAAACGTTTGGGGCACGAACGCTTGACTGTTGGGCAGCAGCCGCCAGAAAACGGCGCAGCCCAGAAGGGTCATCACGCCCACGACCACGAAGGCCGCCTCGGGTCCGCCCAGGGAGGCGGCCCAGCCGCCCACCACGCGCCCGATGATTCCTCCCAGGGAATTGGCGCCGATATACAGCCCGACCGCGCTCAGCAGTGCCGGTTTATCGAACTCATCGCCCATCCAGGCGATGGCCACAGCGGGAAGCCCGCCCAGCACAAACCCTTGAAGCAGGCGAAGCAGCAATAACGTTTCGAAATTGGGCGCAACGGCCAGCAGCAGCGTCAATATGCCGGCAAGAACCAGCGTGATACGCATGATCGACTCGCGGCCGATCGCATCGGAAAGCGGGCCGAATACCAGCAGGGCGAGTGCCAGCGATAGCGTGGCGAAGGACATCAGAAGGCTTACGCCCAACGTGGAGACGCCGTAGGTCTCCCTCAGCCCTGGCAGCAGGGGTTGGGGAACGTAGAGATTGATAAAGACAAGAAACGAGCCGAGACAGAGCGCCGCTGTGGCGCGCCACCAGGCGCGGGTTTTGGCCTCGATCATGGCGCATCCATTGGTGAGTGGCGCCCAAAACCCAGAGTCAGGCGCCGCCAGAGCGTAATCTGGCCAGTGTGCTAGAAGCCACCTAGCTGAGCAAGGTGAGTCGGCTCCAGTGCCCGACGCGATTGCCAGTAGTGGCGCTGCCAATAACCGTTATTCATGCTCGAGATAATCACGCCCTGAGACGAGGAAGCATGAAGAAAGTAGCCATCACCCATGTAGATGCCTACGTGGTTGTAAGGGCCTGGGGGCCGGAAGAAGACCAGATCGCCCGCCTGCAGTTCCTGGCGGTCGATCAAGCGTCCCTCATGTACTTGATCGGTGGTGGAGCGAGGAAGCTCCAGATTGAACGTATCGCGGTAGATATTTCTGACCAGTCCCGAACAGTCCACCCCTCGCTGGGTGGTGCCGCCAATCCGATAAGGGGTTCCGGACCACCGTTGGTGCTGGGCGAGCAGTGCCTGCTTGATCACCGTAGGCGGGGGCGTCTGAAAACTTCGAAGTTGGGCCAGGGTGTTCTCGATGGGCGACATCTGCGGGTGGATGCCTTTCTCAAGCCCGGGTAGCGACATTGCAAAGTAATCACCCGGGGGCTCGACGCCCTGACGCGACTGGGAGCCTGCGCAACCCGCTAGAAGGGTAATGACCACGCAAACGCCCACAACACGGACAGCTGTCACAGCAAGGTGTGGCAACGAAACCATGTATTCAACCTCTTATGTTATTGATCGAAAGCCAAGCACTTTTTTTCTAGCGAAGGACTATAAGCTAATTACACTGCCTTTGGCGAGCCTCAATGCAGTATGCGTTGATCCCCAGGCAGGGTATCGATATGCAGCGGGGCGAAATGACGCGGTTTGGTGCCCGGAAAATCAAGGCTCGCCCAGGGGCCTGCCAGAATCGGCGCCCCGCATACCCAGGCGACCAGGGCTTGACGGAAACCGGCCAGAAACTCTTCGCGCTCGGGCGTTTCGCCCATGAAGAAGGAGAACCCCGCGTACATGCCCGCCGCATACTCCTGCCAGCCGGCGTAATGCTCATCGGCGAGCTGGTAGGCGCGGTCGAGCGCCTGGGTAAACGCCTCGGGCTCCAGCCAGCCGAGCTGACGTCCAGCAATGGCCAGATCCACCAGTTGGGCAATATCCCAGGCAGCCATATCCATGTCGTTGCAGCCATCTTCGTTGGCGCGCACCCGGCGCAGCCGGAGCAGGTGATGGCGCTCCTCTTCCGCGCAGTCCCCCGACTCCAGAATGGCGATCTCGCTTTCCAGCCGCTCGGGGTTGAGGGTATAGGGGGCGTAATTGATCTGATACTCCTGACGATCACCCGCCTCGAACATGAAGCTCAAAAAGTCCTGCATGTCGGCGGCGCTACTCAAGTGGTAGTGGCTCTCCACCCAGTCGCGAATCGTTGCCCGCTCGCGCTCGCTCTCGGGCTGGGGTTCGCTCCATACTGCGCTGTTGAGGGGGCCGACCAGCGCCATGGCGGTAAAGTGGCTGATACTGGGCCGCTCCCCCGGCTCGCACCAGGTTCCCGGTTGCCAGTCCAGCCAATAAAAGAGACTGCCGGGATCTTCAAGATGCCAGGCGATCTCGCCGATCAATGAATCGTGTTCGGGTTCCGGCAGGCAGCTTTCCCAGGCAAACCACGCCTCCAGCAGACGCTTGGGCGAGGTGTAGAAGCGGCACAGGCAGCTTTTTAAAGCGCCGGCGTAATCGAGCAGCGGCGTCTGCTCGAACAGGTGGCTGTCAAAGGCCATATGCAGGTAGAAGGCAAATTTCTCCGCCATGTGGATGGTGGCCGCGTGGCGACTCACCCCCTTGATGCTTTGGCGCTGGCGAGCTTCATCCGCGCTTAGCTGACCAAACGGTGTCTGCGCGGGGGGCATCACCCCGTGGACGGCATCGGCGGCCAGCTGGTTCAAATGGTGGGCCTGGGCGGGAAGCCAGTAGCGGGCAAGCGCCTCGGCGCCTTCATCGGCATGAAGCCCCAGCGTATCCTGCAGATAGAGCGCGGCGTCGGCGCGGCGCTTTTCCCCCATGAAGGCGCCAGGATCGAGCTGGCGCAGCATGGCATCGGGCTCGCGTACGCAGGCAAGCGCCAGCAGCCAGTGGTGACTGGTAGCTCGCCAGGCCTTGATTCGCGCCCGTGACGCCTCACGCGTGGTTTGATCCAGCAACCCATCAAGCCCGCGGCGCCAAGGGCTGCAGGACGCTTCGAGCAACAGGGTGTGGTGCGCACTGGGTGTCATGTCGCGCCGGTCGATACCCTCAAACAGGCTCTGACCCCGCCGGTAAGCGTTTAGAAGCGAAGGCCAATCGGCGTAGCGTACCGTGATCAGATCGGCGCTGTGAGCGGCAATGTCGTCCGCTTCCTGTTGGCTTAAAAAGCCGGTGCAGACGCCCGCCCAGGCAAGCTCCACCATGCGAAGCCAGTCCCAGGCCGCCCACTCAAGCGGCTCATTGTCGCCAACGAAGTGTGTCAATACCGGCGCATAGGCAAACTCGTCCCCCGCGCCACGTTGCCATTCAAGGCGCTGGGCGTGATCCATGCCGACAAGCTCACGGGCTTCGATATCCCAGCGCTGGCGGTCGCCCTGGGCGCTGAGCCACAGGATGACGCCTAAAAGCTGCTCGCGATCGCCCACCTGCCAGATACGCAAGAGCCACTGGCGCGCATCCGGCCAGTCGCCGGGGGCGGCCGGATGAAACATGACCGGGCGAAACAGCGCGCCAAGCCGCCAAGGCTGGGCACCCGGCGCCTGGGGCCAGATCGGGCCCGGGTCGGGCGCCGCCATCAGCGCTTTTTCAAACTGCGCCCAGGTGATACCGCTTGCCTCACTCTCATAGCGGGTAAGCGTCTGGCACGCTTCGTGAAAATGTTCATGGCCTTCCGCTGACGCACTTTCGCTCACCACTCGGCGAAGATCGAAAAGCCAGCTTCGCAAGTCGTGATACTCGCAAGCCACACGGTGCATGACATGATGTGCCCAGGCAGTGGCCTGTTCGACGGTGATCCAGCCGGCGGCTCCTGCCAGCGCCGTCCACTCGAGCGCGCCCAGAAGATGATGGGGGTTGGCGCTGGTCGCGCCCAGCCCGTGCAGGAACTTTTCAACCAGCTCCCCCCGATGGGTAATATCCAACGCCTGCAGCCGCGTTTCAGCTTTTGCACACTCCATCGCCAAAGGATGCGATGTAAATGCCCCATCGCACAGCAGCAGCTGTTGGGCCCACCAGGCAGTTAATGCATCGGCCAAAAGACACCTCGAAAACGACACTCGGCAACGCGCCAGAACAAAGCGCCCTAGTGTAACGGAAACTCCTCGCAAGACCGATAGCAAGACGAGGCAATTAACCAAAAACACCGCCGCAGGTAGTAACCTGCGACGGTGTCTTGAAAATCAGCCGATGCTGTTTTAAATATCGTTATGACAAGCGGGCGAAAAGCCCTGCACTAGGCGCGCCGCACCTTGCTGATCACCCACAGAAGCACTACTGCACCCACGGTTGCCGTGACCAGCGAGCCGATGAAGCCCCCAGCGGACAGACCCAGCAGGCTGAACAGAAAACCGCCAATCACCGCACCCACGATGCCCACGCCGATATTGGCGATAATACCAAAGCCGCCGCCACGCATAATGTTGCCAGCGATCCAGCCAGCCAAGCCACCGATAATAAGCCATGCTAAAAAGCCCATAATTCCTCCTTGGTTTTCACTTATGCGAAGGTTTTACCTACCTTGCGCGCCTGTCCTAACATAGCACACAGGGCGACGGTCTTGCCCAATTTATGTCCACCTGGTTTACAAACCGGGCACACTGTTACTATATGCCTTATTTGAGGAAACACCATGATTCCCGACTCCCTTGACGCGCTCGTCCTTGATGTGGATGGTCAGGTTCAGACCACCTGGCAGGACAGAGAGGTGGTGATCTTCAACATGGCGTGGGGAGAAATGGTCATCAGCCTCCAAGGTGGCCAGGTACTCCACTTCAAACCCAGGGGTGCTTCACCGTGGCTATGGGTCACTCCCGACCCTCAACCCCTTCCTGGCCTCATCCGCGGTGGCATACCGCTTTGCTGGCCCTGGTTTGCCGACGAGCGCTACGCCGATGAGTCCCCCGAGCGCGACGGGCCCTTTCACGGCCTGGCACGCCAGGCCATGTGGCGCCTGGAGGCTGTCGACGAGCACGCCGAAGGCATCGAGGTACATCTCTGTCCGACCGAGCGCCTGCACAGTCAGCTTACCGCGCGCGCGGTCGTCCAGGCCAATGCCCAGCGTCTAAACGTGGAGCTGATCAGCGAAAACATCGGCGAAACGCCGGTGAAGATCAGCGCCGCACTCCACAGCTATCTCAGCGTGGCACATACCCATCAGTGTCGGCTGGAAGGGTTGGCCGGGGCGCGCTATCTGGACAAGCTGAAGGACTTCGCCGAGAGCGAGCAGCAAGGCACCCTCACCGTCCAGGGTCAGGTGGATCGCATCTACCATACCAACGAGGCGGTAACCCTCGATGACGGCGAACGCACCTTGCGCGTGGCGAAGCAATCAAGCGACTCCACCGTGGTGTGGCACCCAGACCATGTGCTTCCCACGGATATTCCAAAAGAAGCTGCCTACCATTTCATATGCATCGAGGCCGCCAACACCCGTCTGGATCCGGTATGGCTGGTGCCCGGCGCTCAGCACCTTCTAGGCACCACGCTAAGCGTGGGTTGATCGCTGACTGATAAACGCTTTGCTATGCTGGATAGCGCCACCGCCGCCCCCTTGCCCAAGGAATTGCCAGAATGCCCCAGCCGTTAAGTCGGGAGTTCAACAATCTACTCGAACGCGGCCGCGACCGACAGCTGAGGCTTGCCGTGACCGGGCTTTCCCAGGCGGGCAAGACAGCGTTTTTGACCTCGCTGGTGAATCAGTTACGCCACGCGGGGCTGGATGCCAGGCTCGACTTGCTACCCGCTGCCCGCGACGGGCGCCTGCTGGGCGCCAAGCGGCTCAATCAGCCGGATCTGGGCGTGCCGCGTTTTCCTTACGACCCGGGGATGGCCGCGCTGGATGATACCCCGCCGCGTTGGCCCGCCCCCACCCGGGGCATTAGCGAGCTTCGCCTGGAGCTTCGCTACCGGCCTGCACAAACCGGCTGGTTCACCCCCGAAACGGCGCACCTGACGCTCGATCTTTTTGACTACCCTGGGGAATGGCTTCTCGACTTGCCCCTTCTCCAGCACGACTTTCATAGCTGGAGTCAGGCGCAGTCCCTCCATCAAGGCCCGCACCGCCAGGCGCTGTTCAGCGAGTGGCTGGAGGCGGTGAAACGCCTCGACCCGGCCGCCGAAGTGGACGAGACAACCCTGGCAAATCTTTCAAGCGCCTACGCCGAGGGGTTGAAGCGCGCCAAGCAAGCCGGCTTTTCGGATCTGCAGCCAGGCAGGTTCTTGCTGCCCGGCGAGCTTGAAGATGCCCCGGTACTGCAGTTCTTCCCACTGCCGGATCTCGCCCTTTCCCGAGAAGCCCTGGAGGCACTGCCCAAGGAGAGCCTTTACGCGACGCTTGCGGCACGCTTTCGCTACTACCAGCAGCAGGTAGTACGCCCTTTCTACCGCGACCATTTCCGCCGCTTCGACCGCCAGATCGTGCTGGTGGACGTACTGGGCGCGCTCAACGCCGGTCCCGAGCGTTTCGAGGATCTTTCCAGCGCTCTGAGCCAGCTCATGCAAAGCTTCAACTACGGCAAACGCAGCCTGCTCACGCGAATGTTCGCACCGAGGATCGACCGGCTGGCGATTGCCGCCACCAAGGCCGACCACGTTACCCCCGACCAGCACGTCAACGTGGTCACACTGCTTGAAAGCCTCTTGGCCGAACCCTTGAAGGATCTGCGCTACGCCAACGTGCCGGTAAAGGCGTTTTCGCTCGCAGCCATTCGCGCCACGCAGGCCCGCGAAGTACAGGAAAACGGCAAGCGCACCCCCGCCCTTCGCGGCACCACGCTCGAGGGCGAGGACGTACTGCTCTACCCCGGCGATGTGCCCAGCCGCCTGCCCACGGTCGAGTTCTGGCAACATCAGGGGTTCGACTACCCAAGTTTTCGCCCGTTGAATCGCGAAAGCGATGCACTGGATCATATTCGGATGGACGCCGCGCTGGACTGGCTGATTGGAGACAAACTGCAATGACTTCCCCACAGCCGCGCCGCCATTTCGAGCTTGACGACACCACCTCCCCAAGAGATGAAACCCTCCGGGTGCGCGAGCGTTTCGATACCGACATGCCCGACTCGCCGCTGGCCGAGGCCGAGGAACGCGCTCTGCCCGAAGCCAACCTGGGCGCCCCGCGCAAGCGGCGCTGGGGGCTGATGTTCGCTTTAGTAGGGTTTGCAGGGCTCGGCGCGGCAGAGTTCGCCATCGGCATCCCTCAGGCCATTGCAGGCTCGGCCTGGCTCAACGTGGCGTGGCAGGCTTTCGGCCTGGGCCTGATTACCCTGGGAGCCGTCTCGCTGCTCAAGGAACTTGGCCGTCTGCGCCGGCTCAAGCGTCACGACCAGTTGCGCCTGGAACTTGCAACGCTGCCCCACTGCTCTTTTGAAAAGGCGCAGGCGCTTGCCGAAAAGCTCAGGCACCAGCTGAAACTCAGCGACGATGACCCTGACTGGCAGGCGTTCACAAGAGCGTGCCAGCCGCACCACAGCGGCGAAGAGGTCCAGACGCTTCTATGCCATCACCTGCTGGCCCCGCGGGATCGCAAGGCAAAACGACTGGTCACGCGGATGTCCGGCGAGACGGCTCTGATGGTGGCGATCAGCCCGCTGACCCTGGTGGATATGGCGCTGGTCGCCTGGCGAAGCCTGGCCATGGTCGACCGGCTTTGCCGGCTATACGGGCTGGAACTTGGCTACGCCAGCCGCCTGCGCCTTTTTCGCAATGTGCTGCACAATATGGCCTTTGCCGGCGCCAGCGAGCTGGCCACCGATGTCAGCATGGACATGCTCTCGCTGGACTTGACCGGCCGACTTTCGGCCCGGGCAGGCCAGGGGCTGGCCACCGGCCTGCTCAGCGCTCGTCTGGGGCTGCGCGCCCAGCGTCTTTGTCGACCGCTGGCCTTCACGGTGCAAGAGCAGCCCAGGCTCGCCGATCTACGTCAGGATCTCTGGCGCCAGATCAACCGCCTGGACAAGGAACCCGCCCCGACCGCCCGCCCAAGGCCCTAGCGCCTGGGCAAAACACTCAGAGACCGAAACGCTCGCGCAGAAGCTCGGCCACACCCGCCTCGCCGTGGTGACCGATTTGTCGGCCACGGCCTAGCCGGCTTGCCATTTCCGGGTGGGCGTTGACCATGAAGTGCGCCTCGCCGGCCAGTCGCAACATTTCGATATCGTTCAGGTTATCGCCAAAGGCCAGGCAGTGCTCGGCGTCGATATCAAGACGCTGCAACAGCGCTTTGAGGGCGACCCCCTTGTTGACGTTGCCGGCCATGATTTCCAACGAGTCACTGGTCGAATAGGTGACGTGCAGCGCGTCGTCACTGATATCAAGCACCTGCCTTTCGATCTGGGCAAGCGCCTCCGGTGCCCCGCCGTAAAGCACCTTGCCAATGCCTTCACACGGCATGTCCCGCGGTGGCACTACCTGGTACACAAACCCCGTGGCGGCGTGCATGGACAAATGGCTCGGGGATTCTGAATCGATATACCAGGCATCATCCAGATAAAGGCTCAGGCGCACATTGGCCGGGCGCGGCAGATCGATCAGGGCACGGGCCTTGTCGGGTGCGACGTGATTGGCATCGAGCAGGTTATCCTCACAGTCGTGGGTGTAGGCACCGTTGCTGCTGATCAGGTGCACGGGTACCCCAAGCTCATCGCGAAACACCCGCATATCCAGGTAGTGGCGGCCCGAGGCCAGCGCCAGGTGGTGGCCCTGCTCGTTGAGTGCGCGCAGCACCTCGATGGTACTGTCATGCAGCGTGTGATCGCTTCCTAGAAGCGTTCCATCCAGGTCGGAAACAATCAATCGAGGGGCCATCGCACGCTCCTTGTCCGTATACATCGCGTTCCAAATGGGTGGTTTTGATCAGCGTGTCAGCTTAACCGATTAATTAAAGCGCGGCTAAGTCATTGACCTTGTGAATACGGCATCACTTCGCCGGGCCGGGTAATTGGCGCGGTGGGCGGGAATCCGTATAGTGGCAGGCTACCCTCGCCAACTGATTGAACTCATGCTGCAAAATAACTCCGTGCTTGCCCAGCTCAAGCAACAGATTCGTGACACCACGCCCCGCGCCGAAGGGGTGATCAAGGCCACCGAAAAAGGCTTCGGCTTTCTGGAAACCGATGGTGGCGACTCCTATTTCGTACCGCCGCCCGCCATGAAGCAGGTCATTCACGGTGATCGCGTCGAAGCGGTGATCCATGAAAACGGCGACAAGAAGTCCGTCGAGCCGGAAAAACTGATCGAAGCCGGGCTCGACCGCTTCGTGGCGCGCGTGCAAAAGCGCGAAGACCGTCTGGCGGTGGTACCGGACCACCCCTCGATTCGCAACGTCATCAAATCGCGCATCAAGAATAGCCTGGACGAATCGAGCATCAGTGACGGCGACTGGGTCGTGGCCCGCCTGGTGCGCCACCCGCTGAAAGAGAACGACCGCGGCTTTTTTGCCCAGATCGACGAGCTGGTGGCCAAGGCCGACAACCCGGCCGTGCCCTGGCGCGTCACGCTTGCCCGTCACGCCCTGGAGCAGGCAAGCCCTGAAGCCGGCAGCGACTGGCCGCTACGCGATGAAGGCCTGACCCGTGAAGATCTCACCGCCGAGCCCTTCTTTACCATCGACAGCGAAAAGACCCGCGACATGGACGACGCCCTTCGCGTCACCACTCGCGAAGACGGCGGCTGGGATCTCTGCGTGGCGATCGCCGACCCCACCGCCTATGTCGACGAAGCGCACGCGGCGGACCTGGAAGCGCGCGTACGTGCGTTTACCGTCTACCTGCCGGGCCAGAACGTGACCATGCTGCCCGAGCAGCTGGCGGACGATCTATGCTCGCTGTGGGAAGGCAAGTCCCGCCCAGCACTGGCCTGCACACTGACCATCCACGCCGACGGCAGCCTGGGCGACTACCGCTTCTTCGCCGCCAACGTGCAGTCCCACGCCAAGCTCGCCTACGACCGGGTTTCCGACTGGATCGACGGTGAAGGCGACTGGGCACCGGCAGACAACATCGCCGAGCAGCTCAAGGCTCTTCAGGCGCTGACCGAGGCGCGCACCGCCTGGCGCAACGAGCATGCGCTGGTCTTCAAGGATCGTCCGGACTACGTGTTCGAACTCGACGAAGTGGGTAACGTGCTGGCGATCAACACCGAAGAGCGCCGCATCGCCAACCGCATGATCGAAGAGTCGATGATTGCCGCCAACGCCTGCTGCGCGGATTTTCTCGCCACCCACACCGGCCACGGCATCTTCAACGTTCACCGCGCATTCGAACCGGAGAAAGCCGAAGCCGCTCAGGAGTTCCTGGCCGGTCAGGACGTTCAGGTGGAGCTTCAGGCTCTCACCGAGCTCAGCCACTACAAGGAGCTCAAGCGCGCGCTCGAGAGCCGTGACGATGCCTGGCTCGACGCTCGTCTGCGCCGCTTCCAGGGTTTTACCAGCATGTCCGCCCAGCCCGGCCCGCACTTTGGCCTGGGGCTGGCCGCCTACGCCACCTGGACCTCGCCGATTCGCAAGTACGGCGACATGGTCAACCACCGCTTGATCAAGCGCGTGCTCAAGGGCGAGCAGGCCCCGGCGGAAGCAAGCCAGGCGCTCACTGAACAGCTCACCGAACGCCGCCGCCTGAACCGCATGGCCGAGCGCGACGTGAAAGACTGGCTCTACGTACGCTACCTGACCCCGGCCGCCCAGAACCAGGAGTCGTTCGATGCCGAAATCATGGCCATCAATCGCGGCGGCATGCGGGTACGCCTGACAGCCAACGGCGCCACGGCGTTCGTGCCCGCCCCCTTGATGCACAGCGACCGCGACAAGGTGGTCATCGACGACAAGGAGGGGCGTATCCAGATCGAAGGCGAAGAGCGTTACAAGCTGGGAGACGCGCTACGCGTGGCACTGGTGGAAGCCCGCGAAGAGACCCGCTCGCTGGTGGCCAAACCCGCCGAGTAAGACAGCATCGGTTCTTGAACAAAGCCGCGGTGTCTAAAGACGCCGCGGCTTTTTTATACACCAACCCCCGGGTACTGCTTACCCCCTCACGCTTTACCCTTCACGCCCTTTCCAAACGATGCTGCCAGAAAAAGCGCAGCATCTCCTGGGAGGCGTCGGGCCCTTTGGGGTCGGTATAGCTACCCTGCGTGCTGCCGCCCGCCCAGGCGTGGCCGGCGCCGTGGATACGCCACTGCTCCAGGCGCGCCGCTCCCTGGTCATCGCGATAAACCGTGCGCGTGTAGCGGTGGCCGCCGGTAACTTGGCCGGGTTGTGCGGCGCCGCGCCCGCCTTTCACTGCCACGTACTGCGCCGCCACGCGCTCGGCGTTGTTCAAGTGTACGGTGGTGTCGCGGTCGCCATGAAAGATGATGGCCGGCACCCGCGAGGCAAGGCCATCCTGCGCACCGTTCGGTATCGACTTGCCACCCTGCATGGCGGCCAGCGCATCAGGCAGGCTCTTGGCCACGCCGTGGGGCAGCCCGGAATGCACGCCGACGGCGGCGAAAAGATCCGGGTAGGTCATTGCAAGCGTTGTCGCCATGGCGCCACCCGCCGAGAGCCCGGCCACATACACTCGCGTGGCATCGAGACCGTGGGTTTGCAGCACCTGGCGCGTCAGGCCCGCCAGGATTTCGGGCTCACCACCTTCGCGCTGCTGGTCGCTTGCCTTGAACCAGTTCCAGCATTTCGAGGTGTTGGCGCTTTGCGGCTGGGCCGGGTAGAGCACGCAGAAGGTTTGCGCCTCGGCCAGCGCGTTCATTTGGGTGCCGGCGGCGAAATCATCCGGGTGCTGGGTACAGCCGTGGAGCATGACGACCAGGGGCAACGCCTGGCCGTGGTAGCCGCTGGGCATATAGAGCTTATAGTTACGAGTACCGGCGCGGTTGCTGAAGCTACCCGCGGTGAAGGCCCCGGGGCTGGGTGTCTCGTTCTCTGCCGTGGTCGGCTGCGCCCGCGCGGCCGTTTGAAAGCCCGCCCACTGATCGCGAAAGCGAAAGCCCTGGCGCTTGTGCCCCGCCCCTGGCGAGTCCGATGTGAACGCCGAAAACGTCTTCTCACCGACCGTCTCGCAGGTACTCTCGAACACATTGCCCTGCTGGGCAGGCGTCGGCGTGTCGTGATGCTCGGGCGCCGAGTCCTGGCCCTGCAACATCTGCATGGCTTCAGTCAGCTTTCCGGCGCGGGTAAGCCGCGTCGCTTCTTGCATTCTTTGAATCTGGGTGGCGTCGATCATTATCAATGCCCTCGTCAGTACATCAGTGGATGCGGCCTGCCAGGGCGGCCTTGACCGCCTTGCTTGCATGAAGGGCGCCGAGTACCACGACGGATTCGATCGTCGCGGCGGCCAGCTCAGGTGTTACATCGTCGTCGATCGTGGCCATCCCCAGCACCTGGATCTGCAGGGTTTCGCCTGCCGCCTGCAACGCTTCAAGATCCAAACGGCTGTAACGTTCAAGCCCCAGCACGAATGCCTTTCGCGATACGGTTTCCTTGACCACTTCGGCATGGCTTGCCAGTTGATTGCGTATGGCCGTGCGAATCAGATCGGTCCGGTTGGAGTAAAAGCCTTCCTGAACCAGCAGATCGATCTGGCCCAGGTCAACGACGCCGAGGTTGATCGTGATTTTCTCATTGGTATCGCCTGGCTTGCGGCGCAGTTCATGTACGCTCATGGGGACTCCTGGTGGGTGAATGGAAAGGGCGACCGAGGCATTTCGAAAATTCGCATTCCTGAACCGAACGGAATCCATATAACATCCATAAACCATCCATATGGATGTTATATTAGACACTATTGACCAGTAAGCAAGGTATTTACTTTCATCCAGGGCGCGTTACCACACTCATTACCTATCAAGCAGGTGACATGTGTTCAAGGTCTCACCCAGCATCAGGCGCAAACTCCGCATTGTCGTATAACTGACTTATTTCTTGTCTATGGTGATCCGATGACACTTGCGTGGCACGGAGATGACCTTGCATATTGCCGATATCACCATGTTTCACGCCCCGGCCAGCGGCGGCGTGCGCACCTACCTTCAGGCCAAGCATCGCGTTCTGCGCAAGGCCCGCGTACGAACCAGCCTGCTCGTCCCCGGCGCCGAGCGCGACAGTCTCGGTGAGCACCATACGCTACCGGCGCTACGTCTACCCTTGGGCCAGGGTTACCGTTTTCCTTTGCGCGGCGCGCCCTGGCGCGATGCTCTAGTCAGCCTGTCACCCACGCTTATCGAGGCGGGTGATCCTTACGTCACCGCCTGGGCCGCGCTCGACGCCGGCCAGCAGCTGGGGGTGCCGGTAGTCGGGTTCTATCACTCGGACCTGCCCCACCTGATGGGTGACCGCTTCGGACGTCATGTACGCAACCGCCTGATTCGCTATGTGGCCGATCTTTATCGGCGCTTCGATAGCGTGCTTGCCCCCTGTCACGCCATGGCCAACCGGCTTGATGAGTGGGGCGTGAACAACGTACGCGTTCAGCCGCTGGGCGTGGATCTTGAGCAGTTCCACCCCCGCCACCTTGATCCGGGCCTGCGACAACGCCTGGGGATCGCCGGCCATAAGCGCCTGCTGATTTTTGTCGGGCGCTATTCCCGGGAGAAAAATATCGATGTCCTGCTGGCCACCATGAAACGCCTGGGGCCTGACTACCACCTGCTTTTGATGGGCCCGGGCATGCCTGCCCGTGTGCCGGATAACGTGACCGTCATCAGCCGCTGCTGCGGGGTACACGAAGTCGCCACAGCGCTGGCCAGCAGCGATGCCCTGCTTCATGCCGGCACCCGGGAAACGTTTGGGCTGATTGCCCAGGAAGCGATGGCCAGCGGCCTGCCGGTCATAGGCGCCCGGGCCGGCGCCCTCATCGAAAACGTGCCGCTGGGCGGCGGCATTCTATGCCCACCGCTGGACCCAAACGCCATGGCCGAAGCCTGCAGCGCGCTGTTCAGCAACGATATCGCCGCCAGCGGCCGCTATGCGCGCCACTTTGTGGAGCGCCAGTTCAGCTGGGACGCTGTCATCGGCAACCTGCTTGAGCACTACCAGACGCTTGACCCAAGTGAGCCGGCCGATGCCCTCCCCAAGCCTTACACGCTGTAACGCCCGACATCGTTTGCGTCCCCTGCACGGGATACTGCTACTCGCCGCTCTGGCCGCCCCGCTTCTACTGCTGGCGCTTTCCGGTGGACGTGAGGCACTGCTTCATGTTCGGGCATTTCCGATAAGCCTTCTGGGGTTGATGCTGTGCGTTGCCGCTCTTTGTTGGAACATCAACGCCTTGAGGCTTCGCCTGATGCTTGGCGGGCGCGCCGGGACGCTGGGGCAGGCCAATGCGCTGGGTATCGAGCTTGCTGCCAAGTTCGCGCTGTGCGCCACGCCAGGCGGCAGCGGCGGGCCTGTCACGCTTCTGGCGCTGCTTGCCCAGCGCGGCGTTCCCCCGGCCAAGGGAACGGCGATGTTTCTGATCGACCAGGGGTGCGATTCACTGTTCTTTGTGACGATGCTCGGCGTGGCCGTAGGCGTGACATTGACAAGCGATACCCAGTGGCCCCATCAGGGGTTGATTCAGGCAGCGCTCGTTGGTCTGGGTCTGCTGCTGGTCAGTACCGCACTGGCAATATGCTATCTGCCTGCGCTTTTACGTCTGCGTCCGATATGGCCCCTGAGCGCGGCCAAGAGACGCTGGCTAGTTCGACGCCTTCTGCGCTGCCGCTACGCGTTGCAGGTCACCCTTCGCCTGCCGCGACCGGTGCTTGCCGGCATCCTGCTTCTTACCGCGCTGCACTGGCTCTTGCGTTACAGCCTGCTCTACCTGGCTGTGCTCGGCGTCGGGGCACAGGCAGACTGGCTCTGGACCTTTCTCATTCAGATGCTGGCGATGGCGGCCAGCCAGCTAAGCTTTCTACCCGGCGGCGCAGGGGCGGCAGAACTTGGCGTGGGAGGCATGCTGCTGCCCTTGATGGCACCCGAGCAGGTCGGCGCGGCAGTACTGATATGGCGGCTGGTGACCTATCACCTCTACCTGGCGGTAGGTGCGCCGCTTTTCATTCTTCTGGGCTCGCGCTGGCTGAAAGCGCGTCGCTCAGACGTCAGACACACCTGACGCCAGGCATAAAAAAAGAGCACCCGAAGGTGCTCTTTTGACACGTACGCTTGCAGCAAGCGCTTGTGCTTACCAGCCAGTGGCTTCTTTCAACGCGTCGCCGATCTCGGCCAGAGAGCGCACGGTCTTGACGCCGGCGTCTTCCAGGGCGGCAAACTTCTCGTCAGCGGTGCCTTTACCACCGGAGATGATGGCACCGGCGTGGCCCATACGCTTGCCAGGAGGTGCAGTGACACCGGCAATGTAGGAAACCACGGGCTTGGAGACGTGATCCTTGATGTAGGCCGCGGCTTCTTCTTCTGCCGTGCCACCGATCTCGCCGATCATGACGATCGCTTCGGTTTTCGGGTCTTTTTCGAACATCTCCAGGATGTCGATGAAGTTGGAACCCGGAATCGGGTCGCCGCCGATGCCCACACAGGTAGATTGGCCGAAACCGTGATCGGTAGTCTGCTTCACGGCTTCATAGGTCAGCGTGCCCGAACGTGAGACGATGCCCACACGGCCCGGCTGGTGGATATGGCCCGGCATGATGCCGATCTTGCTTTCGCCCGGGGTGATGACGCCGGGGCAGTTCGGGCCGATCAGGCGAACGCCCAGCTCGTCGCATTTTACTTTCGCTTCGAGCATGTCAAGAGTAGCGATGCCTTCGGTAATGCAGACAATCAGCTTGATGCCGGCATTGGCGGCTTCAAGAATCGAGTCTTTACAAAACGGCGCGGGCACGTAGATCACGCTGGCTTCGGCACCGGTTTTCTCGACTGCTTCCAGCACGGTGTTGAAGACCGGAAGGCCCAGATGCGTCTGGCCGCCCTTGCCCGGGGTGACACCGCCGACCATCTGCGTGCCGTAGGCGATCGCCTGCTCGGAGTGGAACGTGCCCTGGCCACCGGTGAACCCTTGGCAGATGACCTTGGTGTTCTTGTCGATCAGGATGCTCATTACTTGCCCTCCGCTGCTTTGACAACCTGCTGAGCCGCGTCGGTCAGACTGGTGGCAGCGATGATGTTCAGACCGCTGGACGCCAGTTTTTCAGCGCCCAGCTCGGCGTTGTTACCTTCAAGACGTACAACGACCGGCACGTTGACACCGACCTGTTCAACGGCGCCGATGATGCCTTCCGCGATCATGTCGCAGCGCACGATGCCACCGAAGATGTTGACCAGCACGGCCTTCACGTTGTCGTCGGACAAAATGATCTTGAACGCTTCGGCTACGCGCTCTTTGGTCGCACCGCCGCCTACGTCAAGGAAGTTGGCCGGTTTGCCGCCGGACAGGTTGACAATGTCCATGGTGCCCATGGCAAGGCCAGCACCGTTGACCATGCAGCCGATGTTGCCATCGAGTGCGACGTAGTTGAGTTCCCACTTCGCCGCGTCGGCTTCACGCTGATCTTCCTGAGAAGGATCGCGCATGGCCTGCAGGTCCGGGTGACGATACAGCGCGTTGCTGTCAAGACCCAGCTTGGCATCGAGGCAATGCAGATTGCCTTCTTCGGTGATGACCAGCGGGTTGATTTCCAGAAGTGCCAGATCCTTGTCGTGGAACAGCTTGGAAAGTCCCAGGAAGATCTTGGTGAACTGCTTGATCTGGTCGCCTTCAAGGCCCAGTTTGAAGGCCAGTTCACGTGCCTGGTAGGGCTGCGCGCCGACCAGCGGGTCGATTTCGGCTTTCAGGATCTTTTCCGGCGTCTGCTCGGCCACCGTCTCGATCTCGACACCCCCTTCGGTCGAGGCCATGAAGACCACGCGACGGGTAGTACGGTCGACCACGGCACCCAGATACAGCTCGTCGGCGATATCGGTGCAGGTCTCAACCAGGATCTTGGCAACCGGCTGACCTTTTTCGTCAGTCTGGTAGGTCACCAGGTTCTTGCCCAGCCACTGCTCGGCGAAGGTTTTCGCTTCGGCCGGATCCTTGATCAGCTTGACACCGCCTGCTTTACCACGGCCGCCTGCGTGCACCTGGGCCTTAACGACCCACATGTTGCCGCCGATCTTCTTGCAGGCTTCTACTGCTTCTTCGGGAGTGTCCACGGCGAAGCCCTTGGACACCGGCAAACCATAATCAGCAAACAGCTGTTTGCCTTGATACTCGTGAAGGTTCATCGATTCATGCCATTGGTTGCATGTGACTCGAACGATGATCAGTGCCGGGCACTGATCATCCCCGTGCTTACGCCCCGACGGTCAAGCGTGCCGGGGCGAAAGGATTGCGCCACCCAAAGGTGGCGCTTGGTTGTTGCTGAATTACTTGCGCTTCTTGCGGTTCGCCATGTGAATGGCGTGACCTTCCACGGCCAGCGCCGCTTCGTGAACCGCTTCTGACATGGTGGGGTGAGCGTAGCAGGTCAACGCCAGATCTTCAGCGCTTGAACCAAACTCCATGGCAATCACACCCTGAGCGATCAGCTCGCCTGCGTGCTGACCCACGATGTGTACGCCCAGGATACGGTCGGTCTCGGCATCGGCGATGATCTTGGCACTACCTTCCGTGGCGTTGTTCGCCATGGCGCGGCCGCTGGCGGCAAAGGGGAAGGTGCCGGTCTTGACTTCGATACCCTTGGCCTTGGCGTCCTGTTCGGTCATGCCGACCCAGGCCACTTCCGGCGAGGTGT
Source organism: Vreelandella xerophytica (assembly GCF_968048975.1). The sequence continues at coordinate 1,021,406 of NZ_OZ309106.1, read as the reverse complement.
AGATGACACACGGAATGGCGTCGTAGTTCATCTCGGCTTTATGGCCGGCGATGATGTCCGCCACCATGATGCCCTCTTCCGAGGCCTTGTGCGCCAGCATCTGGCCCCGTACGCAATCGCCGATGGCGTAGATGCCCGGCACGTTGGTGCGGCACTGGTCGTCCACGAAGATGAAGCCGCGCTCGTCAAGCTCGATGCTCACACCCTTGGCAATCACGCCTTCAGTGTAAGGACGACGGCCCACACACACGATCAGCTTGTCAAAAGTGATTTCCTGCTCGCCTTCGCCGTCGGTGTACTTCACGACGACTTCATTGTCCTTCTGCTCGGACCCTGTCACGCGTGCGCCGAGCCTGATGTCCAGGCCCTGCTTCTTGAGAAGCTTCTGGGTATCCTTGGCCACGGTGCCATCGACCATGGGCAGGAAGGTGTCCATCGCCTCGAGCACGGTGACCTCAGAGCCCAGACGGTTCCAGACACTGCCCAATTCCAGACCGATGACGCCGGCGCCGATCACGCCCAGACGCTTCGGCGCCTCAGAAAATTCAAGCGCGCCGGTGGAATCGACGATCAGGTCTTCCGTCAGCGGGGTGGGCGGAATTTCGACCGGCACCGAGCCCGCGGCGATGACGATATTATCGGCATCATACTGGGTGGTGTTGTTATCCAGGTCGGTCACTTCCACCTGATTGTTGGAAACCACTTTACCGGTTCCCTCGATCGCGGTGACGCCGTTGGCCTTGAAAAGCCCGGAGATACCGCCGGTGAGGTTTTTAACGATTCTGTCTTTACGGGCCATCATCTTGGTGACGTCCATGCTGACGTCACCCGCCTGAATACCCAGGTCGTCGAACTCGTGCTTGGCTTCGTCAAACTTGTGCGAGGCCTCGAGCAGCGCCTTGGAAGGAATACAGCCCACGTTCAGGCAGGTGCCGCCGTGAACCACGTTGCCTTCCTTGCCAATCCACTTTTCCACACAGGCCACTTTCAGCCCAAGCTGGGCCGCGCGAATGGCAGCGACATAGCCACCGGGGCCGGCACCGATAACGATTACATCAAACTTGTCAGCCATATTGGCTCCTTTCGCTTGGTTACCTTCTGCCCTGATTAAAACAGAGACAAAAGGCCGTGTGCGATAACATGAAACGTCTGAACTAGAACTCTGGGTCAAACCGCCGGGCGTCAGTCTCGCCCGGCGGTCTGGCTCGTCATACGTCCAGCAGCAGGCGCGCCGGATCTTCCAGCAGTTCCTTGATGGTGACCAGGAACTGTACCGCGTCCTTACCGTCGATCATGCGGTGATCATAAGAAAGCGCCAGGTACATCATCGGACGAATTTCGACCTTGCCGTTCACCGCCATGGGGCGCTCCTGGATCTTGTGCATACCCAGAATGGCCGTCTGCGGCGGGTTGATGATCGGCGTGGAGAGCAGCGAGCCGAAGATACCGCCGTTGGTGATGGTAAAGGTACCGCCCTGCATTTCATCGATGCCGAGCTTGCCGTCACGCGCACGCTTGCCGAAATCGACGATGCCTTTCTCGACATCGGCAATCTTCATGGCGTCGGTATCGCGCAGTACCGGAACCACCAGGCCACGGTCGGTGGAAACGGCCACACCGATATCCTGGTAGCCGTGGTAGACGATCTCTTCGCCGTCGATCGAGGCGTTGACGTCCGGGAAGCGCTTGAGCGCTTCAGAAGCGGCCTTGACGAAGAAGCCCATGAAGCCAAGCTTGGTGTCGTGGGCCTTCTGGAAGGTGTCCTTGTACTGCGCGCGCAGGTTCATGACTGCGCCCATGTCCACTTCATTGTACGTGGTGAGCATGGCGGCGGTTTGCTGCGCCTGTACCAGACGCTTGGCGATGGTCTTGCGCAGGCGTGTCATGGGTACGCGCTTCTCGGCGCGCTCGCCTTCAGAAGCCGCCGGTGCCGCGGCGGCTTTTGCCGGTGCAGAAGAGGACGACTTGGCCGTTTTCTTGGCGCTGCCGTCTTTCACGGCTTTCTGAACGTCTTCCTTCAGGATACGTCCGCCCTTGCCGGTGCCTTCGATCTTGGAAACGTCGAGATCGTGCTCGGCGACCATCTTGCGGGCCGCCGGGGCGAGGATCTTGTCGCCCACTTTCTCATCGCCACCTTCGTCGTCACTGCCGCTGTCGGCCTGCTTGGACTCGGTGCTGCCTTCGCTCTGACCGCTGTCGCTACCGCCGCCTTCGGTGAAGGTGGCCAGTACTGCTTCCGACTCGACCTGGCTGCCTTCTTCGGCCTTGATTTCGGCAAGCGCGCCGTCCGCCGGTGCCACGACCTCCAGCACCACCTTGTCAGTCTCGATGTCGGCCAGCACTTCGTCACGCTTGACTGCTTCGCCGACCTTCTTGTGCCACGTGGCGACAGTGCCTTCCTGAATCGATTCGGGGAAGCTTGGCGCTTTCACGTCATGCTGCTTGCCGCCACCGGCCTTGGGTGCTTCCTTCGCGGTCTCTTTTTCACCGTCGTCTTCTTTCTCGGCCTTCTCGGACGTCTCGCCGGAAGAGGCCTTTTCTTCGCCCTCATCGGACTTGGCGCTGCCGCCGCCGCTGGCTTCACCGATCTTGCCCAGCACCTGCTCGGACTGCACCGTGTCGCCCTCTTCGGCCATCACCTCGGACAGCGTGCCCGCTTCCGGTGCGACAACTTCAAGAACCACCTTGTCGGTTTCGATCTCAACAATCAGCTCGTCGCGTTCAACGCTGTCACCCGGCTTCTTGTGCCATGCGGCTACCGTGCCTTCGGCAACGGATTCCGGAAAGGTTGGCGCTTTGATATCAGTAGCCATGTCATTTCCCTTATAGGTTCTTTAAACCCGGTGGGCGCTTATAAATTGAAAGCGTCTTCCACCAGCTGGCGCTGCTGTTCAGTGTGGACGGACATGTAACCTGCCGCGGGTGCCGCAGAGGCCGGACGTCCTGCAAATTTCAATTCGCGGCCAAAGCCGTTATTGAGCATATCAGCCACGATCCGCATGTGGTGCTGGCTGGAGTACCAGGCCCCCTGGTTCTGCGGCTCTTCCTGACACCACACGATATCTTCCACGTTGGCATACGCCTGAAGCACTTCCAGAAGCTCTTCTTTGGGGAAGGGGTAAAGCTGTTCCAGGCGAATAATGGCCGTGTCGTTGCGCTCGTACTCGTCGCGCCAGTTGGCGAGATCGTAGTAGACCTTGCCGGAGCAGAGGATGACGCGCGTCACCTCGTCGGCAGATCCTTCCGCCTGATCCGGCAGTACCATCTGGAACTTGCCCTCGGCCAGGTCTTCAAGGCTGGATACCGCTTCCTTGTGACGCAGCAGCGACTTGGGCGACATGATGATCAGAGGCTTTCTCAGCGGACGAATCACCTGGCGACGCAGCAGATGGAAGATCTGTGCGGGCGTGGTGGGTACGCATACCTGCATGTTGTGCTCGGCACACATCTGCAAGAAGCGCTCAAGACGCGCCGACGAGTGCTCGGGGCCCTGGCCTTCGTAGCCGTGCGGAAGCAGCATGGTCAAGCCGCAAAGCCTTCCCCACTTGGTTTCACCGGAAGAGATGAACTGATCCACCACCACCTGGGCACCGTTGAAGAAGTCGCCGAACTGCGCTTCCCAGACCACCAGATCGTTGGGCGCGGTCGTGGAATAGCCGTACTCGAAGGCCAACACGGCTTCTTCCGAAAGGATCGAGTCGTGAATGGTGAAGCGCGGCTGACCGTCGGCGATGTGCTGAAGCGGCACGTAGGTGGTGCCGTCTTTCTGATTGTGGATGACGGCGTGGCGGTGCGAGAACGTGCCACGACCCACATCCTGGCCGGTGATACGAATGGGATGGCCCTGGTCGAGCAGCGTGGCGTAGGCCAGCGTTTCGGCAAAGCCCCAGTTGAGCCCCATGCCGCCGGCCTGCATCTTGCGGCGGTCTTCGTAGATCTTGGAGACCTGACGCTGCACGTCCACCCCGTCAGGGATGTCGCACATCTTCGCGGCCAGCTGCTGCAGGCGCTTCATGTCGACGGTGGTGTCGGCATCGCCGGACCACTCGTGACCCAGATAAGGCGCCCAGTCGACGAACAGCGACTTGTTGGGCTCCTGCACCAGCGCATTGGCCACGTGGTTCCCGGCGACCAGATCGTCACGGTAGGTTTCCACCATCGCCTTGGCATCGTCTTCGGAGAGCACGCCCTGCTCGACCAGGCGCTTTGCGTACAGCGTGCGTGACGAAGCGTGATCCTTGATCTTGGCGTACATCAGCGGCTGGGTGCCGGAGGGCTCGTCAGCTTCGTTGTGACCACGACGACGGTAGCAGACCAGATCGATCACCACGTCCTTCTTGAACTGCTGACGGTAATCGAGCGCCACCTGCGTTGCGTGGATCACCGCGTCCGGGTCGTCGCCGTTGACATGAAAAATCGGCGCCTGAACCATCTTGGCGATATCGGTACAGTATTCGGTCGAGCGTGCATCCAGCGGGTTCGAGGTCGTGAAACCCACTTGGTTGTTGATCACGATATGCACCGTGCCGCCGGTCTTGTAGGCACGGGTCTGGGACATCTGGAATGTCTCCATGACCACACCTTGACCTGCAAAGGCTGCATCGCCATGCACGTTGATGGGCAGTACCTTGTCACCATCCGGATCGTTGCGGCGGTCTTGACGCGCGCGTACGGAGCCTTCAACCACGGGGGCCACGATTTCCAGGTGCGACGGGTTGAACGACATGGCCAGGTGCACTTCGCCACCCGGTGACATGACGTTCGAGCTGAAGCCCTGGTGATACTTCACGTCACCCGAACCGCGCTCGATGACCTTCTTGCCGTCGAACTCGTCGATCAGCTCCGCCGGGTTCTTGCCCAGGATGTTGACCAGCAGGTTGAGACGCCCGCGGTGCGCCATGCCGATCACGACTTCCTTGGTGCCATAACCGCCGGCGCGCTGAATCAGCTCGTCCATCATCGGAACGAAACTTTCGCCACCTTCCAGGCCAAAGCGCTTGGTACCCGGATACTTGGACGCCAGGTAGTTCTCGAGACCTTCCGCTGCCGTCATGCGCTCGAGTACGTGCTTGCGCACCTCGTCGCTGAACTTGGGCGCACTGCGCACCGACTCGAACCGGCGCTGCAGCCAGCGCTTTTCTTCGGTATCGACGATGTGCATGATCTCGCAACCGATCGAGCGGCAGTATGTCTGCTCAAGGGCTTCGACGATGTCACGCAGCGGGGCCTTGTCGATGCCCAGGAAGAAAGAACCGGTCTGGAATTCGGTATCGAGATCCGCTTTGGAAAGCTGGTGAAAGGACAGATCAAGATCCGGAACGGGGGTAGGATTACGCAGACCCAGCGGGTCGATATCCGCCTTCTGATGACCACGAAAGCGATATGCGTTGATCAACTGCAGGACTTTCACCTGCTTTTTGTTCTCACCACTGTCGGCCTGGGCAACACCCTGGCCTGGACGGCTTTCGCGTCCTAGCTGGTAGAACTGATCACGAACGGGGCTAAGTGGAACATCGTGGGAGGCACTGCCTTCAGGACGGGGCAGCTCGTCAAAATAGCGGCGCCATTCATCAGGGACAGAATCGGGATCGTCAAGGTACTGCTCGTAAAGCGCTTCCACGTAGTGAACATTGCCGCCACTAACGTGAGAGGAACGCCACATCAACTCCATTATGCCTTGTTGCATCTCTCGGTCACCCTACACTGATGGGGTGGTATCGGCATCACTGCAAAACGCAGCGACATCGCTTGTGCCCTGCCGGCGGGGCGAAACGTTAGCCGGCGGCACCGGCCGGGGCCGGGAACCTTTCATATGGCTCAATATCCAGCATTTCGCTGTCAGTTCATGCTCAAAAGCCGGTACTTAAGCACCGGCTTTTAAACGTGGCTGGTCGATACTGCGACGCGACGTCGCACCACATGACAAACCCTATGATAACAAGCGAAGCGCCGGGATTTAAGTAGCATTATGCTACAACCGGCACTTCACTTGCTTTTTTCTCAATGATTAATCAGTTACGTGGCATCGGCTAACAGCATTTCACGGATCTTGCCGATTGCACGGGTCGGATTAAGCCCTTTGGGGCACACCGCCACGCAGTTCATGATGCCGCGGCAGCGGAACACGGAGAACGGATCTTCAAGGTCCGTCAGGCGCTCACGCGTGGCGTTATCGCGGGAATCCGCCAGGAAGCGGTAGGACTGCAAAAGCCCCGCCGGGCCCACGAACTTGTCCGGATTCCACCAGAACGACGGGCACGAGGTCGAACAGCACGCGCACAGGATGCACTCGTAAAGACCGTCGAGCTTGTCGCGCTCTTCCGGCGACTGAAGCCGTTCGATGGCCGGCGCAGGGGTATCGTTTTGCAGGTACGGCTCGATACGCTCGTACTGCTTGTAGAAGATACCCATATCCACGACCATGTCGCGAATGACCGGCAGACCCGGCAGCGGACGCAGCGTCAGCTTGCCGTTTTTCACCACGTCGGAAATCGGCGTGATACAGGCAAGGCCATTCTTGCCGTTCATGTTCATGCCGTCGGAACCGCAAACGCCTTCCCGGCAGCTGCGACGAAACGCCAGGCCGCTATCCTGCTCTTTCATGATGTGCAGAACATCCAGCACCATCAGATCGCGACCCTTGGTGTCGACCTGGAACTCCTGCATATACGGCGCAGAGTCGGTTTCCGGATTGTAACGGTATATCGATACCTGAAGATTGGACATTGTGACTCCCTCTCAGTACGAAGACTGGTTTAGCGCGAAGATTAGTAGGTACGAACCTTCGGCTCGAACGTATCAACGGTTTTCGGCTTGAAGTTGACGTCGCGCTGTTTCAACTCTTTAGTGAGCGGGAAGTAGAGCGAGTGTTTCAGCCAGTTGACGTCATCACGGTCAGGATAATCGTAGCGCGAGTGCGCACCACGGCTCTCTTTACGCTCAAGGGCAGCAATCGCCGTTGCTTCTGCCACTTCCATCAAGTTATCGAGCTCGAGCGCTTCAACACGAGCCGTGTTGAAAGCATTGGACTTGTCCGGCAGGTGAGCGTTCGCGATACGTTCGCGCAGCGCCGCCAGTTTCTTCACGCCTTCCTGCATGTTTTCCTCTTCACGGAAAACGCCGAAAGAATTCTGCATGATATCCTGAAGTGCCGCTTTCAGCTCGGGAATGCTCTCCCCGCCTTCGGACTCGTTCCAGCGAGTGATACGCTTCATGGCGGCTTCGATATCGGACTCGGAAGCATCCAGGTACTCGATACCTTCATTCAGTGCGCCTTCGATGAACATGCCCGCTGCACGACCGAACACCACCAGATCGAGAAGCGAGTTGCCGCCCAGACGGTTGGCACCGTGAACCGATACACAGGCAGCCTCACCACAGGCGAACAGACCGTTGATGATCTGATCATCGCCGTTTTCATCCTGCAGGATGGCCTGGCCGTGAACGTTGGTGGGAATACCGCCCATCATGTAGTGACAGGTCGGCACGACCGGAATCGGGTCCTTCGCAGGGTCGACGTGAGCGAAGGTCTTGGAAAGCTCGACGATACCCGGTAGACGCTTGCCCAGTACTTCCTCGCCCAGGTGATCGAGCTTCAGGAAGACGTGATCGCCCTTGTCGCCACAGCCGCGGCCTTCGAGAATCTCCATGACCATGGAGCGCGCCACGACGTCGCGACCCGCCAGGTCTTTCGCGTTGGGTGCATAACGCTCCATGAAGCGCTCGCCGTCCTTGTTGACCAGGTAACCACCTTCACCACGGCAACCTTCGGTGACCAGCGTGCCCGCGCCGTAGATACCGGTGGGGTGGAACTGCCACATTTCCATGTCCTGCATGGGGAAGCCGGCACGCAGCGCCATGCCGATACCGTCGCCGGTATTGATCAGGGCATTGGTGGTCGAGGCAAAGATACGCCCGGCCCCGCCCGTGGCCAGTACGGTAGCCTTGGACTTGACGTGAACGACTTCACCGGTCTCGATGCACATGGCGATACAGCCCACCACATCGCCTTCGGCGTTCTTGACCAGATCGACCGCGTACCACTCGTTCAAGAACGTCGTGTTGTTCTTCAGGTTGTTCTGGTAAAGCGTGTGCAAAAGCGCATGGCCGGTACGGTCGGCCGCAGCGCACGTACGCGCCGCCTGACCACCTTCGCCGAAGTTCTTCGACTGACCACCGAACGGGCGCTGGTAGATACGCCCGTTATCGAAGCGCGAGAATGGAAGCCCCATGTGCTCGAGTTCGAAGACAGCCTTGGGGCCTTCTGAACACATGTACTCCGCCGCATCCTGGTCGGCGATGTAGTCGCCACCCTTGACGGTGTCGTACATGTGCCAGCGCCAGTCGTCATCCGGGTCGGAGGAAGCGATCGCGCAGGTGATACCGCCCTGGGCAGACACGGTGTGCGAACGAGTCGGGAACACTTTAGAGAGAACCGCTGTCTTCTTACCGGATTTAGCCAGTTCCAAGGCAGCACGCAGGCCAGAGCCACCGCCACCAATGATGATGGCGTCAAACGTCAGGCTACGAAGGTTAGACATGAATTAAGCTCCCCACAGAATTTGAATGCCCCAGGCCAGGAAAATAAAGATGGCCAGAATGATGAGCGCTTGGGCACCTACGCGCAGACGAGTGGACTTGAGGTAGTCGGTAGTGACTGTCCAAAGGCCAATCCAGGCGTGCGCGGCGATAGAGATGAAGGCCAGCAGCGAAAAGATCCGCATCCAGATCTGGTTGAAGAGCCCGCTCCAGGTGTAGTAGTCAAGGCCTGGGTTAAACAGCAGATAACCAACGATAAAAAGCGTATAAATCGCCAGCACGACGGCGGAGACGCGCTGCATCAGCCAGTCGGACAAGCCGCTACGGCCAAAACTTGTGATGTTGGTTACCATACCCAGACTCCTGCCAGAATGATCAGAACCGCACTCACCACCACGGTGATCTGTGCTTTTTTCACGCTACCTTCCAGAGTGACACCGATGCCTGCATCCATGAACAGGTGCTGAATACCCGCCACGAAGTGAAAGGCCAGCGCGGACAACAGCCCCCAGGCGATGAACTTGGCCAGGATATTACCCGCCAAGGCGTCACGGACGGCGTCAAAGCCAGCCGGTGAGGAAAGGGATTCCCCCAGCGCCCAGAAGGCGAAGATCAGACCGACGAAGAGGATGACACCCGTAATGCGGTGCGTGATCGACGTAAGGGCCGGCAAGGGAAAATGTATGGTCGATAGGTCTAGGTTTACAGGTCGTTTGCTATTCACGGCGTTATACACACTCTCTTGGCCCACTCTGCAAAGGTTCTGGCTTACCCGAGCGGGCGGTGGTTGCTGGAAGGGGCTCGGCCGTTGCCAAGTCGGGCACGACCACCTACTTGCCGGTCGCGCGCGGTGGATTATAAGAACCTTAGCCCCTGCTGACAAACCGAACGCCAACCTAACTCTACTAAGGTGCAAATAAATTGGCGCCTGACGGAGTCGATTTTGCGTTGCAGCATGGTTATAGTGTCCAGAAGACGGCTTGCTTTATAAGCCTGTTAACGTATTTATTCTAGTATGTCTTTACAATAATTACTGCCTCAATTCACAAAAATTAGACAAAAACGACATTTGACAATAGTTTTTGTACAACAATGGCTACCATTAAGGCTAATTGACAAAAAGTCGCACGCTTCTATAGTAGGCGAGCCTTTTCGCCGGCGCGGTATGCGAAACAACGACTTTACGTCCCAAACCGAATTCGAAAGGAGGCCTTCATGGCTGACAGGAAAGCGACATTGACGGTAGACGGTCTGGACAACCCGATCGAACTACCCATGTATTCCGGCACACTAGGCCCAGACGTTATCGATGTACGCGGCTTGGGTGCAGAGGGTCTGTTTACCTACGACCCCGGCTTCATGGCCACCTCTTCCTGCCAGTCCGCCATCACTTATATCGATGGCGGCAAGGGCATGCTGCTGCACCGTGGTTACCCCATTGACCAGCTGGCCAAAGAGTCCAACTTCGTCGAGGTTTGCTACACCCTGCTGTTTGGTGAATTGCCCACCGACGAGCAGTACGCCGACTTTGAAACGCGTATTCGCAACCACACGATGGTTCATGACCAGATCAACAACTTCTTCAAAGGGTTTCGTCGCGACGCACACCCGATGTCGATCCTTTGTGGCGTAGTGGGCGGCCTGGCAGCGTTCTACCACGATCACATGGACATCACCCAGCAAGAAGATCGTGAAATCAGCGCCATTCGCCTGATTGCGAAAATGCCGACCCTGGCGGCGATGTCGCACAAGTACAACGTCGGCCAGCCGTTCAACTATCCGCGCAACGACCTGAGCTATGCAGAGAACTTCCTCTACATGATGTTCAGCAACCCCTGCGAGGAGTACAAGATCAACCCGGTCTACGCCAAGGCCATGGACCGGATCTTCATGCTGCACGCCGACCACGAGCAGAATGCCTCCACCTCCACGGTGCGTCTGGCAGGCTCTACCGGCGCGAACCCGTTTGCGTGCATCAGCGCCGGCATCGCGGCCCTTTGGGGTCCGGCACACGGCGGTGCGAACGAAGCGGTTCTTGCCATGCTCGACGAGATCGGCGACGAGTCCGAAGAGAACATCCAGCGCTTTATCGACAAGGCCAAGGACAAGGACGACCCGTTCAAGCTGATGGGCTTTGGTCACCGCGTCTATCGCAACTTCGACCCCCGCGCCAAGGTAATGAAAGAGACCTGCGACGAAGTACTGGCGGAGCTCGGCATGGCCGACGACCCGCAGCTCAAGATCGCCAAGCGCCTCGAGCAGATCGCGCTGGAAGACGAGTACTTCATCGAGCGCAAGCTGTACCCGAATGTCGATTTCTACTCGGGCATCATTTTGAAAGCAATGGGCATTCCCACCAACATGTTCACCGTGATCTTCGCCGTATCGCGCACGATCGGCTGGATCTCGCACTGGCATGAAATGCTCAGCGAAAGCTACAAGATCGGCCGTCCGCGCCAGCTCTACACCGGCCACGACAAGCGCGACTACCCGACCAAGAACTAAAGCAGCACAGAAAGTAAGCAGCACAGAAGCAAGGCAACACGCAGAAAGCCAAAGGCCGCCTCAGGGCGGCCTTTTTGTGCAAACCGTACCAAGTCAGCCGCGAAAGCGCATCGATGCGCCCTGACGCTTTCTGAGCGCTTTCTGCCGATACCGGCAATCAGCAAAGGCTAACCGATCACGACCAGCGGACACTGGCAAAGCTCCCTTCTCGTCACGGACTCATGACAGAGAAAGCTTATTGGCACTGCCCTGGCCCTTTTGTGAAGCCTTGTACTATCAAAGCCCTTTTTTCGGAACCCAAAAACAGGGTGATCGCGACCATTTTGCGCTTGACAATTTTGCCTGACAGGCAGGAAAAAAGGTTTTCCACACTATCTGTGGATAACCCTGTTCACAACTGCTATAAAACGTCCCATAATCGCCATGAACAGTGGCTTGGCTTTAAATTGGTTAATTTTTGATCTAACCTAAGCTATTGATCTAAATGAATAAAGTTTAAATCGCTGATTCTTTGGGTAAATAACCCTGGCTTGTGCACAACCCCGATCACGGAACAGCAAAGGTGGACAAGTCAAGCCCAAATCAGCAAATTAATCGCCTGAAAACCGGTTTTTGGACGTCAGCAATTCTCGCCAGGCCCTGATAGGCGGCGATAAGAATATCGGATAGGCAGGAGGGTAAAATCAGAAGAAGATGTGGCGTCCCATAGGGGGTTCGAACCCCTGTTACCGCCGTGAAAGGGCGGTGTCCTGGACCACTAGACGAATGGGACGTGATACATCAAGACTTGCGGTTTGATTGGTGGAGCCTAGCGGGATCGAACCGCTGACCTCAACACTGCCAGTGTTGCGCTCTCCCAGCTGAGCTAAGGCCCCACATGTCGCGAAGACGATGCGTATAGTACTGATTCGGCTCGCCTTCGTCAACCAGAAAAGCGCCGATTTCTCGGGGAAGAAATCGGCGGCTTACGCTGTGGCCTACAGCTCGCGAAACTCCTTCTCGAAGCGTTTCGCCTGCTTCTTGGAAACGCCGCCCAGCACGTCGATGGCGTGGCGAAGCCGTGCCCGGGTCACATCAGACCCAAGAATCGCCATGGCATCCATTACCGAGGTGCTGGCGCTACTGCCGGTAACGGCAATGAACACCGGCGCCAGAAACACCTTCATCTTGAGATCGAAGGCGCCGGCCAGTGCCTGAACCTCGGCCAGCAGAGACTCCTTGTTCCAGCCGGACACCGCCTCGAAGCGCCAGACCAGAAACTGCAGCAGCTTGACGAGTTCTTCACGCTCGAGTTTTACGCTCTCAAAGTCTTCTTCCTTGATGGCGGGCAGCCCGGAGAAGAAGTGCCCTGCCAGCGGCGCGACCTGGGAAAGCGTTTCCACCCGCGTGCGTACCTGGGGCAGGATCTGGCGAACGTACTCCTCGTTGAACGCCCACTCCCGAAGCGCCATCAGCAGCGCATCGTCGTCCAGGTCTTCGCGAATATAGACACCATTGAGCCAGGTCAGCTTCTCGAGATCGAATACCGGCCCACCGAGAGAGACCCGCTGGATATCGAACGAGGCCATCATTTCAGAGAGGCTGAACTTCTCGCGCTCGTCCGGCATCGACCAGCCCATGCGGCCCAGGTAGTTGGTCACGGCCTGGGGCAAAAAGCCCATACGGCGATAATAGTTGATCGAGGTCGGGTTCTTGCGCTTGGAAAGCTTCGACTTGTCCGGGTTGCGCAGAAGCGGCATATGGCAAAGCGTGGGCATTTCCCATCCGAAGTACTCATATAAAAGCTGATGCTTGGGGGCGGAGTTGATCCACTCCTCGCCGCGCAGCACGTGGGTAATCCCCATCAGGCGATCGTCCACCACGTTGGCCATGTGATAGGTAGGCATGCCGTCGGACTTCACGAGGATCTGGGCATCCACCTGGGCCCAGTCGACCTCGATGGTCCCGCGCAGCATGTCGTTCACCACACAGACGCCTTCGCTGGGCACGTTCATGCGCACCACGTAAGGCCAGTCGTTTGCCTCGCGGTGCGCCTGTTCCTCAGCATCGAGCGCCAGGTCGGCGGGCTTGAGCGCCAGATGCAGACCGGCTTCCTTGCGCGCCTCGCGCAGCTCGTCGAGCTCTTCGCTGGTGCGATAGCACTTGAACGCGTGGCCCGTATCGATCAGTTGCTGGGCGTGACGAGCGTAAATGTCGCCCCGCTCGCTTTGCCGATAAGGGCCGTGGGGGCCGCCGACATCCGGGCCCTCGTCCCACTCCAGCCCGAGCCAGCGCAACGAATCCAGAATCATCTGCTCTGACTCGGGTGTGGAGCGCACCCGGTCGGTATCTTCGATGCGAAGAATGAACTCGCCGCCTAGCTTTCGCGCGAAACACAGATTGAAAAGCGCAATATAGGCCGTGCCGACGTGGGGGTCCCCCGTGGGGGAAGGCGCGATACGCGTGCGTACGGTCATCAAGATATCCTTTTGAACGTCAGAATGGCGCCATTATACGCACCCAACTACTATCCAACAGTATGTGAGGGGAACATCTTTGGCTGAAAAGCGTCCGAATAAAAGTTGCTAAGGATATAGCGACTGATGCCTTGGTACCTTTGCTATTTCAGGCGTTATACCTATGATGCACGACCATACCGAAAAGCCACTGGCGCTTTTCGGTATGCAAAGGACGCCATTGGCAACAATGGAAGTAAATCAAACGAGTTTGTTTGGCTCATCAATGGGAAAATAAAATGGAATCGCTAGGCTCACGTATCAAACAACTTCGGCAGCGGGTAAAGCTTAATAAAGCTGCGCTGGCTCGAAAAGTTGGCGTGTCGGATGTGACTATCTCATACTGGGAGTCCGGAGCGATAAAGCAGATTGGCCACGAGCGCTTGGTGGCGCTGGCCGATGCACTGGATTGCTCCCTGGCTACCCTGCTGGAAGGCGATAGCGCGCCTCCCTTGTTAATCCTGACGCACCAAGCCCCCCTCCCCTGGGAGCAGGTGCAGGCCACGACGCTGACCCCGCCGTCTCACCTGCCGCTTAAAATCGACTGGAAAGCGCCTTGCGTAATGACCACGCCCGGCCCCGATACAGATTTCGCCCCTGCCTCCCCTGGCGACCTGCTGTTACTGGGCCCGACGCACGTGTTCCATAAAGCAGGTGACTACCTGGTCAAGCGTGACGACACTTTCGCCCTGGAGCACTTTGCCAAAGCGCCAAGCGATGTCGAGATTCACGCAGTGGTACTCGCTCACTGGTGTCCTGCCTAAAGCACCCTTTTTCACTACTCTTCGATAACCTCCACCTGGTCACGCGTACGTCTTGGCTCACTCCCCACCAAGAAGCGTCGTGAGTAGGTGGCCACCTGGCCTAACCCATGGCGGGTTTGCGTGACAAGCTCGCCTTCCAGGTACTCGCCCTGCAGGCCGATCACGTTCTGCACGGCCATGGGCTGAACGCTGGCTTCGCTGAGCTGCACGCGCACCAGATAGCCCCCATCCGGCAGGCCGCTGCCGGAGCCAAACGGCCCGGCCGTGAACTGCCCGTCACTTACCAGCGTACGCGACTGCCAGCGTACACGACTCAGCTCACGCTCCACGATCACCTGCAGCCGCGCCCCGTCCGGCAGGTTGGTTTCCCCCTGCACCATCAGGCGCCGGTCGGTACGAAGCTGAGCGTGAAGTGATAAGGCTACATCCAGGGAGGCCGGCAACGTACGTTCATCGCCCGGTTCCTGCACCGCATCGCTGGGCACCTCGTCGACCACGCGCGGCTCATTTTCCATCTGCTCGTTGCAGCCGGCCAGCAGTAACAGGCTTACCACGACTCCCGCGATACAACCGCGTTTTTTACGCATACCCACTCCTGACACCGAACGTGACCCCCTACGCTATACCATTAAAGGCGTGGGTGCGTCACTAGTGCTCAGGGCTTGCCCGCCGAATTCGATCAACCTTTACGAATTTGAAGCTGTGCAATTTTTGACTCTCTTATTTTTCCGGGGTTATAGTAACTCTATGCTCATTGGTAAAGGGGCAGGAGGTGAACAGCAGAGCACTGATCAAGGAACTGGAAGCGGATGGCTGGGAGCTCGTCAGAATCAAAGGCAGCCACCACCACTTTCGACACCCGACCAAGCCCGGCACGATCACCGTGCCGCATCCTAAAAAGGATCTACAAACGGCCTGGTCAAAGCAATCAGGAAAAGCGCTGGCCTCGAATGAGGCTCACCACTACTGCTCCACTGAGCATTATAGAGATAGAGAGAGAAGAGCCATGTTATTTCCCATTGCCATCGAACGCGGCGACGAACAGCACGCCTACGGCGTCTTGGTGCCCGACCTCCCCGGCTGCCATTCGGCCGGTGACACCTTCGAAGATGCCCTGACCAACATCATGCAAGCCATCGAAGGCTGGCTGGAAGTGGCCGTCGAGGTGGGCGACCCCATCCCCGAGGCCACATCCATCGAACACCACATGGACAACCCCGACTTCGCCGGCTGGATCTGGGCCGTGGTCGAGATCGACGTCACCCCGTATCTGGGCAAGAGCCACAAGATCAACGTCACCATGCCCGATTTGCTGCTCAAGCAGATCGACGACTTCGTGGCCCGTCATCCTGGCGACAAGTCTCGCTCAGGGTTTCTTTCTCGCGTCGCCATGGCCGAGTTGGCCCGGGCGCGGCAAACGGGTTGAGTTCATCGACAAGCTTTCAACGAAAAGCCCTGCGTGCCGCGGGGCTTTAGTCTTGCAGGCCGGCTCTTCTTGGCAAGTGCTCATCCCCACCATGATTTTTTGCGGTGGCGCAAAACAGCCTCACTTAGGAAATTTTCACTGCGGCCAGCACCGGCCTAAACAATATCTACCGGCCCAATTACGGCTACAAGAAAGCCAGCTTGATGATGTAGAACCTCATCGATCAACATCGTCGACACCTCAGACTGATGGACACGCCGCAAACGAAAGACGTACGCCAGCGCAGTCAGCAACTGATGGACACCATGGACGCGCTGAACTAGAAGATGGGCAAGGGAAAGGTGCGGATGGGGCTACCGGAGAAGAACGCGCCATTGCACCTGCGCTGCGCTCATCGAAGCCCGCGCTATACGACAAACTCGGCAAAGTTGATGCGGGCTTATACGGATGAGGGAATGGCTAAATATAAAAGTCGCAAAATAAATTTTAATCTCAAATAAAAAGCATATCTTTAATTAAAAACCATTAAACTTTAAAAACAATATCAACTATCATTATCTATTATATTTTCTCTATTTTTCTTTCTAACTCTTAACAATAAACTAAAGTTTTTCTCAACAACTACAGATATAGCATTTATTTGAGCTAATGCTAAAAATATCATTATTGAAACAGCCACTGACCTTACATAAGACATATCTAAATCAAAATACTGATATGATTTTAACAATGGAAATACTACTTGAATTGCTACTGCTACCACAATTACAAAAGCAGACTGCAATACTATTTGAAAAAGCTCTGACAAATAATCAGCATTTTTAACGGACTCATCAATTACTTCAATACTTTCAATTCTATTGCTACTTATACTGGACTGAAGAACACGCGGATAAATTATAGCAATCCAAGCACCAATAATAGCGAAAACGATTGAAGATACATTCAACAAAACCCCCATCACATTAAGAAAAGACTCGCCAGTAAAACTTTCAAGATCTCCAAATGTAATCCATCCAACAAGTATAGAAAGAAAAAAACATATAAAGAAGCGAATATACATTGCCAGCCCCTATCAGGGAAACAAAACGCGATTATTATCTAGAATAGAGTATAGATCATGCGCACCTATGAATCCATTAACTGTTTCTGTAAAGGGCAACTCCAAATCTTCACGAACTGCGTTACCAAAAAAAGAGATTCTATCTTGATCACTTGTAATTGCCACCAAATTAACCATTCCTTCGCTCTCTGACACACTGGAAGCTTTATCATAAAGATCTCTTAACTCTTGATCAGTAGGCTTCCAAGTTATCTCACTTTTATATTTAACCTTGGTTAAACGCCTTGGCTTTGAGATGAGGCCTTTAAAAACCCCATCCTCATATATCCTTTCTCCCAAAGTTCTTTCTTCTGCAGAATCATCGGTAAATTCAATTTCTTCAGTTCGCTGAAGTCTAGTGATTTTTCTTCTGGCATTGAGCAGTTTTTGAAGCGTATCTGCATCTCTTTTTAAAACTATATTTACTGATGGATTATAGAAATCATTAACGTTTTCTGGATTCCCATCAAAAGAATACCCTATTATCTCTTTATGATAATTTGATTCGTCAACTTTTCTATTTGGCTCAGAAATACACCACGGAGAAGCTCTCCAGTTTAAATACCCTGTTAAAAAGCAATCTAAATTCTTTTTTCCTCTATCCGAATGCTCAAACTCCAAAGCGAACATACGAGACTGCAAAGGTTGGAACCAAAAATAAACAGGAAAGCCTGGAATAAATTTTTCGTAATTAAAACTATTTTTTTCAACTTCGCCTTTGCCAGGCCTTTTTGATCTAGACAAGCCATATATATCACCGTTAACAGAATGCACTTCTTTCCAGAGCACTAAGACGGTCTCTTTGGTTGTTGAATCGCAATAACCGTCTGCAAAGAAAGTAGATCTTTTTGTTGTTTTAAAAGAAGGCATGTAAGTTTTAGTGTTATCTATAACAGAGGTAGATATGCCCCAGCACACTAAGCTTTCAAGAAGGCAAGCCATATCAGGAAAACTCTTATCATGACTAGCTTCTTTATAATAACCCAATTTATCTAAATCATAAGCTGTACACGTGACCTTCATCCTTCCTCCTATATTACATAACTATTAAAACGAATATGGATATAACATTTTAATAAACAGCCAGCTAAAAATCTAAAAGTACCGAAGTTTTGAAGCCTGACAGTTAAAAATAAAGTCAAGGTTCAAACTACCCGCCCAATCCGAATCTCACTCCACCCCAGAATCTCCAAATCCCCCATATCCTGCGGCTTGATTATCTCGGGCTGATACAGCTCATCATCACTAATCAAATACAGCGCGTGCCCGGGCAAGCGCTGCACCCGCTTGATCTGCCGGTCCTCACTCACCAGCAGCAAGAACACCCCTTACTGCTTCGAGTCACTGATCAGCCACCCACTACTAGAAATACAAGCACTCGCTCAATCAGCAGCCTGGTTAAGCGAGCTTAACCCAGCAAAAACCTACACACCATCGCATTAGCACTGGTCTTTGGTCTCAATTATGCGCTTAGAAACGCCATTAGACGCTTGACGACTTCTTCCATGTCACTGTAGCTCGGCGCTGGCTCTGGGAGCGCTCCCCTTTCTTCCGTACAATAGCCGCCAAATCTCTTTACGTCCCTGAAAAGCACCTGCTGTGTACCATGCTACTGATGATTTTGAATTCGTCTCTGCTGGGTACACTCAGAGTACATTTTCAAGCACACAACACCATTATAGCTGTATTTTTATACAGCTAAAGAAATTATCTAAATGACTGATTTAACGAACGGAAATAGCGCAGACCAAGGCCGCCGGTTCTCGGTGGCCCCTATGATGGATTGGAACTAACTCCCGCGGTTAAGACTTCTATAAAGACCAAATACCAAAATTGTCACATTATAATTTTTTCCCCAGCGCCTTCGAGGCGCTGTTTTATTTGCAACCACGGTGAAGATGCTTCCGATTATGTAAATCTGCATAATTCCGCATGAAAACGCATAAAAATAACACTCCTTATAACCACCTTTCCGCCCAGCAACGACGCGGCCTGAGCCCCTGTGGCAATACTGCATAAAAAACACCACTTTTAGCGCGCGGGCGGGGCGGGGTGACGATAGCGCGGCTTGGGTCGTCGTCGGATAGCGAAGCGTTGTGCCAGACAGAAAAAAGCCGCCTTCTTGGGCGGCTTCTGTTACCAATCGGGGTTAGTTGGCGTTGGGGTCGTCCAGCCGGTACGGCTCGAACCTTACGACCTCCTCGCCGACGTGCTCGTTGATCTCTTTGAAGATCGCCTGGATCGGCTCGAGCTCGTTGGCCACGAACACCCGAGCCGCCTTCTCGATGTCGCCAAACCCGCCAGTATTCTGGGGAATAATGCCCATGAGCTGTGGCGGTATGCGGTGCCCGGCCAGCTGATCGTCTCGAGTGATGTTCTTGATCGCGGCAAACTCGTCCTTCGCCGCCACTTCCGACACCGGGATGATCTGCACGCCGTCTTTCTTGCCCCGGGGCGAGTAGAGAAACAGGTTCCGGAAGTTGCCCGGCCCCTTGCTCTGCTTCAGCGCCTTGCGCATGTCATCGATATCTTTCTGATCGTGGGCCGGGTCGTTTACGTACATGATGAACCCGGCGTGACTGCCGTTCAGGTAGTACCGTCGACGGAACAAGGTAGCGGATTCGTTGAGCCAAGCGCTTTGCAGGCTGCCCAGATAGTCCGGCACACCGTAGATGGTCTGGTCGATGTCGGGCTCGAGTAGATGGATCGTGCGCCCGGCGGGCAGCTCCGTCCGCTCCATGTAGTTGGGGTGCCACCAGTAGCGGTCATTATCGCCCCGGCGCATGTATTTAGCGCTGCGATGCTGCAAGCCCAACCGACGCCCAAGCCTGCCCCGCACTTCTTCAAGATACCCGTTACCAAATACCAGGTAGTCGAGAGCCAGCGCAGCGAACGTGCGCCGGCTTAACAGCGGGTGCGGAATGAACGTTTTCAACAGAATGTTCCGCTTAACCTGCATCGCGCTCCCATGATGCGGCGTCGCCCGATAGCTCTTTGACAGAATGCTCAGCGGGATGGGTGGCTCGTACCACTCATCCGGCGTCAGCCAAACGCCCTCATACCAAACATCCCGCATTGACGTGACCGGTTCCGGGTCGCCGAACGTAAACGCCTCCATCCGACCACTATCGGCGGCCGCCGCCGGGGCGGCCTTCTCAGTCTCGTAGGCATACACGCGGTGGCGCGGTTTATCTGCGGTCGCAGTCGTCGTCATTCGTAAATCTCCATGATGGATTTTCCAGAACCTTCGGTAGCCGGGCCATCGATAGGCTCAAAATGTAAGGCGTGCATCGTCGCCCACGCGAGATCCGCGTGGCCGGTCGCTTTGCTGCGACCTGAAACATAGGTGAATTGCCGACCGGACCCGGTCAGCTCTTTTTTGATGGCCATAAACGACGCGGCAAGATCCGACCAACCCGCGTCGAACTCCAGCCGGTCTTTGCGCATGATCTGTTGGGCCTGCAGCACCATGCTGGTTTTGAGGGAGACGTCGTAGCGATACCGCACCACGGTGGGGAACCACTTCTCGACGTACTCCGCGACCGCCCCACCGATGCCAGTAGTATCGATACCGATATGGGCAATGTTGTATTTCTCGGTGAACGACTCGATGAACATCGCTTGGGCTTCGTAGTCCTGCCCCTTGAGCCGATGCCGCTCGAGCACCCGGTGTTTTTCCTCGCTCGAGCGAGCGGGCAGCACAACCACTAGCCCGGCGCCGTCGCCGTCCTCGCCCTGCCCGGTCGGGTCGTACCCGATCCACACCTCGCGATCACCCACCGGCCGCGGCGCGTAGGGCCGGTAGTCGTCCCAAACTTCCCAGCTATCGACCATGCACGCTTTCATCGTGGCCAGCGGGAACGCGCTTTGACTGTCATCGACAAACCCGCACATCAGCAGATTGTCGAATTCCTCCGGCGAGTACTCGAGGCGCAGCTGTTCCAGGTCGAACAGATCACACCCGCCCTCCATCGCATCCAGCACCGTAACGATCTGCCGCCAGTGCCCATCCGGGCACAGCTTTCCGTCTTTCAGTGCCTCATGGCTGACATCGAACTCGGCCCGCTCGCTCTTCTTGCGCCGCTTGTTAAACAGGTCGCCATTCCAGAACGGATAGCCTTCATGGCCAACGCTCGACGGTGTCGAAAAATACGTCTGCCGCCACTTCTTGTGCATGGCCATGCCCGAGGTGACCTTACGGAACTCGGCAAACCGATGAATCCAGAAATACTCATCGAGGTAGACGTCGCCGTGGTAGCCCTGGGCGGTTTTGCTATTGGTACCCAGAAAATGGAGCTCCGCCCCATTATCCAAAACGATTGGGTCGCCTTTCAGTTCGACATCGCACGTCTCTTTGACGAATTGCACGATGTAATTACGGAAGATGTGCGCCTGGGCGCGCGAAGCGGAAAGGAAAATCTTGTTCCGCCCGTTCTTGAACGCATCGACGATAGCCTCACGAGCGAAATACCAGGTGGCGCCGATCTGCCTAGACTTGAGGATGTTGCGAATGCGGTGTTTCTGCCCCGCCTGGTGCCAAACCGCCTGGTACTCGAACAGCGAATCGAGAAACGCCGCCTCCAGCGCCTCGATCTGCTCTTCGTCCAGCGCATTGCGCCGCGGTTTTTTCTTCGGCCCCGCGTTCCGGGCCTCGATGTTCGGATTGAGGTCGGCCTCGTTGCCGGTTTCGTCGTATTTGCGAACCCTGGCCAGCCGCTCCATTTGCCGCCCAAGCAAGTCGATCTCTTTGTAGTCGACCGGCTCCTTTTTCTGCTTCGACACCAGCTGAACCAGACGCGCCTCGATCGTGTACTCCACGCGCTCGGTCGGGGTCTTATCTTCCCACCGGTCGCGCGCCTTCCAGCTGTGCACGGTGGCCGGCTTCTCGCCGATATGTTCGGCAATACGCGCAACTCGCCACCCCTGCCAATACAGGTGGCGGGCGGTCATGCGCGGCGATTCTTCGGCGCTGGGTATTGGGTCGGGGGCGGTTTTCGTCATGCCGCCAGCGTACCCGCCGCGCGCGATGCACTCGCCTGCCCCTATTTGTCTTAGGAAACTCGCACAACGCCCGCCCGTTGAGACTATCGCGCTACACGCGGAACCTGAGCGCTATCGAACCGCCACCCGCTCAGGAAGCCCACCATGTCCAAGTTTTTCCGCGTCGCCACCGAAGGCGCAACCACCGACGGCCGCGAGATCCAGCGCGACTGGATCACCCAGATGGCCGCCAACTACGACCGCAAAAAGTACGGTGCCCGCGTCTGGATGGAACACATTCGTGGCATGACGGCGGACAGCGTTTTTAACGCCCTGGGCGATGTGCTATCGCTCGAAGCTCGCGACGTGGAAGACGGCAAGATCGCCCTGTTCGCTGAAATCGAGCCTACCGAGCAGCTGAAAGAAATTAACAAGCGTCGCCAGAAGGTTTACACCAGCATCGAAGTGAACCCGAAATTCGCCGACACCGGCGAGGCCTATCTCGAAGGGCTTGGCGTCACGGACACCCCGGCCTCGCTGGGTACCGAAATGCTCACATTCAGCCGTGGCCAAGGCACCGCCTCCCCGCTGGCCGCCCGCAAGCAACACGCCGAAAACCTTTTCTCGGAAGCCGTAGAAGCCGACCTCGACTTCACAGAAGAAGAGCCGCCCAAGCCGGGCATCGGCGATTTCGTCAAAAACCTGTTCAGCCGCCAAGACGCTAAAACCAACAAGGGCTTCGAAGCCTTTGGCGCCGACATCAAGAGCGCGTTCGAGGAATTCGCCAAGCGGCACGACGCCCTGAATGCCGATCTCGAAAAGCGCCCGACGGCCGCCGCGTTCAGCCAGCTGCAGGCCGATCACACCGCCCTGCAAAAACGCTTCGACGAGCTCTACACGAAGCTGGACAACGAACCGGACACCTCGACGCGCAAACCGGCTACCGGCGGCGGCGGCGAACTCACCGACTGCTAACGCCGGCCGCCATTCAGCCGCCACCGTCCAATACTCAAGGGAACATCAATGCGCAACGATACACGTAAAGCCTTTAACGCCTTCAAGAGCCAGCTCGCCCAGCTGAACGGCGTTGAGAACACCAGCGAACAGTTCAACGTCACGCCCGGCGTACAGCAGACGCTCGAAACCCGCATGCAAGAGTCCAGCGAGTTTCTGAGCCGTATCAACATGGTCGGCGTTGACGAGATCAAGGGCCAGAAAGTCGGCCTCGGCGTCTCCGGCCCCATCGCCGGACGTACGAACGTCGAGCAGAAAGACCGTCAGACTCGCGATGTGGCCGAGCTGACGGCTGAGAGCTACGAATGCGTAAGCACCGAGTTCGACACCCACATTCGCTGGGCACAGCTGGACGCCTGGGCACGATTCCCTGATTTCCAAGCCCGCCTACGCAACGCCATTTTGAAACGCCAAGCGCTGGATCGCATCATGATCGGCTTCAACGGGGAAAAAGCGGCCATCGAAACCGACCGCGCCGCTAACCCGATGCTTGAAGACGTCAATAAGGGCTGGTTGCAGAAGTACCGCGAGCACGCCGCTAAGCGTGTACTCAAAGGCGTGAAAGTTGGCGCCGGCGGCGACTACGCAAACCTCGATGCCCTGGTGTTCGACGCCGTCAACGAGATGATCGACCCCTGGTACCGTGAGGACACTGACCTCGTCGCGATCATGGGCCGCAAGATGCTGGCCGATAAGTATTTCCCGCTGATTCAAGCGCACGCCGAAACCCCGACCGAAGCACGCGCGATGGATCTGATCATCAGCCAGAAACGCGTCGGCGGCCTCCAGGCAGTACGCGCCCCGTTCGTGCCCGATGGCGCCGTCATGATCACCTCGTTGGCCAACCTGTCGCTCTACTGGCAGCTCGGTAGCCGCCGCCGCTATGTGCTTGACAACCCGCGCCGCAACCGTATCGAGAACTACGAATCCAGCAACGACGATTACGTCGTTGAGGACTACGGCTTCGGCTGTTTGGTCGAAGGCATCGAAGAAGCCGGGCAAGGGGGCGAATAATGAAAAGCCCCGCCCGCAAGCACTTCGAACGAGTCTCCGCCGCAAACGCGGCGGGGGCCGCCACCCCCGGTGAGCAACAGCGCGGACAGCAATTCGAGCTCCACGCCGCCGCGCTCTGGGAAGCCCGCCGCACGCTCAAAGCCATCAAGTCGGTAGCGGCCAAGATAGAGAAAAAGCGCGAGCTACTGCCGGACTACCTGCCCTACGTCGACGGCGTACTCGCCGAAGGTAACGGCGCGAAAGATGACGTGCTCATGACGCTCATGATCTGGTGCATCGACATCGGCGAGTTCGACAAAGCCCTCGAAATCGGAACCTACGCCGTGAAGCACGACCTCGACACGCCCGACCAGTACGACCGCGACACCGTCAGCATCCTCGCCGAGGAGATCGCCGAAGGCGTCAAGGCCCAGCTCGAGAAAGAAGGTGCCGACGCCGACGCCCTCGCAAACGTCATGGCCCGCACCGTGGCCACCGTCGGCGAGCACGACATGCACGACCAGATCAAAGCCAAGTTGCACAAGAGCTACGGCTACGCCCTGCGCGCCGCCGAAGACTTCGAAGGCGCGCTGGCTCAGCTGAAAGAAGCCCTCGCGCTGAATGAACGAATCGGCGTCAAGCAGGACATCCAGCAGATCGAGCGAGAGCTCAAAAAACAGGGCGATCAGGCCAACGCCTGACCGCCAACCGAGTCGCACCCCGACGGCAAGGGGGCACCGCCAAGCAAGGGCTTTAAGCCTCGCGCGAAGCGGTCCACCCCCTTCTTTTTTCAAAGGTGGCCAGCATGATCTCCAGTGGCACCCACGCCCCCAGTTCCGGGCTGGAGCCCATCATCAACAACGGCTTTTGGCCCGATATCGACCCGAACGATTTTCGAGACGAAGAGCGCGTGCAAAGCGTTACCGACGTGCGTGTTCGCAAGTCACTGCGCGCCGCCATGGCCGATATCAACCGCCAGTTGGCTGACTACCAGTACGAACACCAGCACGCCGGCCGCATGGCTTGGGACGCAATACCACCCGAGCCCTGGCAATCCCCCGGCGATCTCGAATTGCTCTACACCCGCGCCGTCTACGCACAGGCCCAGGCCGACCTACTCGAGCGCTACCGCGACCACTCAGCAACGGGCAAGGGAGACGAACGCGGCGAAGCCAAGGATCTGGCGGCGGACGACTACCGCGCCGACGCCCGCGAGGCCGTCGCCGAACTCATCGGCCGCAACCACACCACCGTCGAGCTGATATGAACCGCACCGTTCACGCCCGCCAGGGCGAGACGCTCGACGCCCTGCTCTATCGCGTGTACGGCAAAACCGCCGCGATCACCGAGCAGACGCTACAGATGAACCCGCACTTGGCCGACCAGGGCCCGGTGCTCAATGAGGGAACCCCGGTCACGCTACCGCCGCCACCGGACACCCGCGAAACCAAAAAACCAAAAATTCAGCTCTGGAGCTGAGAAAAGGGGATCACATGGCCGAACCATCAACCGCCGTTGCCGCCGGTACCGCATCGCTCGCCGCGTTGGTGATCGGCACGTTGCCAGGCATCGACGCGAACGCCGTCGTCGGCGCCTTTTGCGGCGCCACGCTCTTTGTAATGAGCGCGAAAGAACTCGGCATCATCGAACGTCTCGTTTACCTGTTCATTTCCTTCTGGATCGGCTACCTCGGCGGCCCGGCAACGCTCAGCAGCATGCTGGAGCACTCCGCCGTCTCGGCATTCATCGCCGCGGCCGTTTCGGTCACCGCAGGGCTACGAGCAATCGAAGGAGTAAAAACGCTCGACCTAAAAAAATGGCTAGGGGGGCGCTAATGAGCATTACCTACCTGATCACGATCACCGCCGCGCTCGTCGTCGTTATCCGGCTACTGACGTTCCGCCGGCGTGACGGCCGCTACCGCCCGGGCATCGCGCTGGCAGCGTGGCTCATCGTCGTGGCCACAACGTGCCTCGCCATTTTTGGCCCAGCACCCGGTGACCCAGCGCGCTGGATCATAGCCATGACCCTGGTCGCATTGGCCATCGGCCTACTTCGCACCGGCGGCAACGTCGCCCACCTTATCCGCCCCCTACGGAGGCTCTAATGCTGTTACGACAAGGCTCTATTGGCCCAAGCGTCACTGCGCTACAGCGCGAACTCAATAAGGCGGGCTACGCGATCAGCGTTGACGGCCACTTCGGCCCGAAAACCGAAAACGCGGTGCGCAATTACCAGCGTACCCAAGGCCTGGTCGCCGACGGCATCGCCGGACCCAAAACCCGTAGCGCGTTAAACGGCCAACGTGATACCCGCGTGCTTCGCCAGATCGATCTGGTCAACGCCGCCGAGCGGCTGGGCGTCGAGCTCGCCGCCGTCATGGCCGTGAACGAAGTCGAAAGCCGTGGCAAAGGCTTCCATATCGGCGGCCCCCGTAACGGCCAGCCGGTCATCCTGTTCGAGCGGCATATCATGCGTCGCCAGTTGCAACACCACGGCGTCAACCCGGTGCCCTACCAGCGCGCCCAGCCCGATATCGTCAACGCGAGCCCCGGCGGCTACATCGGGGGCTATCGCGAGCACGACCGCCGCGAACGCGCCGCAAAGATCCACTATGCCGCCGCGATCGAGTCCGCCAGCTGGGGCCTGTTCCAGATCATGGGATTCCACTGGAAAAACCTCGGCTACGAATCCGCCGCGCAATATGCCGTGAGCATGGCAGCCAGCGAAGCGGCCCAGCTCGATGCCTTCGTCCGCTTCATCGAAGCCGACCGCGCGATTCATGCCGCGCTGCGCCGACACGATTGGGCCGACTTTGCCCGCCGCTACAACGGCCCCAACTACGCCGCGAACGACTACGACACCAAGCTGGCCGCCGCCTACCGCCGTCATGACCAAGGCATGAGGCTCGCAGCATGAACCGCCTGTACCTCCTGGCCAGCGCCGCCGCGCTGGCCATCACCTTCACCGCCGGCTGGCAAGTCTCGAACTGGCAAAACGAAAGCCACCAGCTCACCGCCGAGCGCGCCGCTCGAAAAGCCATCGCCGCCGGGCTCGCCCGTGAGTCCGAGATCGCCGCCAACGTCGAAACGCGCCTCGCCGAGCTCACAGCCAACGAGCGGATCATCGATAGGGGAATCATTCGTGAAATTCAAAAACCGATTTATCAGCGCGTGTGCCTTGAGCCTGACGCTATCCGCATGCTCAACCACGCCGCCGCCGGTACCCGACCCGAGTCAACAGAATTTGATGCAACGCTGTCCCAGCGTGCTGCCCCTGCTCACCACCGGAACCGGTGAAGACGTCGCGCTCACCATGAGCGCTTGGGCGAGTCAGTACCACGAGTGTGCAACCCGCCATAACGGACTAGTGGGCAGCCTCGAATGATCAAACTCCAATCCCTACGCCAACACCTGTTGAACGCGATCCCCGAGCTGGCCCGTAACCCCGAGCAGCTCCACACGTTCGTCAACGACGGCAAGATCAAATTCGCGCGCGGTACCAACCTGAGTCACCAATACACCGTCGATGCTCAAATTCTGATCACCGACTACACCGGCTCCCTCGATACCGTCATGATCCCGCTACTCCAGTGGCTCAACACCTACCAGCCGGATCTCGTCGAAGACGAAGCAGTGCAGATCGAAGCCGAAATTCTCAACAACACCCACTGGGATCTCGCGCTGACCGTGCGCCTCACCGAGCGTGTCGTCGCCCGAGTCAACTGCGAAACCGGCCGCATCGACTCAGAACACCGCATGCCCGCCTACCCCGCCGACGCATGCCCGGCGAAGCACTGGCAGCTGAACATCAAGCACCCCGGCGACGCCGACTACACCCTCGCCGCCGAATGGGAAACCGCCGAATGAGCGACGAACTACAACCGCTCGAAAGCTGGCTCACGCCGCTGATCGACAAGCTCACCCCGAAAGATCGCCGCGTCCTCGCCCGCAACGTCGCCCGCGACCTGCGCGTCTCAAATCGCGAGCGCATCAAAGCCCAGACCAACCCGGACGGCACCCCGTTCGAGCCCCGCACCGAACTACGCGGCCGGCGCGGCCAGGTCCGCCGCAAAGCCATGTTCACCAGGCTGCGCACCGCCAAGCACCTGCGCATCAAAACCAGCGCCGACGAAGCGGCGGTCCAGTTCACCGGCCGCGTCGCCAAAATTGCCCGCGTCCACCATTACGGCCTACGTGATCGCGTCGAGCGCGGCGGCCCTATGCACCAATACGCCCGCCGCGAGCTCGTCGGCATCACCGCCACCGACCGAAACCGCATCGCTAACAGCGTACTCCACCACCTGACACCACTCGGCTAATCACCCGCATTTGTCATACCCGCGTGGCACAACGCCCGCCGCTACCCACCCGCGCGAAAGCCTTGCAGCATGGCCCCATGAACAACGCCGCCGAACTACTCCGCCTGATTGAAAACGTTATCCGCTTGGGCTCAGTCGCCCTGGTCGATCACGAAAGCGCCCGTGTGCGCATCAAATCCGGCGAACTACTAACCGCTTGGGTGCCGTGGGTCACGCCCCGCGCCGGGGCCACGCGCGACTGGAGCCCGCCCACCGTGGGCGAACAGTGCGTACTGTTCTCGCCCGGCGGCGACACGGCCAACGCCTTCGCCATGGCCAGCCTGTTTCAGCTCAGCGCGCCGCCGCCCAGCAACGCCCCCGGCGTCATCAGCCGTCTATTTCCCGACGGCGGCCTGTTCGAGTACGACCACGCCAACAGCGTGCTACGCATCAACCTCCCCGGCTCCATCGAGATCCACGCCCCCGGCGGCACGCAGTGGCACGGCAACATCGCCCACACCGGCGACCTGCAGCGCAAAGGCAGCGATACACAAACCGGCGGCACCAAAACCCACAACGGCAAAAACGTCGGCAGCGACCACACCCACGGCGGCATCCAGTCCGGCCCGGGCAATACAGGAGTGCCCACCTAATGCCCGGAATGAACGCCCAAACCGGCCAGCGCCTGGACGGCCTCGAGCACATCCGCCAAAGCATCGCCGACATCATCACGACCCCCATCGGCTCGCGCATCATGCGCCGCGACTACGGCAGCCTCGTCCCCGAGCTGCTCGACCGCCCACTGAGTGACGCCCTACTCATGCAGGTCTACGCCGCAACCGTCATCGCGGTATCGCGCTGGGAACCGAGAATCCAGATTACTGGCACACAGGGAAGCATCGACGCCACGCGCCCGGGCACCGCGGCGATCGAGCTGATTGGCAAGACCCCAAGCGGCGAGCCGCTGAGCATAGGAATCCCTCTCGCATGAACACGCCCATCGATCTCTCGAAACTGCCAGCCCCGACGATCATCGATCCGCTCGACTACGAGCAGCTGCTCGATGACCGCAAGGCGCGCCTCATCGAGCTAACCCCCGACGCCGAGCGGCCGGCCCTGCGCGACGTGCTGCAGCTCGAAAGCGAGCCGCTGGTTAAGTTCCTGCAAGAGTCCGCCTACCGCGAAATGATTTTGCGACAGCGACATAACGAGCGCGCCCGCGCGATGATGCTCGCCTATGCCAAGGGCGCCGAGCTTGACCACATCGGCGTCACGTACTACATGACCGAGCGCCTCACGCTCACGCCCGCCCGGCCCGATGCCACACCGCCCACAGCCGCGGTCATGGAAAGCAACGCCGACTACCTGCGCCGTATACTGCTGGCCCACGACGCATTCAGCACCGCCGGCGGGCGCGGCGCCTACCGCTATTACGCCCTGAGCGCTGACCCGGAGGTCAAGGATGCCGCCGTTAACCGGCCTCTGCCCGGGCTGGTCCAGGTGTTCGTGCTCGCGCGCGAAGGCACCGGCGAAGCCGTGCCCGCGCTCACATCCAGGGTGCAGGACGCGCTGAGCGCCGACGACGTGCGCCCCCTGACCGATACCGTACGCGTGACCAGTGCCACGGTGCTCAAATTCACGGTCGCGGCCACGCTCGAGGTGCGAAGCGGCCCCGATGCCGACGTCGTGCGCGAGCAGGCCATCACCGCCGCGCGCGAGTACGTCGACCAAAGGCACGCCCTCGGCGAGGTCGTTGTTGCAGGCGCCCTCGCGTCACGCCTCTACGTGCCGGGCGTCGAGCGCGTCACGATGACATCGCCCGCCCGCGATATCGGCGGCGATGAAAGCGAAGCGCCCTACTGCGCCGGCGTCGAGGTAGCCATCAGTGACTAGCCTACTCCCACCCAACGCCACCCCCCTCGAGCGACGCATCGAAGCGGCCGACGCGCTGATCGAGCGCGCCGATGCGCCGCTGGCCGTCGTCTGGAATGCACAGGAGCAGCCCGCGCACATGCTGCCATGGCTCGCTTGGGCAGTGGGCGTCGATGACTGGGACGACCAGTGGGAAGAGCAGCAAAAACGCGATGCGATCACCGAAGCGATCCCCATTCGCCGCAAGCGCGGCACCGTGTGGGCGGTCAAGCGCGCCCTCGAGGTGCTCGGATACCGCGACGTCGAATTGCTCGAGCACACTGGCCAGCGCGAAAAATGGCTCGCCGCCGGCGGCCTGCTACTCGACGGCAGTTGGCCACTCGATGGCCGTTCGCTGCGCGTCGACCAAGCGCCCCGGGTCGTCACGACCCACTGGGCGCAATACGCTCTCGCGTTCAACATCAGCGACGCCCCGTTTACCGCGCGCAGCCAACGCCGGCTGCGTCAGCGCGTCGAAGCCGCCGCGCCGGTGCGCTCGGAGCTGATCGCCCTGATTTACCGTTACGCCGCCGAGTTCGACGCCCGCGTGTGGCTGTCGGCGCCGGAGATCCGCACTCGCCAGAAATTCGTCGCCTGCCGCGGTGAGCAGATCCACCGCGCCCGGCTGCTCACCGGCTGTCACTCCCTGTCGGGCCAGTACGTGCCGCGCCGGCTCGACGGCGCCGCCCGCCTCGATGCCAGCTGGCCACTCACCGGCAAGCGCCCGGTAGGCGACCTGCTCAACCAGGGCTGGGGAACGGTGGGCCTGCGCGTCAAACAGCACACCGCCATGGGCACACAATCCTCGAGCACGAATCACTGGACCCTGAGCGAAACCATCACCGACCGGCTCGACGGCACCTGGCACCTGGACGAGATCGTCGACGGCCACCGTAACCTCGATGGCCGCTGGTCGCTGAGCGTGGGCCGCCTCACCCAGCGCCGCCGCCCTGCTCTCAATGGTGCCCGCGCGCTGGGCGCCCAGATCACCACCCCCGCGATCGGCACGACCGCCCGCGCAGTCATCCGAGACCGCCGCATCAGAACAGAGGTACGCCTATGAGCGACGTCATTCCCGCAAACAAACAGTTTCGCGGCAAAATCGCCGCCGCCGTCGCGGCCGGCACCGCGCCGCCAAGCATTACGCACGCCGCCTGGGGCACCAATGGCGACCCGGCCAGCGACGAGGACCGCGCCCTCGGCGCTGAAGTGCATCGCCAGCCGGTGGATAGCGCAACTGCCCGGGGCACGCTGCTGACCGTGCTGGCCACGCTCCAAGGCGAGGATGTACAGGGTCACGCCGTGCGCGAGATCGCCATCATCGACAGCGACGGCGATCTCGCCGGGCGTCGCGCCTTCCGCCCGCTCGAGCTCGAGCCGGGTACCGAGATCGAAACCACCCTCACACTACAGTTCTAGGAGGCACCATGGCGGACTACCTAAGCCCGAGCGAACAGCCGCAGTTCAGCGATACCCTGCGCGCGATCAGCGAACAAGACCCGGCCCACCCGGATACGTGGAACCCCCAAAATCTGGCGCTGCTGAATAATGACCAGTGGTTGAGAACGGCCATCCAGGCCACTCGCCAGCAGGTCGACGACATTCTCGGCAGCGACCCGATTAATATGTCTGACCGACTCGACGCCCTGGTCGAATACGGCGCCCAGCGCGTGTTCGTCGAGCGTCGCGAGCAAGTGCCATCATTCGTCATTAATAGCGCGGTAGGCGGCGATGATTCCATTGACCTCGAAACCACCGAGGGCGTAGAGCCGGGCCAGCACTATTTCATAAACGACGCAGGAAATATCCAGACCGTGCGTGTCGCTCGGGTGCTGTCAGCGAACCGCATCACGCTAGTGGCCACGTTGCTAAGCACCGTTGCCCCCGGCTCGGAGCTTAGCCGTATCGCGCCCACCGAGT
The DNA here is from genome assembly GCF_968048975.1 of Vreelandella xerophytica. The sequence continues at coordinate 989,458 of NZ_OZ309106.1, read as the reverse complement.
ATGTCACCCCGGCGCTGCAAGACATGGAGCGCGGCGCGCACCTGCACGCCCAGGGCGACGACCTGAGCGCCCGCCACTGGACCGGCAGCGCGTGGCAAACCCTCGCCCAGCGCCCGGACGGCAGCTGGGACATTCCCAGCAACGTCGAGCGCTTGCGCGTGTCCGGTGCCGTCAGCCGGGTAGCCGTCATCACCGCGCTGCCTATCGGCGTAACCCGTCGCCCCGGAAACGTCGAGCCCGCCGACGGCGCGACCGGCGTCACCGCCACGCCAGCGCTGACCGGCGGCGCCTACTACCCGCTCTATGGCGTACCGCAAGAGCGCCGCCGCTTCTGGGTATTCGAAGCCGGCGGCGATTCCCCGATCTATGAGGCCGACGAGCTGGCAAGCGGCAGCGAGCCGGCAATCTCCCACGCAGTCGGACAGCCCGTAGAGATCGGTGCGAGCCACGAATGGCAGTACCAGGACAAGAACGTCGAGGGCGAATGGGGTCAGCGCTCGGCGCGAACGCGCTTTAGCACAGCGAGCACCTACGTTGAGGCGCCGACCGTCGTCAGCCCGGCAGCAAGTACAACGAACGTGCCCGAACAGCCGGTAATCGAGCTCAGCGAGTTCAGCGTGATCAACGGCACCGACACCCATGTGGCCACGTCACTGCGTATCAAAGACGCCAGCGGCGCCGTGGTTTGGCAGCTCGACCGCTCGACTCGCCTCGACAAGATCGACGTGCCCGCGGGCGTGCTACAGCCGGGCGCCCGGCAATACACGATCGAACCCCGACACCACGGCGAAGCCTTCGGCGACTCGGCCTGGGGCGCCGCCACACGCTTCACGACCGACGTCACCTTCGTGCCCGACTTCGAGGCAGAAATCGGCGCGCCGTATGGCGGCGGCTACGTCGCCGGCACGATCGTCTCGGACTACGACGGCCATAAGTACGGGCTGATCGTCTCCGACGGCGGCGGTGACAGCGTGGTGATGGGCTACGGCACAATGAAATGGGGCCCCGTTCGCACTTTGGTGAGTGGATCGCCCGGCGTTCCGCCGATGACGCTGGCCGACGGTCGCGCAAACCACAATGCTATTCTCGCCAAGCGCAGCCTGAGCGCATTCCCTGCGTTTCGCTGGATCGAAGATACCTGCAATGCCGGTGAGGGCCTGAATGGCCATAAAGACTGGTATTTGCCGAGCCGCGACGAACTCGAGGTGATCTATCGCAACTTCAAGCCTACGACTCAGGGCAACGACACCAGGACGCGCGTGACCCATGGCTTCGGAGGTGACGACGTGACTCACGGTACGAACGTTAATTCGCGCCCGCCGGGAACTGGTTATACGTCAGCATCGCCAGCGCAAACCCAAGTGGCGAACTTTCAGAGCAGCAACGAAGACGCCTTCTCGGCCACACGCTACTGGTCAAGCACAGAGCTTGATGCCAGCTACGCCTGGTACCAGTACTTCGACACCGGCACTCAGGCCCGCCCTGTCAAGGATGGTAACTTTCAAGTTCGCGCCGTCAGGCGGATCGCTCTTTAGCCAACGCGAAGGCATAAGCCGTTAACTTCTAGCAGCTTATGGGTAATCGAAGATCATGAGGAACACTAAATGAGCATCAAATATGTCACCGCCTACTACGTGGACGCCCAGGACAGCCGTCCCGCCAACGAGGCGCCGCTTCGCCACGGTCCGGCACTGCCGAGCTCCCACCTTACCGTCACGACCGTGGATCGCCGCGTGACACCAGCGACCATCATTGGCACGTTGCCAGCGAGTACGCCGCTGACGCCCGGCATGACACTAATTGATCAAGAAGAGCACGACCGGCTCGCGGCCGAGGTGGCCGAGTGGCAAGAAACCAACGCCCAGCGTGAGATCGATAAAGCGCGTGCCGCAATGGTAGTCACGTCGTTCCAGGCGTTCGCCGCGCTGGACGCTGGCGGATACTTGGACCAGGTCGAAGTAATGATGGCCGACCCGGAGACGCCCCGCATCCACCGCCTCGCGTTCGAGAAAGCCCAGGAATTCCGCCGCGACTCACCGACGGTCGCCGCATGGCAGAAGCGCCTCGAACTCACCGACGAACAGGTCGATGAGCTGTTTGAGGTCGCCGACGATATTCAGGCCTAGAGAATCAGCCCGCCACCCGGCGGGCTTTTCATTGCCTTTCTGTCCAGCACCCCTCGCACAACGCCCGCCACTACCCTCCCGCGCGAACCCAGCACACCATGGCCCTTTGAGAACGCCAAACCAGAACCCCGCTTGAACCTGCGCAGGAGACAAGCCCCAATGTCCGACTACCATCACGGCGTCCGCGTCGTCGAGATCAACGAAGGCACGCGCCCCATTCGCACCGTGTCCACCGCCGTGATCGGCATCGTGGCCACCGCCCCGGCGGCCGACGAAACCGCGTTCCCGCTGAACACCCCGGTGCTCGTCACCGACCTCTACGCCGCCATCGGCAACGCCGGCGCAGGTGGCACGCTGCGCCGCACGCTGAACGCCATCGTCTCGGAAGCCCGCGCGGTCTGCGTCGTGGTCCGCATTGAAGAAGGCGAAGACGAGGCCGCCACCACCGCCAACATCATCGGCGGCGTCAGCGACACCGGCCAGAAACTCGGCATGCAAGCGCTCACCGCCGCCGAAACCAAACTCGGCGTAAAACCCCGCATCCTCGGCGTGCCTGAACTCGACAACGAAAGCGTGACCTCTGAGCTCGCCGGCATCGCCCAGCAGCTGCGCGCGTTCGTGTATGCCAGCGCCTACGGCTGCGAAACGAAAGAAGAAGCCAATATGTACCGCGAAGGCTTCGGCCAGCGCGAAGTCATGATCCTCTGGCCCAACTTCCAGGCCTTCGACGTCGACGCCGAAGAAACCCGCCCGCTCTCCGCCGTCGCCAAGGCGCTCGGCCACCGCGCCAAGCTCGATAATCAAATCGGCTGGCACAAAACCCTCTCAAACATGCCAGTCAATGGCGTGACCGGTATCACCAAAGACCTAAGCTGGGATCTGCAAGACCCGGCCACCGACGCGGGCTATCTCAACGAAGCCGACATCACCACGCTGATCAACAAGTCAGGCTTCCGCTTCTGGGGCTCGCGTACCTGCAGCGCCGACCCGCTCTTCGCGTTCGAGTCTTACACCCGCACCGCCCAGGTACTCGCCGACACCATCGCCGCCGCCCACCTCTGGGCCATCGACAAACCGATGCACCCTTCACTGGTGCGCGACATCATCGAAGGCGTCAACGCCAAGTTCCGCGAGCTCACCCGCCAGGGCTACATCCTCGGCGGTTCCGCCTGGCTCGACGAAACCCTGAACAGCCCCGAAGTGCTCAAGAGCGGCAAGCTCTACATCGACTACGACTACACACCGGTACCGCCGCTCGAGAACCTCACGTTCCAGCAGCGCATCACCGACCGCTACCTCGCCGACTTCGCCGACCGCGTCGCCGCCTAACCGCCGCGACTGAGCGAGCGCACTACCAGGAGCTACCAGAATGCTACCCAAGATCCTCAAGGACTTTATCCTCTTCGGAGACGGCAATAACTACCAGGGCCAGATCCCCGAGCTGACCCTCCCCGAGCTCGCCCGCCGCATGGTCGAGTACGAAGGCGGCGGGATGGACGGCCCCATCGAGGTTGATCACGGCAACGAGCTGCAAACCTTCGAGTGGACCGCCGGCGGCATGATCGTCGATATCTTCGACACCTACGGCAGCCCCATCCACGACGCGGCCATGCTGCGCTTCACCGGCTCTTACGAATCCGACGAAACCGGCGACATCGTACCAGTCGAGATCGTCATGCGCGGCCGTCACAAGACCATCTCGATGGGTGACGCGAGCAAAGGCGACAACAACCAGATCTCGATCACCACCACGCTCAGCTATTTCAAGCTGGTGGTCGATGGCGAAACCATCATCGAGCGCGATGTCCCCGGCTACGTGTTCAACGTGCGCGGCGAAGACCGCCTCGCCCAGCGACGCCAAGCCCTCGGCGTTTAATCCACTTCACTCCTACCGGCCGCCCCGGCGGCCAAACCAAACGCAGCTATAGGAAAAGACCATGACCGAGAAGACCGAAAACCAGATCGCCGCCGAAGAAGTCACCGCCCCCGCCCCGGGCGTGCCCACCGAGATCGTCGAACTCGAAACCCCGCTCAAGCGCGGCAAGACCGAAGTAAAAGAGCTCACCGTGCGCAAACCCATGTCCGGCGGCATGCGCGGTATCTCGCTCGTCGACATCATGAATTTCGATGTCACCGCCCTTCAAAAAGTGCTGCCGCGCATCACCACCCCGGCGATCACCGAGGCCGAAGCGCGCACGCTCGATATCGTTGACCTCATTCAGCTGGGCCAGGCGCTCAACGGTTTTTTGATCCCAAAGAAACTCAAGGACGTAGAAGCGTAAGCCTCCCCGAGTTCGTCGAAGACGCCATGGCGGATCTCGCCATGGTGTTTCACTGGGAACCCAGCGCGATGGACGGCATGGAACTCGAAGAGCTCATGCAATGGCGCGAGCGCGCCCGCAAACGTCACGAAGGCAGCAAGCCCAAGGGCACCAACACCCCACGCAAATAGGAACGGCCGATGCAGCGAAACCTACGCCTCCAGGTCATGCTGAACGCGATAGATCGCGTCACCGGCCCCCTCAAGAAAATGCGTGAAGGCGCGGGCAAGACCGCCCAGGCCATGCGCGAAAATCAAACCCAGCTCAAAGAGCTGCAGCGTCAGCAATCCGACCTCACCAGCTACCGCCAAGCCAACGTCGCCATGCGGCAAAATACCCGCGCAATGCGCGACGCCCGCGAGCGTAACCGCCAGTACACCCAGGCACTCGACCAGCAGCGCGAAGCCCACGTCGCGATCAAGTCGCGCCTCACGGTCAACCGACGCGAATACGACCGCTTGGCCAAGCAGTTACTCAACACCAAACAGCCTAACGACCAGCTAACCCAGTCGCTCGACCGCGCCCGGGTCCGCCTGCAGAACCAGCAAACCGAGTTCGACCGCTCCGCCCGCGCGATGCGCGAATACCGCAACCGCACCCGGGCCGCCGACGACGAGGTCAAAAAGCTCACCCGCAACCACGCCACCCAAACCGAGCGCATCCGGGGCCTGAAAACCCGACTCGATGAAGCCGGCATCAGCACTGACAACCTCGGCCGAAGTTCGCGAGAACTACGCACGAAGGAAGAGCGGCTCAACACCGCCCTACAGGAACAGAAACGCCACCTCTCCGAAGTCGCCCAACGCCAGCGGCGCTTAACCGAAGCCCGCGACCGCTACCAGAACGGCCAAGCCCACGTCGCCCGCGCTCAGGGCGTAGGTATGGGCATGTTCGGTACGGGTATCGCTCAGGGGTATATGGCTAGCCGCCTACTCGCGCCGGGTATCGCGTGGGGCGAAACGATGAGCGAGCTTCGCGCGGTAGGCGGATTCGCCCAGGACGACGCTGGGTATCTGGCCTTGCGTCAGCAATCACGCGACTACGGCGCCTCAACGGCATTTAGCGCCAATGAAGTCGGCGCTGGCCAAGTGTTCCTGAAGCGCGCCGGGATGAGCGAAGGCGCTATCGAAGCCTCCATGAAGGATGTTCTCGAGCTCGCGCTGGCCAACAAAACGGATCTCGCTCGAACAGCGGATATCGCCTCCAACATCGCTAGCGGCTTCAAGGTCGATATGGAAGCTGACGGCGCGATGGCTCGTCTCGCGGATACGCTATCGGGAACCGCCCGGCGCACAAACGTGAATCTCGAAATGCTGGGCGAGACATTCAAATACCTGGGCGGGCTGGAAGGTTTAGGCATCAGCTACGATCAGGCCGCGGGGATTGTCGGTTTGATGGGTAATATCGGCATCCAGGGCACGCAAGCCGGTACCGCCGGCCGGGCCATGGGCGAGCGGCTCGCGGCGCCTACCGAGCGAGCGGCCGGGCTCATGGATGAGTACGGCATCGAGATAGCCGACGCTCAAGGCAACATGCGCGACCTGGAGGAAATACTAGGCAACGTTTACCAAGCCACCAAGGATCTCGGTAATGTTCAGCGGGCCTCAATCCTGAAAGAAATTTTCGGGACGACGGCAGGCACTGGAATATCGGAAGTGATCAGCCAGCAAGGCGCCGGCGGACTGACCGATCTGCTCGAGGAGCTCAAAAACAACGAAGGCGAAAACGCCGAAATGGCCCGCGTGATGGCGGACAATATAGGCGGCGACCTCAAGAACTGGCGCAGTGCATGGGAGGAAGTCGGCAACGCGATAACAGACACGAACGAAGGCCCCTTACGCGAGCTGATTCAAAACATCACCGCGATCACCAGGGGTGTCAGCGACTGGATCAAGACCAACCCGGAGCTCGCCGGCACCATCGCCAAGGTTGCAGGCAGCATGATCGCGCTGGCCACCGTCGGCGGCGCCGTCACCATGACGTTTGCCAGCATCCTCTCACCGCTCCTGTTTACCCGATACCTCATGACCGCGCTGGGCATCAAAGCCGGTGGTCTAGGGAAAGCGTTCGGCTGGCTCGCCAAAACCGCCATCCCGTGGGTCGCGGGCGCCCTCAAGGGGCTGCTGGTGGCCATGGGACCGATTGGCTGGGGCGTGATGGCCATCGCCGCTATGGCGCTGGTCATCTACAAATATTGGGAACCCATCAAAGCGTTTTTCTCCGGCCTATGGCAGCAAGTGAAAGACGCGTTCGATGACGGCATCGGCGGCGTGTCTCTCCTGCTGGTCAACTGGTCACCCTTCGGCCTTCTGTGGGCGGGTATGTCATCAGCGCTCGGGCGCCTGGGCATTGAGCTGCCGGAAACGCTCACCGAGCTGGGTACCGGCATGATCGAGGCGCTCTCCAATGGCATCACGGCTGCCCGCGCCCACGCGCGCAGCGCGGTGGACGGTATCTGGACAAGCATCACGAGTGCGTTCGATAACGGTATCGGCGGTGTCACTACGTTGCTCATCAACTGGTCACCGTTCGGCCTGCTCTATAACGCGCTGACCTCAACGCTCACACGCCTGGGCGCGACGATCCCCGAGAGTTTTAGTGACTTCGGCAGCATGATCGTCGACGGCATCATCGGTGGCATTACGGGTAAGCTAGGCGATCTGCGTAACAGTATCACCGGCGCCGCCAGCAGCGCCGTGGGCTGGTTCAAGGAACGGCTCGATATTAACAGCCCCTCGCGGGTCTTTGCCCAGCTGGGCGGCTTCACCATGCAGGGGCTGGCCAACGGCATCGAAGACGACGCCGACAGCCCGCTGAAACAAGTACGCAGCGTAGCCACCAATCTGCGCAACGCCGCTGGCGGGCTCGTGCTGGGTGCAGGAATCTCCACCGGCGCCGCTGCCAATGTCGACACCAGCGCGATACAGATCGACGCCCGCCCACCGCTGCAAAGCCAAGCCAACCAGCCAAACGGCGGCCTGACCATTTACGGCGGTATCAACATCGAAGTGAACGCGGCCCCGGGCATGGACGAACAAGCACTCGCCCGCCTGGTGAATCAGCAAGTCGAGCGAGCCCTACGCGACGCCGAGCGCCGCGCGGCCGCCGTCACGCGCCGAAACTTCTACGATAACGATTGAGGGCAAACCCCATGATGATGACCTACGGCCTGTTCGTGTTCGGCCTCGGCACGGCCGCCTACCAGGAACTGCAACGCCAAACCGACTGGCGCCACGCCAGCCAAAGCCGTATCAACGCGCGGCCCGTGCACCAGTTTCTCGGCCCCGGTGACGACACCATCACGCTAACAGGCACGCTACTGCCCATGTTCACGGGGGGACAGCAAAACCTCGACATGCTCCGGTCCCTCGCCGACGGCGGCCGCGCCTGGCCATTGATCGAGGGCACCGGCACCTATTACGGCATGTTCACGATCACCAGCCTCAGCGAACGTAAAAGCGAGTTCTTCCGAGACGGCGCCGCCAAACAAATCGAGTTCGACCTACAACTGACCCGCATCGACGAGGGCCGCACCGAGCTAATCGGCGTCCTCGAAAACAGCGCCCTCCGTGCGATCACCGGGGTTTTTGCATGAGCATCCAGCCCGACTACCGCATCACGCTACAAGGTCAGGTCATCAGCCCCGAATTCCGCGCGCGGCTGGGCTCCCTCACGTTGCACGACCGCCGCGGCATGCAGGCGGATCAACTGGACATCACGCTGACCGACGACGACGGCATGCTCGACATCCCGCCCACTGGTGCCGAGCTCACGCTCGCTATAGGCTGGAAAGGCCAGGCACTCACCGAGCGCGGCACGTTCATCGTCGATGAAGTCGAGCACACCGGCGCGCCGGACACGCTCAGCATCCGCGCCTCGAGCGCGAACCTACGCCAGGGCCTGCCCGGCAAACGCACGCAAAGTTGGGATTCGGTGACCGTCCGCGACATCATCCAAACCATCGCCGCCCGGCACGACCTCACCCCCAGCGTGGGCGCCACACTCGCCGGCGTCCGCGTGACCCACATCGACCAGACCGACGAAAGCGATCTGCACTTCCTCACCCGCCTGGCCGAGCGATTCGACGCGGTGGCCACCGTCAAAACCGGCAACCTGATATTCGTCCCCGCCGGCCAAGCCACCACCGCGACCGGCCTCGAGATCCCGCCCATCACCCTGCGCCGCCAAACCGGCGACCAGCACCGCTATCTAAAAGCCGAGCGCGACGCTTACACAGGCGTCACCGCGCTCTGGAATAACACCGCCCACGCCACCCGCGAAGCCGTAACGGTGGGCGACCCACAAAACGCCCAGCAGCTGCGCCACACCTACGCCAGCGAAGAAGAAGCGCTCGAGGCCGCGCAATCCGAATGGCAGCGCCTGCAACGCGGCATCGCCTATTTCAGCATCACCCAGGCCGTCGGCGACCCCGAGCTCTTCCCCGAAACCCCAGCATGGTGCCAAGGCTGGAAACGCCAGATCGACGAAACACCCTGGATCATCACCGAGGTCATACACCGCCTGAGTGATACCAGCTACACCACCGCCCTTGAGCTCGAAACCCGCCAGGGCAATCCGGAAAGACCCCAGTAGCAACCAAAAAATAACCCCGGCCATCCAGTAGCCGGGGTTTTAGTATCCGAATTCCTACAGATAAGCCATGTCCGTTTGACTCCGCCTTCCTTGGTCAAGGCAATGTCGCAATCTTCCGGCGGTACACCGCGTGCTTCAAGGCGACACGTTCAGCTTGGCAAACCAAAGTGTATTTTGCTGTAGGCGATCAATGCCAAAGATCGTAAGAAATCGCCTACACCGCCCAGCACCTTGCTTGCCTGACCACCACCCCCTTGAACTGCTCCGCCTTGATGAAACACCCCTCGCCCCCGGCCGCGGGCAACAACCGGCAGCGCGCGCCCACACGGTGCGTCTTGAACAGCTGGTATTCACCCCCCACTTCCGCGACCACCAGGTCGGCATGGCCATACGAGCGCGCCTCGTCTACCACCAGTACGTCCCCCTCCATCCACGGCCCGCCCGGGTCGGCGTCTTCGCCCACCTCCACCAGGAAATGGCTGGGTGAAAAACGTCGCTGGTCGAAATCGGCCACGGCCGGGTGCTCCACGCCCACCACTGCTGGCCCCAGGTAGTTCACTCGCATGCTGCTGCCCTGTGTTATCCCATGTTAATGACAGGCATTGGCATTTGCCTCTCGCGTTCTCAAGGTCTAATACTGTATAAAACAACAGTCTTACACAATAGGGAGGGCAAAGAATGATTGGCCTGGTCGACTGCAATAACTTCTACGTCAGCTGCGAGCGTGTGTTCAACCCCAGGCTAAAGGGCAAGCCGGTGGGCATCATGTCCAATAACGACGGCTGCATTATCGCCCGCTCCAACGAGCTGAAAGCCCTGGGGATTGAGATGGGCACCCCGTCCCACCTGGTGCGCGACCGCGTCGATCGCGGCGAGATCATCCTGCACTCCTCGAACTACGAGCTCTACGGCGACATGTCCCACCGGGTGCAAAGCATCCTCGAGCAAGAAACCGCGAGCGTGGAGCCCTACTCCATCGACGAGATGTTCGTGCGCATGGACGGCTTCGAGCCGGACGCCCTGTTCGAGCACGCGCGCAGCGTACGTTGGAAGGTGGGCCGCTATACCGGGATTCCCGTTTGCGTCGGCGTGGCCGCTACCCACACCCTGGCCAAGCTGGCCAACCGCATCGCCAAGAAGCACCCCGGCTACCCCGGCGTGTGCATCATGCACGCAGACACCGACGAAGCCCGGCAGCTGTTGACGCAAATCGACGTGAGCGACGTGTGGGGCATCGGCCGCCGCCTGAGCGAGCGCCTGCGCATCATGGAGATCCACACCGCCTGGGATCTGCGCGAAGCCGACGCCAAGCGCCTGCGCCGCAAGTTCTCGGTGAACATGGAGCGCACGGTGCTCGAGCTGCGCGGTATCAGCTGCCTGGAAATGAACGACCTGTTCGAACCCAAAAAGCGCATCATGACCTCGCGTTCTTTCGGGCGCTCCACCGGCCAACTCAGCGACCTACAAGGCGCGATCCGCCACCACGCCCAGCGCGGTGCCGAGAAATTGCGTTCCCAAAAAAGCCTTGCCCGCGCCGTACTGGTGTTTCTCAAAACGGATAGATTCCGGCAGGACCAGCCCCAGTACTCGCCCAGCGTGGTGGTCGAACTGGAACGCCCCACCCAGGATACCCGCGAGATCCTCGCCGCAGCGAGCGCGGGCCTAAGCAAGATCTACCGCCCCAAGTACGGCTACAAAAAAGCCGGCGTGATGATGCTGGACCTCACCGACCAGCACCGCCAACAGCTCAGCCTGATGGACACCCCGCAAACGGAAGAGGAACGCCAGCGCAGCCAGCAGCTTATGGCCACCATGGACGCGCTGAACGAGAAGATGGGGGAAGGCACAGTGCGGATGGGGCTACCGGAGAAGAACGCCCCGTGGCATTTACGCTGTGCCCATCGCAGTCCGCGCTATACGACGAACTGGGATGAGCTGATGCGAGCGTATACTGATGAAAGCGCGATTCAAAAAAACACCAATTAATTAAAAAGGAAGCTCTTCTTTACGAGCTTCATCACCTATCTTAGGGTTTTTAAAACCTGAGACTTTAGTTCCATTAAACATTGCTTCTATTGAAGTACTTGCTTGAAATTCTAATACAGACATTTTATCCATAACATGAACTATCTTACCCTGACCTTTTTTTAGCTCGTATCGCCCTAGAGAATCGTTTGTGTCAGGATGAAAAAGCTCTTCCCCTATCTCGAAAAGATCAAATTTATCGTTATAAGATATAGAGTCATTTTTACCAGCTGAAATTATCACCTGACTAGGTGATATTACCTTTACAACCTTAGGCACTCTATACTTACGCCCACTAACTTCAAAGTTTAACATATTCACTTCGGTCATAAAAACTCCTTCACTCGTAGAGATCGGCATACATGACATTAGTATTAGCATATAACTGACTTAGTCGAGTATCATCTCGCACGTGGTCATCCGCATTAGACTTAGTAGCTAAGATCTGACACTGAGCAAAACCTTCACCATTTATAGCTACAACTTTCATAATTCCTAGCTTATATTCCATTCCATTATTCTTAAGACTTAAAACTAGAACCTGACCTTCTTTGAGGTTAGCTCCTGAAAGAAGGAGATGCCTAACCCCATCGTTTATGGGGTCATCCTCAGCTTGAAATATCTTTATTTCAGAGCTAGAAACCTTTTCCAAAAGATCAGCTATCTCAGAATATGTAGAATAACTTTTCTTCAAAACAAGATACAAAACCTGTAAGACAAATATCAAAACGATCAATAAAATCTTTACATATATATCTATATTCTCAATCAAGAAAAGAGTTAAGCTTAAAAACGAAACCAAAGTCGAAAAAGACTTAAAATAACCTAACAAGAGTTTAGTATAAATATAATCAAACATATTGTTCCAGTATTGTTAGGTTATTTTTTTTCATCTCGTCGCTCGACACCTTTTAACTTGCTTTGAGGCAAACTCTCATAAAGCGCATCAATTTCTTTAAACCGAGTAATCCTGTCCTGAACGATAAAATTTAAAAGCTCAAACATGGAGCCGACGCTTTTATTAATATCTTCGTCTTGAATCTCACCCGGATGAACAGATTCATTCCCGATAATTCGGATAGCATCAAGAGCTTTTTGAACACCTTGTGGCAAACCATCTTGAACAAGTTCGCCAATGGCTCTATCAATTTTTGAGCTTTTCCCAAGCCCGATACATAGGCGCTGAAGCGCTAAGCGAATCAAAGCGGCAGCAGCCCTTGATGAGTAAGGTAAGACTTCACGTGCTTCAAGGTAATCAGCTTGTACATCTTCAGGCATATCCGGATGAGGTGCAGTAACACCTGAAACTAGCGGATAAAGCAATTTGCCTTCGAGTTCTCCGAGAGATTCTCCAAACCAATATGAGCATTTATTACAGTGCTCACACTTGGCTCGATATACATACGAGTTTCTTCCGACTGCTTCGTCCCAGCTAAACCACACCATATGTGAGAACACATTGCAGAATGGACATGTAAATGACTGCGAACGATAAGCTGGAGGATAATAACTCATCAAACCACCCGCCCAATTCGAATCTCACACCGCCCCAGAATCTCCAGATCCCCCATATCCTGCGGCTTGATCATCTCCGGCTGATACAGCTCGTTATCGCTGATCAAATACAGCGCGCCCCCGGCCAACCGCTGCACCCGCTTGATACGCCGCTCCCCACTCAGCAATAGCAGGAACACCCCTTCCTGCTTCGGGTCGCGGTTCGCCCGGTTCACCAACACCCAGTCACCATCCGCCAAGGTGCCGTCCATCGAGTCGCCCCGCACCTGCACGCCTACGATCTGCGCCGGGTCGAGCCCCTGGGCGGTCAGCTCGCTGCGCGGAAACTGCAACGTGGTCTTGATCGGCTCGCCTTCGAAGCTACGCCCGGCACCGGCGGCGGCCTCAATGTCATACATGCTGACTGGCACTAGATCTGGCCCGGTATCTGCGACTGGCAATCCCAAGGGTTGAGCGTCAGGAGCTCCCAAAGCTTCACCAGTCAGAACGTAGGAATAATCCACCCCTATTGTCGCTAAGCGAGCAACCAAGTCAGCTGGACATCTCTGTCTTCCTGCAAGCACGTCTTTAAGGCGCTGGGGCGAACTTTCGCCCGAGCGACGAGACGCTTCCGCTTGCGACAGCCCAAGGCGAGTCAATTCGTCTCTCAACCTTTGGGGTATATTTTCTACCGAACCAATTGACACGGTGTATTATCTCCACCATTCTATCGATGTCTTTTACTTCATTTCACTTTGCAAGGGAGCCACTGCCATGGCCACACCTGCTGAATCCTTACCGCGCATCACGGTGCAAAAACTCGTCGTTGATCGGGCCGAAGAGCCGTTTACGCTCGACATTGCGCGTAACGGTATCAAAGGCTTCAACGCTAAATGCCCGCATACTATAACTTTTCCCGAACTGCTGGATGTCATGCGCATCGTCAGCGACCTGGGCGCCTCCGATACCACCGCCACTTTTCAACTCGACGACAAAGTGCCTAATCGAACGTGGTCGATCTCAGCGGTAAAGCCCGACACCACGGCGTCGGTAGATGACGCCCCGCAAGCCCAGCCCTTTCAACTCAACGCCCGCCAGCAAGCCTTGGCCGAGGGCGTGATGGTTGAGGTAGTAGGCGCTTTGGCGAAGCACGGCACGCCCGGCAAATACCTCAATAAAGCGGCTATCAATCTGGCGAATGCGTTCCGGGCTGGCCTGGGTCAACTTCAGCAGCCAGCGCCTCGTCACGATCAGTCAGGTTCTGCAGGGCCACGATAAACGCTTCGGCAAACTGACGTGTTTCCTCTGGCGTTCGGCCTAACAGGTGGCGGTTCTTCAAGAATTTATCCGACCCCACCATCTCGATCGCCAGTTGGTCAGCCAGCTCGACGACGTCAACGTCAGCGTCCGCCGCACTCTGCTCAGACATAACAAAAGCCCTCCTCGGGCAATAACCAAAACTCAAAGGGAGCCACTGCCATGGCCACACCTGCTACTAACCCGGTTCTACTATTCCGCGGTATCGACGTCGAGCTGAACCGCTGCTCGCCTGCCACCCGCCAAGCCATCACCGCCGAGATCGGCGGGGCCAACCCGCTGGCGGATCTCGAAGCGCTGGAAGAGCGCATCGCCGCCGAATCCACCGGCCAACTGGCTGCCACCATGCTGGCCAACGGCGCCGCCGCCGTGGATATCGAAGACGCCCTGGCAGAGCTGCGCGTGCATCTCGATGAACACTTCCTGCAGCGCAAGCTGGTGCGCCTGTACGAGCGCTAAGCCCACCGCCCGAACGTCTCTTTCAAAGTCTTTTACTTTACTAAGGAAGCCTAACCCATGACCGCGACCAACACCATTCCCCAGAAGCCCCTTTATGCCCCCAAAGGGTGCGATAAACCCGTCATGACCTACCTCAGCGAAACCGAGCGCGCCGACCTCGAGCGTATTCAACAGCTGGAAGTGCGTTCGATGTCCGCCACGGTGCGCATGCTCATGCTGCGCGGCATCGCCCAGTACGACGAAGACACCCTCTCCGCTCAATAACCCTGCGTGCTGCTGCATAAGGAACACTGCCATGCACCAAGATACTCGCCGCATTCGCCACCGCTACGCCGCCATCAACCTCGATGAATACGAAGCCAAGCTCATTGACGCCCTGGTCGACTACACCGGCATGTCCAGGGCCACCCTGCTGCGCCAGTTAGTGCTGAAAGAAGCGCTCGACACCTTGGGCGTTGGCGACTTCGTGAACACCAGTGTGGGCCAGCGTGCATCGTAAAGACAGGCACGAAAAAGGTCCTCAAGGAGCACTCGAAATGCCCCAGAACCACCTAGTGCTGGACGACGAACTCGAACGCCAGCTAGAGGCGGTACGCAAACAGGAAGGCCTAAGCACGATTGATGAAGCCGCCGAGTGGCTCACGCGCCGCCGCTTACGCAAAGGCACCCAAGGGCTCACGGGCCGGGGTCGCGCCCTTTACCCCGTCGCAGGAGAACGCAGTGAGTAGCACCGATACCCAACACGCCGAGTTCAGCCGATTGCGGATCGACTGCCCCCACTGCGGCGGCCACATGAAGGTGCGCACCTCCAAAAGCGATATGTCGCTGCTGCGGGAGCTCTACTTGCACTGCACCAACGAATTCGACTGCGGGTTTCGTGCCAAGGCCCACCTCGAGTTCATTCATAACCTGGCCCCCAGCCGCTGCCCGAACCCCGATGTGAAGCTGTTCACCTCGCCCTGGGTACTCAGCCAGATGAAGCTCGATATACCCGCGGCGAACGATGACCCCTACGAGGAGAAATCCAACGATGAGTAACGTGGCCACCCTACCCCTTCCGCCCCGCGTTCAGCCCGACCGCGCAGGCTTTGGCGAACTCCGCGCCGAGCTCCACGGCCGCGCGGCGGATCAAGACCTGGTCGACGTGTGGGCGCACCTGCCCCACGCCGAGCGCCGCCTGGTGCTCAAAAGCGCCGGGCTCAGGGAAGACGCGACCCAGCAAATCAGCGAGTTCGCCAAGCCAGCCCGCGACGCGATACGCGCCGCGATCCACCGCATGAGTGACTACGCCACTGGCCTCAAGGATCAACTGCGCAACCGCACCGCCCACCCCAGCGCCGAGCTGGCCGCCCACGCCCGCCAGGCACTGGCCGAAGGTAACACCAAAGCCACCCTGCATTGGCTCGCGCTAATCGAGAAGGGGGTCGCATGAACACAGATCGCACGTTTCCTCTCTACGAGATAACGCAAGAGCTTTCCGAACTGGCGTCAAAGCTCCACGCAGCGGGCCACCGCATGGCCGCCGAAGAGGTCGAGCGCGAAGTGGGCCTGCTGCGCGAACGGGCGATCACGCTGGACGGCGTGCTGGACGATTACAAGCTAGACATCGCAGCCGCCGCCAACCCGCCTCGCTTTCTGGGTATAGACATGGCCGCCCCGGGCAAGTCTCAGACGTTCACGCAGAAGGTGAAGCGGTGAGCGCGCTGGATCTCGCCTTCGCTCATAGTTCAGGTACGCCCGATTGCGGGTATTTCCTGCGCAGCCACTTCGAGCGTCTGCCCTCGCTGGCCGACCGGCTCGCCGGTGGTTACGTGTATGTCTCAAAACGCCACGGCCACGCCGCCGCCAACCGCTGGCTGCGCCACAACGCGCAAGACCTGATCGAGCCCACCGACATCTACCGCCGCTTCGAGGCAATCAAAGACGACCTCAAGCGCGGCTTCGAAGGGCTGGTCAAGCGCGGCGCGACGACCATCGAAGGCTTGAAAGCGGGCTGCGAGTGGCTGTCGAGTGTCGCCGAGCGCTTGATGCTGCGCGGGCTCAACGCGACCCACGACGATGAAGCCGTCATTAACCACGCCGAAGCCCAGGCCACCGCGATCGAGCGCGAACGGAGCAAACTGATCGGCGGCATCGCCGAGCATAACCGCCGCTTGCGACTGGGCCTGCTGCCGCCCCCGCTCAACCTTAAAACACCGAAGGCCCGCACCCTTTCCGGCCAGGCGCGGGAAATGGCCCACCAGATCGCCACATCGCGTAACCCCCTCAGCCCGCTCTTGGGCGTCATTCCATTGATGGCGGTCTTCCGCTGGTACCGCGCCCCGGTCATGAGCCTGCGCGTCGTCAATGTAATGGCGCTCGACAAGGCCCGCTACCGGGCACGCTCGCACGGCTTCAACCCGCCGGGCCTCAAGCTGAAACCCAGCGTTCAGCTCGCCAAGCTCACCGATGCCAACTGGTGGCGGCGTCAGCTGCGCACGCTGGCCGGGCGTCGGCTCGAACAGATCCAGCGCGAAGCCCATCGCGTGCACAAGCGCGCGGGCATCTACTGCAGCCACGCCACGCTGAACCGCCGCCGTGCCCAGAAAAACCGCAATACCGCGTTGCTCGAAGCGCTCGAGGCGATCAATCAGGAAGGCCAAGTGTATACGTTGGCCGAGCTCGCCGAGTTGGGCTTGTCGAACCCCAACCACCGCCGCGCCGAACTCATGCTGCGCATCAGCGACACCGAAGCGGAATCGCGCCGCTTGGGCCATGTCGGCATGTTCTACACCATCACCGCGCCCAGCCGCTTTCACCCGGTCGTTTCTGAGAACAGCGTGCGCAACCCGAAGTACGACGGCAGCACGCCGCGCGACGCTCAGGCGTATTTGCAAAAGGTCTGGGCACGCACCCGCGCCGCACTCGCCCGCGAGAATCTGGGCATCTACGGCATTCGTGTGGTCGAGCCCCACCACGACGGCACCCCGCACTGGCACCTGTTGATCTGGATGAAGCGCGAAGACGCCAACCGCGTGAACCACATCGTGCGCGACCACGCCGAAGCCGACACGCCCCAGGAGCTGTTTGATCGCCGGGGCCGCAAGACCACCGCGCGCTTCAAGGTCGAGCGCATCAACTACGCCAAAGGCACGGCCGCAGGGTACGTGGCCAAGTACATCAGCAAGAACATCAACGGCGAGCAGTTCACCCGGGATGGCGTCGCCAACGATGACAAGGACACCTACGGCCACGACCTCAACAGCGTGGCGCCACGTATCGAATCCTGGGCGGCCGTGTGGGGCATTCGCCAATTCCAGTTCGTCGGCCTGCCCAGCGTCACAGTCTGGCGCGAGATCCGCCGCCTCAACGAAAAGCACGCCGACGAGCTGGAAAACTGGGAGGCCGCGACCCGGCCGGATCAACGCATCGCCAGCCGCTTCGAGCAGATCCGTAAAGCCGCCAACGCCGGCCAGTGGGATCAGTTCTTGCGCCTCATGGGCGGCCCCAACATGCCCCGCAAACAGCGCCCCATCAAACCCTGGACGATGCCCCGCGTAGACCTCTCTCGCATCAAGGACGAGCAAGCGCAGGTCAGCCACGCCACCGGCGAGCTGGCCGAAGGCATCGAAGCCAAAGGCCGCCACGGCGAAGCCACGCCCGGCACCTTCGGCATCGTCGTCTCCGACGGCCGGGGCAACGAACACGAATACCTGACCCGCTTCTACCGCTGGGAAGTGCGCAGCAAGTCGCGCAGCCACCAAGGGGGTTTGGGAGGAGGCGAAGCCGACTCCCCTTGGACTCGTGTCACTAACTGTACGCAGGGGGTCGATATCGAGCCCCGAGAGCCATCACCGGAAGAGAAAAAAGCCCAGCGCGAACGTCTCGAAGAGTGGAAGCGCTCAGAAATTTACCGGGCCGAAGCGGAAGACGCCCACCGCGAAGGCCAGGAA
Organism: Vreelandella xerophytica; assembly: GCF_968048975.1. The sequence goes on along the minus strand of NZ_OZ309106.1, from coordinate 971,191 downwards.
GCCAAAGAAGCGGCGCGAAAACTCTTCGCGCCGCCCGCCCGACCCCAGCAGGAAGAGTACTTCCCGCCCGAATTGTGTTGATAGAGGACGAACGAACCATGGCCGATAACATCGACCGCGCCGCGGAAATTACCCAGCGCGCCTTGGAAACCACGCTGGCCAACCGCACCCAGCTAGCCCAACCAGCGCCGCATGATGAGTGCGTCGATTGCGGCTACCAGATCCCGGCGCCGCGACGCCAGGCGGCGCCCTGGGCGACTACGTGCATCGAGTGCCAAGGCATTCGTGAACTAAGGGGGAAGCATGTCCGGTAACCCACCCAAAGGCGGCACCACCGCCAGGCAGGCGGCCCTACTCTGCCAAGACCAGGCTTTCCAGCTCTACCTGGATCGCCGCCGCCGCGCCAAGTTTGGTATCGCCGAGGCCAACCTGCCCGACGGCACGCATAACGCTCAAGATGCCCGCGACTGGATCCGTGCCGCCTGCAAAATTCAGAGCCGCGCCGAGCTGGATAGCAACCACCAGGCGCGCCAAACGTTCCGGCGCATTCGCAACCGGTTCAACCATTGGCGGGCTCAACAAGGGAGTCAATCACAATGAACACCTACTTCGGATTACTCGCTGAATTCGACGGCCGCGGCGAACTCCCGCTGGATGAAGTCGCCCCGCGCTTCTTTGGTATCAGCCCTCGTACCGCCAGTTTCCGCGCAGGCGCCCAGGCGCTGCCCGTTCCGACCTATCGCGCCGGGGACTCGCAGAAAAGCCCCTGGCTGGTCAGTGCGGTGGATCTAGCGCAGTACTTAGACGTGAAGCGCGCGGAAGCGAAAGAGCAATGGAAATTGGTGAACGAGTAGGTAGCGGCTGGTCGAAAACCTAAGGTAAGCTAATCAAAACCGTCATTGGGTAAGTTTCCTTGAAACATGTCGCCGCGGCGCTCGCCGTCACCAACGGTAAAATTTTACTGACGCGCCGAGCACCGGGCCAGCAGCTCGAGGGCTTCTGGGAATTCCCCGGTGGCAAGGTGGAAACAGATGAAACGGTCCAGCAGTGCATCGAGCGTGAAATTTTTGAAGAGCTCAACCTGGTATGCGTTGCTGACCGGGTATTCATGGAAAGCGTATACGAGTACGAAGGGGGCGCTATCAACCTTATTGGCGTCTTTGTCCAGATAAGCGGTAAACCCGTGTTGCACGTGCATGATCGTCTTCTCTGGTCGCCAATCAGCGACCTTCTAACCTTCAAGCTAGCACCCGCCGATATACCCATCGCCAAGGAATTGATAAGCGCTTATGGATCCGATTAGCTCTCTAAAGCCCGGCACAATACTGAACAACCAACAGCTATGCGACATCTTTAAGTGCAGTCCCCAAGGGGGCATGCGTCGATCCCATAAGACAAACACGCTGGTGATCGTTACCAGCCATGTTGACTCGATTTACTATGATCGGTGGCATGGAGACACCATCCACTACACGGGGATGGGCCAGAAGGATGAAATGAGCCTTAGCTTTCATCAGAATAAGACCCTTACCGAAAGCCCCGAAAATGGAGTGGCGGTCCATTTGTTTGAGGTCTTCAAAAAGAGGGAATACACCTACACCGGCGAGATGATACGTGTAGGGGAGCCCTACCAGGAGACACAACCTGACTCTGAGGGGGAAATGCGAAAGGCTTGGCTTTTCCCTTTGAAGCTCAAAAACGAGAACGCCCTATCCTTCGACGAGGCTACAGCACAGGAGCTATTCGAGAAGAAAGAGCATAAAGCCCGCAAGCTATCCGACTCAGAACTGCGGGAGCGCGCAGAGAAGGCCCCGGCGAAAGTAGGTAGTCGCATAGGTCAAACCACTGTCATACCACGTTCACCCTACATAGCAGCCTATGCCAAGCGCCGGGCCAATGGCCATTGCGAGTTATGCCAAGAGCCAGCCCCGTTTGAAACTCAAAAAGGCGAACCCTACCTGGAGTGCCATCACATCGAGTGGCTAGCTAAAGGTGGCGATGACTCGATCGAGAACACTGTTGCACTGTGTCCCAACTGCCACCGGAAGATGCACGCACTCGCTCTCCCGATGGATGTTCAAGCGCTAAAAAGCGTGACGGCTGTTTGAAAGACTACCTGAGTTTCAAGGTCTCAGGCCTCAAATGGGTGTAACGCTTGAGTACATCCCAACTTTCATGAAGGGTGAACTGCTGAACCTCCACGATTTCATACCCTGCTTCGAAGAGCCGCGATGTAGCCTCGTGGCGTAAATCGTGAAAGCGTAGATCCTCGATACCCTTCGCCGCCGTTGCGGCCCGCCACCGAGTACCAATCGACTTCGCCCCGTAAGGAAAGACCCGCGGCTCATCATTTTTACGCGGTTGGCGCCGAATAATGGCCATTGCCTCATGGGTGAGCTTGAAGCGTTTGTGGTTGCCCCACTTCTGGCGTGGATGCTTGGCATCCCGTACCCAGCATGTCATGGCGGCTTCATCCAGGTCATCCCACGTAAGCCTGGTAATCTCCTCCTGCCGACGAGATGAAGCGATCGCAAAGTCCATAATGTCTTCCATAGGAATGATTGCGCTCGGCCGGATCTTCTGTGACCGCTGGAAATAAGCGCGGATCTGCTCGATCTCTTCCAGCGTCGGCCGTCGATCTCGCGATCCTGGACGGCTGATCAAACTTTTACTGCGCAACAGCAGCTTTGCCGACTCGAACTCGTTGAGATCCACCGGCATACGCCAGGCGGCCACCGCTGTTTTTAAGATGATTCCCAACCAGGTGATATCCTGGGCGGTAGTAGAAGCCTTAATGCCACTACGCCGCCGCATTTGAGCATGGTCTATAATCTGCTCGCTGCTTAGATCGGTGATTTTTACGCGAGCGATTGGGAAGCGCCGAAGCTGCTCGATGGTTGCACGCTTGCTGCGTCCAGCTCCGTCGGCAAACTCATGTAAGTAACGTTCGATCGCGTCGTGTAAGGTTACGCCTTTCCACTTAGCCGTGAGTATTCCGCCAGGGGCGGCAAGTTCGAGTTCACGCCGTTTTGCCCACTCCTCCGCCATCGCCTTTTTAGGAAAGGTCTTCGTCTCAGAATGATCGGGCTGGCCACGCCGAGCGATGCGGATCTGAGCCATATATGAGAAACTGCCGTCCTTTTTCCGGCGCTTGCGAATCGTTGCCATACTTGCCTCTCAGATGTACCAAATCAAAAGCGGCTCACGTACCAATTCTGTACCAACGAACCATGTAAAATGTCGCATAACCACTGTAAATGTGAACAGTTATGAATGATACCACAACCGCGCAAACCCGCATGAAGTCTGGCACCGCCCGCCCCGAGCTGGATAGAACTTTCTCCGTCGCGCCCATGATGGACTGGACGACCCGCGACTACCGCGCGTTCGCCCGCACCTTAACCAAGCGCACCCTCCTCTACACCGAGATGGTGACCACCGGGGCGATTTTGCACGGCTCGCCGCGGGAGCGGTTTTTGGGTTACAACGAAGTCGAGCACCCGATTGCGCTGCAGTTGGGCGGCAGCGACGCAGGGGAGCTGGCCGAGTGCGCGGCGATTGCCCAAGAATGGGGCTACGACGAGGTCAACCTGAACGTGGGTTGTCCCAGCGACCGGGTGCAGAACAACCTGATCGGGGCGTGTCTGATGGGCTACCCGGAGAAGGTGGCGGCGGCGGTGAAGGCCATGCAGGCGGCGGTCACTATTCCGGTGACCGTTAAGTGCCGGATCGGTATCGACGACCAGGACGAAGACGCGGACCTGGCGCGGTTTATCGATATGGTCGCCGAGGCGGGCTGCACCACGTTTAGCGTGCACGCGCGCAAGGCCTGGTTGCAGGGCTTATCGCCCAAGCAGAACCGGGACGTGCCGCCGCTGAACTACCCGCGCGTACACCGCTTGAAGGCGGCGAACCCCGAACTGCATATCGGTATCAACGGCGGCATCAAGACACTGGACGAGTGCCAGGCGCAGCTCGAGCACGTGGATAGCGTGATGGTGGGCCGCGAGGCGTACCAGAACCCGTGGCTGCTGGCCGGGGTGGATCAGGCGATCTTCGGTGAGCCGGGCCCGGCGGCCACGCGCCTCGAGGCCGCTCAGGCGTTCAAGCCGTATATCCAGATGCGCCTGGATGAAGGCGCCAAGCTCAACCACATTACCCGCCACTTGTTGGGGCTCTTTCAGGGCTGTTCCGGCGGGCGGCGCTTTCGCCGCCACCTTTCCGAGAACGCTCATAAGGAAGGCGCGGGCCTGCGCCTGTTCGACGAAGCGCTGAGCCTGGTGCGCGAATCCGAAACCACCGTATAAAAAAACCCGCCACGCAAAGCGTGGCGGGTTCGTTTTTGAAGGCGCTGGGTTACTTGCCGGCTTTGCGACGGTTTTCCATGACGCCCTGCTCGACGCGCTGGCCGATGGTCTGGTCGACGTTTTTCCAGTACTCGAATACGCGCGACAGGACCGGCTCTTCCACTCCACCAGAGACGTGGCCGACGATGTTGCTCACCAGACGGTCGCGGGCGGCGTCGTCCATTACCTTGTTGACCAGGTCGTTGGCCTGGTTGAAGTCGCCATCGCCCGGGCGCAGCGTGTAGGCGGCGCGTACCAGCTCGCCATCGGCTTCCCATACCGCGTCTTCCGGGAAAGCGTTCGGGTCGGCGTGGGCACCGCCCTTGCTGTTGGGCGCGTAGACCGGGTCAGTGGTATTGGCAACACGCATCCGGCCGCCCTTGGCGTAGCTGTTGACCCCGCTTTTCGGGGCGTTGACCGGGATCTGCTGGTAGTTGATCCCCAAGCGGGCACGGTGGGCATCGGCGTAGGAAATGACGCGCGCCAGCAGCATCTTGTCCGGTGAGAAGCCGGTACCCGGCACGGAGTTGCTGGGCTGGAACGCCGCCTGCTCGATTTCGGTGTGGAAATCGGTGGGGTTGCGGTCGAGGGTCATCTTGCCCACTTCCTGCAGCGGGTAATCGTCGTGCGGCCACACCTTGGTCAGGTCGAACGGGTTGATGTGGTAGGTCTTGGCATCCTCGAAGGGCATGATCTGGACCTGCAGTGTCCAGGTCGGGTGTTCGCCGCGCTTGATGGCGTCGAACAGATCGCGACGGTGGTAATCGGCATCGGTCCCGGCCATCTGATCCGCCTGCTCCTGGGTCATGCACTTGATGCCCTGGTCGGTCTTGAAGTGGTACTTGACCCAGAAACGCTCGCTCTTGTCGTTGACCCACATGTATGTATGGCTCGAATAGCCGTTCATGTGGCGCCAGCTGGCCGGCACGCCACGATCCCCCATCAACCAGGTGACCTGGTGGGCGGATTCCGGCGAAAGACTCCAGAAGTCCCACTGCATATCGTGATCACGCAGGCCGTTGTCGGCGCGGCGCTTCTGCGAGTGGATGAAGTGCTGGAACTTGAGCGGGTCGCGTACGAAGAACACGGGAGTATTGTTACCCACCATGTCGAAGTTGCCGTCTTCGGTGTAGAACTTAAGCGAGAAGCCGCGCGGGTCGCGCCAGGTATCCGGGCTACCCGACTCACCGGCTACCGTGGAAAAGCGCGCCAGCATTTCTGTCTTCTTGCCCGGCTGCAAGAATTTAGCGCGGGTGTACTGGCTGACATCGTGAGTGACTTCGAAGTGACCAAAGGCACCGCCGCCCTTGGCGTGGGGCTGACGATCCGGAATCATTTCCCGGTTGAAGGCCGCCATCTGCTCCATCAGGTAATGATCGTGGAGTACGATCGGGCCGTCCGGGCCTACGGAAAGTGAATGTTCGTCGCTGGAAACCGGGATGCCAGCGTCGGTGGTGGTGTAGTTGGAGTTACCGTTTGTCATACCTTTCCTCTTTGTCACGATCCAGGCCTTTGGCAGGGCCGTTGCGTTTCAGGCTCTTCTAAACTGCTCACTCATGCCAACTTGCGTTTTGTTAAGCAGGTGTAATCAAGATGGCCTTATCATGCCACGTACCGGGCTCAATGCTTAACTATAGTATCCATAGTTTTAAACCATCATTTTTCGGCTTTGGTGAAGGTTTACCCTATGATGCAAGCCCGGCTTCAGAACATGGGGTCCGGCACCGGGTCAAGGCTCGACTGGAAGCTTTCGATCGCGGTTTCGGCTTCCTCTATCTCATCGAACCGGGCAATGTGATACAGCGCTTCACCTTCATTGGCCAGCGGCAAGCGGCTCATGCCGATGACGATGCCGTCCGCCATGGCGAGCACATCGCCCTCGTCGTTGCCAAACGGGTCGGCCACCCGCCCCAGCACTTCACCTTTGGACACTCGCGCGCCCAGGCGCACCTTGGGGCGCAGGATGCCGTCGATAGGCGCCCTCGCCCAGCTGGAGCCGTTGGCAAGCTCGGCAGGGGCCGGCAGGCGGCGGCGCTGTTCCCCGGCGAGCATTTTCAGCCGCCGCATGACGCGCAGAATACCGCGCACGCCGGGGGCAATGGCCCACTCATCAAAACGCAGTGCCTCACCAGCCTCGTAGGTCAGTACCGGAATGCCACGGCTCTGGGCGTAATGGCGAAGGCTACCCTCACGAAGCTCGGCATTGAGAATCACCGGTGCGCCAAAGGCATCGGCCATGCGCGCGGTTTCACTGTCCGGCTCCAGCTGGGCGCGAATCTGCGGCAGGTTGGTGCGATGAATGGCGCCGGTGTGCAAATCGATGATGTGCGTGGCGTGATCGACGATCTCCTCGCGCAAGAGCGCAGCAATGCGTCCGCCCAGCGAGCCTTCTTCGCTGCCCGGAAAGCAGCGGTTGAGATCACGCCGGTCCGGCAGGTAGCGGGTCTGCTGCAGAAAGCCGAATACATTGACCACGGGCACCGCAATCAGCGTGCCGCGCAGGCTGTTGATCGACTTGGAGCGCAACAGGCGCCGGACGATCTCCACGCCGTTGATCTCATCGCCATGGATACCACCGCACACCAGCATGGTCGGCCCTTCCCTGCGCCCGTGAACCACTTCGATGGAAATATGCAGCGGCGTATGAGTGTAGAGGCGCGCGACCGGCACGTCGATCTGTAGACGCTCGCCGGGCTGAAGCGTGTGACCGGCTATATGAAACGGTACTTGTGCCATGGGTATTCCTGTCATCTTGGTAAAACAGCAGCCGCCAGAACGCGGCGCCGAAAGCTGCTGGAGCTGAACGTTTTATGCCACCGCTGTGTTTATTCCCACAGACGCTGACATGTATCAGCTAACCATACAGTTTTGAATGTAAAAAGGTGGCATTTCAGATAAAATACCCTCCTTTCGGGATAGTTACTAAGGTTGCGTTTATGGTTAGAAAAACCAAAGCAGAAGCGGCAGCCACACGCGAAGCGCTCCTGGACGCGGCTGAAGACGTTTTTTTCGAGAAAGGCGTAGCCCGCACGTCCCTTGAACAGGTAGCTCGCCATGCGGGAGTGACCCGCGGGGCGGTGTATTGGCACTTCAAGAACAAGGGCGACATGTTCATGGCACTGGTGGAGCGGGTGCGCATGCCCTTCCAGTCGCTGGTGGAAGAGGTCAAGAACGTCGACCCCCACGTCTCGCCCATGGATGCCATGCGCCTGGCGTGCCTTGCCGGCGTCGAGCGTCTGGAGCAGCCTTCCCATAAGCGCATTCTTTCCATCTTGCTGCATCGCTGTGAGTTCTTCAGCGATATCAACCCGCTCGAGATGCAAAGCGAAATCAACGAAGAGTGTTTCCAGGAGATGCTCAGCGTCTTTCAGCTGGCAGCCGATCAGCAGCAGCTGCGCGAGGATCTGTCCCCCCAGGTCGCGGCACAGCTGATGCAGGCGACCCTGGGCGGGCTTTTTCACGATTGGCTTCGCGCCCCCGGGGCTTACTCGATTCGTGCCCGGGGAGGTGAGATGATCGACACTCTCATCATGTTGATGCGCCGCCCCTAGCCTCGAACCACGCGCCAGCGCTGTCGTCCCGCCATGGTCTTTCCCTTTTTTTCTGCAACTGAAAGCCGAACCGTAAAAAGCCCGCGCAATGGCGGGCTTTCTGGCTTTCTGGTTTCATGAAGCGTTAGCTGAAATTCGCCGATTCCCGATGTTTGTGGCGAAGGCGCAGCTGGTTCAGGCGCTGGCGGGTATCCATGTAGGTCTGCTCCTCCACACTGCGATAGGCGCCTTCCTCGCGCAAGTACTTCACCAGCACGCGGCGCTCGCCAAGGGTGAAGACCTCGTTCTCCTTGCAGTGAAGCTTCACTACACAGGCAGGGCTCTTGATCAGTGACGCCTCGGCCAGCTCGTTGCCTTCAAGGGCCGTTACCGCGACAGTAACGCCCAACAGGCTGCGCCGCTTGAAAGGCGCAAAGCGGTAAAGCCCCTTGGCCAACCCCTGGCATAGCATGGCGGCCAACGGCGAGGCAATGGCAAGGGCGCCCCAGACAATGAACAGCCCCAGCGGAACGCGCATCATGCCAAGCTCAAGTCCGCGCAGTACCCAGAACTCGAGTGCCAGGGTCATGGCGCCGGCAAGCAGCATCAACATGCTGAGTGCCAGGGTGGCCGGTACGCCGACAAACCCAAGCGACACCAGTGTACTGGCCATATGATCGTCGCGCAGGCTGTCACGCTCGAAAAGCTCGAGTGGCGCTAGTCGGACCAGCACCAGCAGCCAATAAAGCGCCAGTAAAGTCAGCGCGAATGTAAACACGATGGTGGGAAATGATAAAGCGGCCGACAGGATCGGTTGCATGGCGTGCCCTCCTCCAGGTGAATTGCCTGGTCAGTTCTGGCCTGTTGTTATGGTATTGGATACAAGCCAAAACGTTTCATTAGCAAGTTTAGATCAAACTACTGCCTTTTGCCCAAACCCGCCTTGACGTCGATCAAGCCGGCAAACGAAAGCGGGCCCCGTAGGGCCCGCTGACTTCGATATGTCATGTGAACTTGTCACATGAACTTGTCACATGAACATCTCACTCAAAAACGTGATCACACCTGCTCGTGCTCCAGGCGCTTGTCAGGATCGCGCTTTTCGCCTCGGCTCTTGCGCCGCATCCAGTCGGCAGTCGAGGCAATCATGGCGTAGAACGTGGGCACGAAGAGACTGCCCAGAATCGCCACCGAGGCCATACCCACGGCTACCGTGGTACCGATATGGTGGCTGCTGACGTCACTGGCCCCGGTGGCCAGTGCCAGCGGCAACGTGCCGAAGATAAAGGCAAGCGAGGTCATGACGATGGGCCTGAAGCGAAGCTCGGCGGCGGTGATGGCCGCCTCGCGGATGCTCTTGCCCTCTTCCTTGCGCTGAAGCTCGGCAAACTCCACGATCAAAATGGCGTTTTTCGCAGCCAGGCCGACCACCACCAGCATCCCGATCTGCACGTAGACACTGGTATCCAGGCCCCGCAGCACAATCCCGCCGATACCGCCCAGAAACGCGAACGGCGTGGCGGACAGAACCGCCAACGGCAGCGCCCAGCTCTCGTACTGCGCCGAGAGAATCAGGAAAACCATCAGAATACCGAAGATGATGGCAAGCATGGCGGTGTTGCCCAGATTGGCCTCCTGGTACGCCGTGCCGGTCCAGCCCATGCCCCAGTTGGGGCCTAGCGTGTCAAGCACGACCTGCTCCATCGCCTCGATGGCCTCGGCGGAGCTGTAGCCCGGAGCGGCGCCGCCCTGGAACTGCGCGCCGGTGTATACGCCAAAGCGGGACACCACCGATGCCCCTACCTGACGCTCGAGGGTGACGAACTCGGAAAGCGGAATGCGCTCACCGCTGCCGCCGCGCACGTACACGCTGTTCAGGTCATCCGGCGTCTTGCGAAACTCGTCTTCGTTTTGCAGATAGACCTGGAAGTTACGGTTTTGATAGCTGAAGTAGTTGACGAAACCGTTACCGAAGGTATTGGCCAGGGCCGAGTTGATATTACCCAGCGCCACCCCGTAACTCAGGGCCTTTTGCTGGTCGATGTGGGCCCGGTAGGAGGGTACGTTGACGTTGAACGTCGAGAATACCTGACTCAGCGCCGGGTGCTGGTTGGCCGCGCCCATGATCTGTAATGAGGCTTCGTAAAGCTCCCGGGTCGAGGCGCCGTCAAAGGACTGCAGGTAGCCGGTGAACCCGCCGGTGGTGGAGAGCCCCATGATGGGCGGCACGTTGAAGGCCATGGCGGTACCGCCATCGATTCCCCCGCCCAGCTGCATGATCTGACCTACCAGGGCATCGGCGGTCAGCTCGCGATCGCCCCAGGGCAGCATGTTGACGAAGATGACGCCTCGGGCGGTATTGACCGAGCCGGCCAGCAAATCGTACCCGGCCACGGCGGAGGAGTACTCCACGCCGTCGACATCCTCGATCGCCGCACTGAGTTTCGCCATGTAATTCTGCGTACGGTCGAGCGAGGCGGCGTCGGGCAGCGAAACGCTGACCAGCACGATGCCCTGATCGGTTTCCGGCACCAGCGTGGAAGGCGTGGCCGCGTAGAGCCAGAACGAGCCCGCGCCCACCGCCACGGTCAACGCCAAGGCCAGCAGCCAGAAGCGCACCAGCTTTTTCACGCACCACATGTAGGCCGCGGTAATGCCCGCAAACATGCGATCGAACAAGCGAAGCGGCGTGGTGATGGCGCGACGAAACTTCGAAGGCCGGTCGTGATTGAGGTCGTGCTTGATGAAAATCGCCGAAAGCGCCGGTGTAAAGGTCAGTGCCATCAGCGCCGACAGCGCCACGGAAACCGCGACGGTAATCGCGAACTGCTGGTAGATCTGGCCGGTAAAGCCGCCCAGAAACGCCACGGGCACGAAGACCGCCGCCATGATCAAGGAGGTGGCGATGACCGGCCCGCCGACCTCGCGCATGGCCTGTATGGTGGCGTCGCGCACGGTAATGTCTTCATCTTCGCTGATGACACGCTCGACGTTCTCCACCACCAGTATCGCATCGTCCACCACGATACCGATCGACAGGACCAGCGCGAACAGGGTCAGCAGATTGATCGAGAAACCGAACAGGTAAAAACCGGCAAACGTGCCGATGACCGCCACGGGCACCACCGACATGGCGATGACCGTAAAGCGCCAGTTCTGCAGGAAGATGAACAGGATCACGGCAACGATCAGGAACGCTTCGATGAAGGTGTGGAAAACGGTTTCCACGGAGGCATCGATAAACAGCGTCGTATCGTAAGGTGTGACGTACTCGAGGCCCGGCGGAAAGCGGGTTTCCAGGTCCTGCATGGTGGCGCGTACCGCCTCGGCGGTGGAAAGCGCGTTGGCCCCGGGCTGCTGATTGATGATGATCGGCGTCATGGTAGAGCCGTTCAAGCTGGCACTCACCCCGTAGAACGACGCGCCCAGCTCGATGCGTGCCACGTCTTCCAGGCGAAGCGAGGAGCCGTCCGGATTGGTACGCAGATAGATGTTACGAAACTCGTCCGGGTCGGACAGTCGCCCACCGGCAGTGATGGTATAGGTGTAGGCGCGCGGCTCGCTTTGCGGGGCCGAGGCCAGGTTACCCGCCGGTATTTCGGTGTTTTGCGTGCGAACGGCGCTGGCCACTTCGCTGGGGGTCAGGTCGTACTGGGCCAGCTTGTCCGGGTCCATCCAGATCCGCATGGCGAACTCGCCACCGCCCAGCACTTCAGCATTACCCACGCCCGGCACCTGACGAAGCTCGTCGAGAATGTTCAGCGTGGCGTAGTTCTGCATGTAGACGTTGTTGTAGTCGCCGTTGGGCGATACCAGCGCGACCAGCATCAGAATCGAATCGGAGCGGAGCTCGACGGTCACCCCTTGGGACTGCACCTGCTCGGGCAGCTGCGAAAGCGCCCCTTGAACGCGGTTGTTCACGTTGATGGTGTTGATGTCGCCGTCGGTGCCGATATTGAACGCCACGCTCAGGCTCATGATGCCGTTATCGGCGCTGTTGGAGGTCATGTAGAGCATGTCCTCGACGCCGTTGATGGCCTCGGCCAGAGGGGCAGCCACCGTCTGGGCGACCGTCTCGGCATCGGCGCCGGGGAACTGAGCCTGCACCGATACCGTGGGGGGCACCACGCTTGGATACTGCTCGACCGGCAGTATACGCATGGCCATCGTGCCCACCAGCGTCAGGATAATTGCCAGAACCGTGGCAAATATCGGTCGGCTGATAAAGAAGTTAGAGAAATTCATTATTGCGCACCCTCTTCTCCTTCACCGGCCGGCATGCCGCCGCCCGCGCCCGCCATGTCCGAGGCGGCCTTGGCTTGCTCGCGCTCTTCAGCGGCTTCGGCTTCTTCCACGTCTTCGACGATGTCATCGGCGTTGCCGTCAAAGCGCTGGGGGTCGATGGTCATACCAGGCTCGATGCCCGCCGGGTCGCCGACGATCACGCGCTCGCCCTCTTCAAGGCCATCCAGAATGATCTGCCAGGGTCCGGCCACATCGCCCAGTTGCACGGTGCGCTCGCGGGCCTTGTTGTCCTCGTCCACCACGAACACCTGCGGGCCCATCAGCCCCTGAGTAGCGGCAATTTCCGGCACCGCGATCACGTTGTAGCGTTTCAGGCCGTCCAGGCGCACACGCACGAACTGCCCCGGAAGCACGGCGCCGTCAGGGTTGGCGAACGTGGCCGAAGCCTGCACGGTGCTGGTACCGCTATCCACCCGTGAACCCAGGAAGTCGAGCTCGCCTTCAAGTTCGGCGCCTTCGCTGCCGCTCAGCCCGGGAATGCTCAGACGGGCGACGATCGTTGAGTTGGTATCGCTGTCGTTCAACTGGCGGCGAAGCTCGAAGGCATCGCGTTGGGGCAGTTGAAAGCGGACTTCAAGCGGGTCGAGCGGAGTGATGGTAGCAAGCTCGGTGCCAGCCGTGACGACATTGCCCAGATTGATCTGGCTCAGGCTGATCAGACCGCTTACCGGGGCGGTGACGTTGGAGTAGTCAAGATCCAGGTTGGCATTGCTCAGCGCGGCTTCCGCCTGGGCGACGTTGGCCTGGGCAACGCGCTGTTCGGAGATAGCCTGGTCATACTGCTGACGGCTGACCGAGTTCTGGCTTAAGAGCTGCTCGAAGCGCTGGGCATCGCGCTGGGCACGGGAAAACTGGGCACGCGCGCTTTGCAAGTCCGCCTCGCGCTGGTTGACCGCAGCCTGATAACGGTCGGGTTCGATGGTGTAGAGCGCATCACCTTCTTCAACCATTTGCCCTGGCTGGAAATGACGCTCTTCCAGGGCGCCATCGACGCGGGCCACCAGGGTGACCTCGTCATCGCTTCGCAGCATCGACGGGTAGGCTTTATTGATGGGTAGATCCTGGCGGTTGACTTCGGCCACCTCTACCGCGTGAGGCGGCTGTTCCTGCGGCGCTTGCTGCTGGGCTTGAGGTTCCTCTTCTCCCCCGCAGGCGGCCAGCGCCAGGGCAGCTATCAGCGTCACCAGACTCGCTCTCGTTGAGTGAATCACTTTCTTCATACGTGGAATTCCCATTCATTTTCTATATTTTGACGGATAGCTGCAAAGTGCTGATTCTGAAGATCTTTAAAGGCCGTAGGTATCAGTAGCCACCAGGCAGGTTACTGCCGGAATCGCCGCCCGGCGAGTAGCCACCGGGTAGGCCACCGCCCAAGGGATAGCCACCTTGCGAGTTGCCGCCTGAGGGGTAAGCGCTTGGCCGGCGGCTGGCGGGGGCGTAATCGTCCGAGGAGTAGCTACTTGCCGGCGACGCTTCCCGGCTGGGCGGGGCACCGATATTCATCGCGCGCTGGTAGTCGTCGCCATCGTCGGTTTCGGGAAGGGTGAACGTGACATCCTCGCCGGTCAGCCAGCCGTTGACTTCCTCGAGCGCGGCCACATCCAGAAGCCCGGATTGCTGACGCAAGGAGAGCAGGTTGACCACGTAGTCGTAGCGCGACTCGGCGTAGTTGGCGATGGCGTTATACAGGTTCTGCTCGGCGTTGAGCACATCGACGATGTTACGCGTGCCGACCTCATAACCGGCCTGAGTGGCTTCCAGGGCGCTTCGGGTCGACACGATCGCCTGCTGACGCGCCTCGACGGTTTCCACGTTGTTGCTGACCTGGGTGTAAAGCGAGCGAACCTGCTGAATGGTGGTACGCCGCTGTGACTCGAAATCGTACTGGCTGCTTTCGAGCTGGAAGGTGTTCTGACGGATGCTGGCGCTGGTGCTGCCGCCGGTATAGATGGGCACGCTGGCCGAAAGCCCCAACTGGCTCGATGAATCGTGGCCGTTGAGGTAGTCGATGTCGGTGTCCGAGTACTGGTAGTTGGCGTAGGCCTGCAGACTCGGCAGGCGGCCTGCGCGGGCAATCTCGACCCCGGCACGGGTCACTTCGATACCGGCGCGCTGAGCCAGCACCTGCGGGTTGCGCTCGAGCGCCTGCTCGACCCAATAGTCGCGCTCGCTGGGCGCGGGCAGGCCGACAGGCATATCCCCCAGCGACTCGATGCTGGCGTAGCGGCGGCCGGTCAATTGCTCCAGACGCTCGAACGCCACCTGCAGGTTGCTCTCGGCGGTAATACGCTCGGCGCGGGACTGATCGAAGCTCGAGCGTGCTTCCTCTACCTCGGTAATGGCGATCAAACCGACTTCGAACTGCTCGCTGGACTGCTCCAGCTGGCGGCCGATCGCGCGCTCCTGAGCACGGCGCGCCTCCAGCACTTCATAAGCCCGCAGAATATCGAAGTACGCCGATACCACATCGAGCAGAAGCTGCTGTTCGGTAGCCGCCAGAATGTATACCTGCTGATCGATTTGCCGTTCAGCCTGGTTGACCCGCTGAACGGTGGCCGCGTTGAAAAGCGCTTGAGTCGCCTCGAGCGAGAGCGACATGCTGTTGAAGTTATCTTCCTGGGTGCGCCCCCCCGTGACCGGGGCACCCGTTGTACCAGCGCCGGCACCGCCTGCAGGGGTAGGCGTTTCAATCGGACCCGCCGACTGGCTTTCGTATTGGCGGTTATGCACCACGTTACCCGAGGCATTGACCTGAGGAAGCAGCTCGCCGCCCACTACGTCGCGCGCGGCCTCGACGCCGGAAAACTGGGACCGGGCGGAGGCGAGTTCAGCGTTGTTGTTGATCGCATCACGGGTGATGGTGATCAGATCCGCCGCTTGGGCGGGCAGCGCGAAAGAACTTGTCAGCACGGCTAACAATAAAGGGCGAAGAGGGGCATTGACTGCCCAGTGTGCCAGTCGCATGGGATTGCCTCTAGGTGTCAACGTGGGATGGTGCGCCACACATGGTTGTGTGAAAGGATCGCATTATAGTTACATTCATGTATGTATGCTAGCCTTGAAGTTCTGCCGATTCTGTGTCTCGCGCAGCGTCAAGCCTGGTGAGCCTTACTTTAGTCGAAAGTGCTCAATACATGCACGTCTCAAGGTGTTTTTTAGCCCCGTTGACCCCCTGATACCGCTTACTTCAAACAATGTCAGTCTTGTTCGAGTCGGCCCACGCAGTGCTCGACGCCGCTTAGATACATGCCGCCGAAAAGCAGCAGATGGTTGAGTAACGGGTAGAGTTGGAAAAGCGCTTCGCGCCTTGGCCAATCCAGAGGAACACGACCGTTCCAGTAGGCTTCGAAAAAGGGCTCGCCGGGGTCGCCGAACAAGGTCAGCATGGCAAGATCCACCTCGGGATAGTGACGGTAGACGGCGGGGTCGATCAGCGCGGGGCCGCTGCGGGTATAAAGTACGTTGCCTGACCACAAATCGCCGTGCACCAGACTTGGCGACGCGTCCGGCAGCCACTGCTCCAGCGCGTAGGCCTGGGCCTCGATTCGCTTGAAGAGTGCGGGACTTACCAGCGCCTGCTCCAGGCAGGCGCGGCTTAGATTCAGCAGGCGCCGTTCTCGCTGAAAGGCACGGCCATCGCTTGACGGTGTGTTGGGCTGGGGCGTGCGGCCGCAGGCGTTGTCGTGCAGCCAGCCGTGTTCGCTGCCAATCACGCTGTGAAGTTCGCGAAGCCCTTCGCCCAGCTCCACGCACGCCTGGTCGGTCCGGGTGACGGCGTGCAGCGCCTCGATGACCAGCCAGCCACCGGACTGCCCCAACACGCCCGGAATTACCAGCGATGTGCCCGCCCCTTTCAGCGCACGAAGTCCTTCAGCCTCGCCGCGAAGACGCTCGGGGTCGTCCTGCTTGATCACCACCGCCCCCTGGGTGGTATCCAGCTCGTACACTGCAGCAATATCGCCGCCGCTCAAGGGCGTCATCGCCCCTCGCGGCTCAAGCGCCAGCACACTCAAGATATCCCTAAGTTCCTCGTTCAAGGCCCTCTCCCCTGCTCTGTATTAGCGTTATAAGGATTACGCTACAGGGAGAAGCTGTCGTTAGGCAATGCGGTAATGCCTATCCTGCAGGATAGATACGTCCACGCGGCGCTTCGGCTTACGTGTCATCACGTGACGTTGAAGGCACTCATGAAAGCAAGCAGCCCCCTTGCCATTAATCCGCTACGATGAAACACACCGACTGAACATGAGGAGAGCGACACCATGTACAAACTTGCGTTTTTTGTTCCCGTGGAAGACGCCGAGAGCGTGAAAGAGGCGATTTTCGAGACAGGCGCCGGGCGTATCGGCGACTACGAGGCGTGCTGCTTTCAAACCCGCGGCACCGGGCAGTTTCGCCCGCTGGAAGGTGCCCACCCGCATATCGGACGCGTTGGCGAGCTCGAGACTGTCGAAGAGTACAAGGTGGAGCTGGTCTGCGAAGATGGCGTGATCCACGCGGCGGTAGCCGCGCTCAAACTGGCCCACCCCTACGAGGAAGTGGCCTATGATGTCTGGGAACTGGCCGATCTGTAAGCAGCCGCCCTTCCCTTCCTGGGCGCCCCATCCCTTCTCAGGCGCTGCCGAAATAGCGTTCCCGATCCTCCGGCGTTATGGTGCTCATGTGAAGAGGGAAGTGGTTGCTTTTACGATCCTCGAAGAAGTGCTCCAAGGTGCGCTCGATGGTCGGGAAGGCCAGGTTGTCCCAGGGGATCTCGTGCTCGTCAAAAAGGGCAACTTCCAGACTCTCCGCGCCCGGGGCGAAATTACCTTCGAGCCTTGCCAGAAAAATCATGTAGACCTGGTTGATATGAGGTAGATCGATCAACGTATAAAGGCTTTCAATATCCACCTGGGCGACGGCCTCCTCCCAGGTCTCCCGGACGCCGGCTTCACGCATCGTTTCGGCGTTTTCCATATACCCGGCCGGGAGCGTCCAGTACCCCTTGCGTGGCGCAATGGCACGTTTGCACAGCAAGACCTTATCGCCCCGAACCGGCAGCGTACCCGCCACAATACGCGGGTTCTGGTAGTGAATGGTGCCGCAGTCGTCGCACAGGTAGCGCGGGCGGTCGTCGCCTTCGGGAACGGCAAAGCGGACTTTTTCACCGCACTGGCTACAAAAATTCATGATGTTTTCTCAACGGCTGATAAAGGGCGGCGTTCTGCTTGACGCTGGTCATCACGCTTTGTAAAAGAGAGCAAACCGGATGGAAACTCCATGTTAGAGAAACTGCGCAAAGAGCTGCAACACTATCGACCCAAAGAGCTGGATCATGCCAAGCTGCTACAGGCAGCGGTGCTGCTTCCCATCGTGGCGCATCACCCTGAGCCTACCCTGCTCTTTACCCGACGAGCCAGCCACTTATCGACCCATAGTGGGCAGGTAGCCTTTCCCGGCGGAAAGCGCGAGCCCGGCGACAAGGATCTATACCATACCGCGCTTCGCGAATCCCAGGAAGAGATCGCCCTGGCGCCCAACCAGGTGGAGCGTATTGGCCAGCTGTCCGACGTGGTCTCGTTGCACGGGCTTCGCGTCACTCCCTGGGTAGGCATCATTGCCCCCGACCTACCCCTGAAGGCCGACCCCTCGGAGCTCGATGCGATTTTCGAAGTGCCGTTAAGCCATTTTCTGGAAGACAAGCGCACCTATACCGATGTCATCACCGTGGATGGTGTGGCCCACTATGTGCCGAGCTACCATATCGATGGTCACGTCATCTGGGGGCTTTCAGCGATGATGCTGGTAGAGCTTCTCGCCAAGGGTTTTGGTATGCCCATCGATCTTTACAAGCGCCCGCCCGGCTCGCTCAAGCACCACCCGGAGCGTACCAACCGTCCATCCAGGAAAGACGACATCAGCGCCGCGCCCGCCACCAGGAGTCATTGATGACCGTTCCAAGCCCTTTATCAAGCGAGGTGCTCTCGCCAACAGCCCATGTCGAGCTGATCGATGCTCTGGTAGAGCAAGGCTGGTACGTGGGTAAAGCGGTCATCGATCCCGCACTTTGCCGAGCGCTGCATTCCGAGATCACCCATCTGCAAGCCGCCGAGGCGCTCGAGGAGGCCGGCGTAGGTCGTGGCCCGCAGCATCTGCTGCGCAAGGATATCCGCGGCGACGCCATTCACTGGCTCAATCGAGAAAGCGAGGCCCAGCGCTGCTATCTGGACGCCATGCAGCGCCTGCAGTCGGCACTCAACCAGACACTCTTTCTAGGGCTTTTCGAATATGAGGCCCACTTTGCTCACTACCCGGCCGGGGCCTTTTACAAGCGCCACCTGGACAGTTTCCGTGGCCGCGCCAACCGGGTGGTTTCCACAGTGGGCTATCTGACCCCGAACTGGCCTCTCGATGGTGGAGGCGAAATGGTCATCTACGACCCTGACCAGCCTGATCGCGAAGTAGCCAGGGTCGTGCCACAGGCAGGCACCTTCGCCTGCTTTCTCTCCGATACCATTGCTCACGAGGTGCTCCCCACGCGCCACCCTCGAAGCAGTATTGCCGGCTGGTTCAGACGCAATGCTTCGCTAGGCGGCGTACTCGACCCGGCCAGTTGAGCCCGGCCCAGAACGTTTCAAGCTGTTGAACCGCAACCCCAGTGAACCCTTAATTTAAAAAACTGATGCGTATTATTGTTGCAAAGCTACACACAGCGTCTACCTTAATAAGTGTCCAGGCGCATTGAGCGCAAGGCATGGTTAACTACCCCCGTAGTTCTAGCCTGAATGCAAGAGAAGATTGTCAGCGTGTCTTTTTTTAAAAAGTGCACTGGCAAGAAAAAGTACCAGCCAGAAGGTACTTGAAAGAAAGAGCCTTAATAGAAAGAGGTACTCGCTGAAAGAGTACTGGAAAGTAGCAGGACGTGGTTCAGACCACGAGGAAAATGGTCAGTTGCACAGTTATTCAGTTGCTGACTATTTAAGAGTTTAGGTATTGGCGTTGACGCGTAATGCCTTACTACAAACGCAAGGAGCAATAGCAATGAAAATGATCAAACCCGCTTTTCTAGGCACGCTGATGGTACCGGCTTTGATGCTCGCAGCAGGCACCGCCACTGCCCAGCAGACAAATGACCAGCAGAACAGCATGGACGCCTCCTACTTGACAGTAGCGCCCCAGGGTACCTTTCATGCTGACTCGCTGACCGGCAACTCTGTACACAGCACCGTTGAAGATGACGATGAAATCGGTACCATCAACGACCTGATCATCGATCAAGACGGACAGATTCAAGCGGTTGTAGTAGGTGTAGGCGGTTTCCTGGGAATGGGCGAGAAAGACGTAGCCATCGAATGGGACTCTCTGGAACTGACTCGTGACAACGACGATGATGACTACGTCATCCGCGTCAACGCTTCGCAAGATGCGCTTGAAGAAGCAGAAGAGTACGAGCGCGATGGTGATCGTAACAATCGAAACGACAACAACATGAACGACAACAACATGGATGACGATTCCATGAACAACGGTAATGACACCATGGGTGATCAGAACGATATGAGCGATCGTGATGATAACAACCTGGGCTAATCGTTCTTGTTGATTGATTGGCAGTATAAAAGCCCTGGCAAATGCCAGGGCTTTTTCATGCGCGGTCTGCAGGCATCCACATTTCCCTGACTTACTTTTACTGCGCCACTTATACCTCTATATCCACTTGAGCAAGCTGCCACTTTATTTCGGTAATTCCCGATCCACCTTGTCAGTCAAACACCTCTTCTAGCAATAGAGCCAACGACCGTATTTACCGTCACCCGTTTATGGAGTGCGTGAACACCACTTGCCGAGTCACTCGAAACTCGAATGCTAGAGCTTGGCTTACACTCCAGATAATCTAAAACCCTGGCACTGGTTTAAAGTCTGTTTTCAAGACCTGGTTTAAAGACTTGGCTTTAGAGACCTGGCTTTAGAGACCTGGCTACAAAGACCCGGTTGAAGCTCGGAATTAAAAGCTCGGAATTAAAAGCTCGGAATCTATAGTAAAACAATCAATCCAACGTTTATTCAAGCATAAAAAAAGCGCGGCCTGATAGCCGCGCTTTTCATCGAGATCGACGATCAACCTTTTAACTTGGCCGTCATGGTGATTTCGGCATTCAATACCTTAGACACCGGGCAGTTGGCCTTGGCAGTTTCTGCCGCTTCCTGAAACGCTGTTTCGTCGGCGCCACTGACAGCCGCTTCAACGTCGAGATGAATTTTGGTGATTTCGAATCCCCCGTTACCCTGGGAGAGCGTTACCGTCGCCTGGGTGTCGATCGCATCGGCGGTGTAGTTCTTGTCGCCCAGAATCATTGAAAGCGCCATCGAGAAGCAACTTGCGTGGGCTGCACCAATGAGTTCTTCCGGGTTGGTGCCTTTCTCGCCTTCAAAGCGCTGCTTGAAGGAGTAGCCGGCATCCAGAACACCGCTTTCGGTAGAGATGTTACCCTTGCCGTCTTTTAAGCCACCTTCCCAGTGCGCATTCGCTTTACTATCCATGGAGTACTCCTGTTGCAATCATTTGCCTGGTTACTTAAAGCGGGCGGGGAGCGACCTCCCATCACCACACCCTAAAGCGTAGTCTATTTTCCTGGCGGTGCCGAACGGCCCTGGGCTTTCTTTCCTCGCGTGATCGCCGTAATCTTGTCCGGCTTTCTCCCCCACCTGCACTGATGAGCCAGACCCGCCATGTCCTCACTTGACGCCTTGCGTTTGCTGCTGCTCTCTTCGCTTTGGGGGCTTTCGTTCATTTTCATGCGCGTGGCTGCTCCCGAACTTGGCGCCATTCCGCTGGTGTTCATCCGCATGGGCCTGGGAGCGCTGCTACTGGTACCGCTACTTCTGGATTTCCGCTATGTCCGCTTGATCGCCAGCAACGCGCCCGCGCTACTGTTTCTGGGTATCGTCAACCTCGTACTGCCCTTTTCACTACTCGCGCTCGCCACCACCCGTCTGGAGGCGGGCTTTACCTCGCTGATCAACGCCACCACGCCCATCTTCACCGCCCTGATCGGCGCTGCCTTCTTCGCTACCGTCATCAAGCGCGAACAGTACGCGGGGCTGGCAATCGCCCTGGTGGGCGTGTATGTCCTGTCTGCCGACCGTCTGGACTTCTCATCCGGGGGCGACGGCTGGTTCATTCTGGCGGTGCTGGGCGCAACGCTTTGCTACGGTATCGCCGGAAACTTCTCGAAAACCCGCCTGGGCCATCTTCCTGTCCGGGTACTGGCCGCCGGCAGCAGTGCGATGTCGGCGCTGGTGCTCTTGGTGCCGGGGCTTTTACTGTGGCCCACCGAGCCGGTCAGTGCGGTGGCCTGGGCCAACGCCGCCGCCCTGGCTGCCCTGAGTACCACGCTTGCCTTTTTACTCTACTTTGGGCTGCTGGCAAGCGCCGGGGCGACGGCCGCTTCCACCGTTACCTTCCTGGTGCCGGTGAGCGCCCTGCTTTGGGGCTACTTTCTGCTGGGTGAAACGCTGAGCCTTCCGGTATTGGTCGGCATGGTCATCACGCTTTCAGGAACCGCCATCGCAACTCGGCTTCTGCATATCAGACGCGCGAAGTGGGCGTCACCCCCGCCCCCACACGAATAATGGCCCCTTCCCCGTCACCGAGTGTGGCGTTCTGGCCGAAGTAGGCACCCTTGAGCCCGGGCTGGGTCTTCAGCTTCACCAGCGTGCTCAGCGGCTCGGCGGGCGTGGAAATGGTGCCCAGGCGTTGATCCACCGTAATGATGGTGCAGCGCTTGCAGGGTTTGCGCACGACCAGGCGAATAGTGTCGCCGTCGATATCGATCAATTGCCAGGCGTTTTCCGCCCACGCGGCGGGGCAGTCGATCACGATATTGGGACGAAAACGCGCCATGGGTACCGGCGCTTGCCGGTTTGCTTCAAGCGCTTGATTGAGGGCGTCCAACGAGCCGGTCGTCGTGACCAGAAACGGGTAGCCGTCAGCGAAGTGGGTATCGGCAAGATCACCATCGAGAAAATCGGCTTCCACGGGGCGTTTGAAGCCGCTGGCAAAGCGTACGAGACTAAGGCCTTCGGCCTGCTCGCCCAGCGCCCTGACCAGCCAGTCTGAAATCTCGTCACGCTCCGCCAGCGCCTTGCAGTGATCGCGCCATACTGTTACCAGGCGAATCGGGCCCTTGGGAGGTTCAAGCGGAATCTCGATGTCCCCCACCTTGGGGTGAGAAAGCACCAATGACACCCTGGTAAGCGCCACGGACACCGTCGAAAGCGCGGGTAGTTGGCGTTGAGTGACAAAGCGCTGCTGTCGGTCGACCCACATCCAGCAGCGATCCCAGGCCAGCCCCTGGGCTGTCACCGCCGACTCATCGAGATCGATACCTTGAAGCGATTTCACCGGGTAAATGGTCAACTGGTCGATTTTCAAAACGGTTCTGCCTCTTTACGTGTCTGGCACCCTAGTTTAACGAAGTTGGTGCCTTGTCTATATGGCCTGCAAAGATAGCCACCCACGCCCTGAAGCGCTACATTAAGTCAGATCTACTTGGGAGCTGTTATGTCTGAACAAGACCCCGCCCACGAGCTGGAACTGGACCACCAGCTCTGCTTTGCGCTCTACTCCACCTCGCATGCCATGACCAAGGTATATAAGCCGCTTTTGAAGGCGCTGGGGCTGACCTACCCCCAATACCTGGCGATGCTGGCCCTATGGCAGGAAGATGGGCTGACGGTAGGCGCGCTCAGCCGGCGCTTGCTGACCGACCCGGGCTCGCTGACACCGCTTCTCAAGCGCCTGGAGGGTGATGGGCTATTGAAACGCGAGCGAAGCAGCGAAGATGAGCGCGTGGTGCAACTTTTGCTTACCCCCAAGGGGCGCGCCCTGCAAACCGAAGCGCGCCATATCCCGGGTTGCGTGGTGAGCGCCAGCGAGCAATCACCCGAGCGTCTTCTGGAACTGAAAGAGGCGCTGGTAACCCTGCGTAAACACCTTCACAAGGCACTTTAAGTACGCCTTCGCTCTCTGATGCAGCGCCATGCATTTTATCTTGCGCACTAAACAAAGCTGTACTAAATTAATAATACCAACACGCCACGCCTTGCCATCATCGGGCGTGGCGTCAATGAAGTGTCATTGATAAAAGGAGGCACCATGTCTATCGAAACGATTGCTTACCGCGCCGAAGCCCATGTCAGCGGGGGCCGTGAAGGCCACGCCAAATCCTCTGATGGGGCGCTTGATGTCAACCTCAGCACACCCAAGGAGCTGGGCGGTGCCGGTGGCAGTGGTACCAACCCGGAGCAGCTCTTTGCCGCCGGCTATGCCGCATGCTTTCTAGGCGCCCTGAAACATGTCGCCAGCCAGGAAAAAGTGAAGCTGCCCCAGGACGCGAGTATCGACGCCGCCGTAGGCATTGGCGCGGTAGAGGTCGGTTTCGGTATCGAAGTCGAACTCAAGGTGAGTCTGCCGGGCATGGACAAGGCCGCCGCCCAGTCGCTGGTAGACAAGGCGCATACGGTTTGCCCCTACTCCAACGCTACCCGCGGCAACATCGATGTCACACTGACCGTCGCTTAATTCTCAAGCGACCAGCCCACC
Source organism: Vreelandella xerophytica (assembly GCF_968048975.1). Next base: position 947,426 of record NZ_OZ309106.1, on the reverse strand, counting down.
GCTTTCTCGGCATGTAAAGCGGTGGTGTCGTATAAAGGCACCCGGGTGTGTTCCTGGCTTACCAGCAGCGCGATTTCGGTACAGCCCAGAATGACCGCCTGGGCACCTTGGTCGGCCAGATCATCGATCACTTCCAGATAGCGCTGGCGGGAAGAGGCATTGACCTCGCCGCGGCAAAGTTCATCGAAAATGATCCGGTGAACGCTTTCACGCTGCGTCTCATCCGGGATCACCACGTCGATACCGTAGCGCTCCTTGAGACGCGCCTTGTAGAAATCCTGCTCCATGGTAAAGCGCGTCCCCAGAAGCCCGACGCGTTGAACGCCGTCTTTCTGGCACTGCTCGGCGGTAGCATCGGCAATGTGCAAAAGCGGAATCTGAATGGCCGCCTCGATGGCGGGAGCCACCTTGTGCATGGTATTGGTCGCGAGCAACAGACAGCCGGCGCCGGCGCGCTCGATTCGCTCAGCCGCCTCGGCCAGAAGCGTACCGGCCCTTTCCCAGTCGCCGGACTGCTGAAGCGCCTCGATCTCGGCGAAATCGACGCTGATCATGGCGATGGAGGCCGAATGAAAGCCTCCCAGAGCGTGATTGACGCCTTCGTTCAAGGCCTGGTAATAGCTTTGCGTGGACTCCCAGCTCATACCGCCCAGTACCCCGATCGTTCGCATCTGACTCTCCTGTTGGTTGACTTGATCGTTTGCTGGCAAACTAATTAAACATACACCCTTGTAGAGGGTTTTCACTAGCCCCATTGAGATCCTGGGACTACGTTATTCAAGGACGATGTTGTTCAAGAGCTACGTTATTCAAGAGCTACGTCAAGACCCGACCAGCACCAACGGTCCATCCTCTAAAGCGACAAGGAGCAACCCCGATGAGCGATAGCTACACACCGCCACGCGTATGGGAATGGGAACCCGGCAACGGGGGCAAGTTCGCCAGCATCAACCGCCCCTCGGCGGGCGCTACCCACGAGAAGGCGCTGCCTGTCGGCCGACACCCGCTAC